>JAIRYV010000102.1 GCA_031267685.1 Treponema sp.
GGTCGTGGGTCGTGGGTCGTGGGTCGTGGGTCGTGGGTCGTGGGTCGTGGGTCGTGGGTCGTGGGTCGTGGGTCGTGGGTCGTGGGTCGTGGGTCGTGGGTCGTGGGTCGTGGGTCGTATCTGTCTTGACGCCATCAGTGTTAAAATCATGATGATAACTATAGTACCTTCTCCAAGAATGTCAAGTCCTTATCAAACAAAAAGTAAAAAAAATTATCGGCAGGTCAGCGGAAGCGACTTTTAAGCTGGGCAAAGAACTTGGCGGCGGCTTGGGCTTCGTCTTCCTCAGTGTCTTCAGGCGCGTTCTCTTCTATTAGATGGCTGGGGATTTCAGCAAGAAAGGGCGATGGGGCGCAGTCGATCTCACTCTGGAGTCGGCGGCGGTGAAGGCAACTGGTAATGATGAGCTTGTCGCGGGCGCGGGTGATGGCGACGTAGAAAAGGCGGCGCTCCTCCTCAAGGGGGCGAAGGTCGGAATCGTCGTCACTATCTCCAAGACTGCGGGCATGGGGAATGATGCCATCTTCAGCGCCTGCGATGAAGACAACTGGGTATTCAAGGCCCTTGGCAGCGTGAATCGTCGAGAGGTTTACTTTGCCCTTATCCTGTGGATCGTCGCTATCGTTCTGGGTGATGAGGCTGACGCGGTTGAGGTAGGCAAAGAGCGTGGGATCAAGGTTGTCCGGGTCGTTTTCCCAAGTGGCAATGGACTGAACCAGCGTGTTGAGGTTCTGAAACTTCCAACGGGCGACTTTTTCTTCCTTACTATGCTCACTGACTAGGTAGCTCCAGTAATCAATTTCATCGACCATGTTGTGAACTTTGGCGGAAAGTCCGCGTTTACCCAGCATCTCCTCACGGTATCGCTCGATGAGACTGGCGAATTCGTCCAGGTCAGCGCGGTTTGTTTCGGTGAAGAGGGTGTCCTGAGCGTAACGCAGGCGGTTGAGGGCGTCCCAGACGGAGGAGTTGTTTTTCCGTGCAAGCCCGGTGAGCTGGGTTATGGAACTTTTACCAATGCCCCGTCGTGGGGTGTTGATGATGCGCAGGAGGTTGACGTCGTCATCTGGGTTGGCAATGACGCGGAGGTAGGAAAGGGCGTCCTTGATCTCCTTACGTTGAAAAAAACTAGTGCCGCCAGAAACCCGATACGGAATGTTTTCCGCGAGAAAGGCTTCTTCAATGGCGCGGGTGAGCGCGTTGGTTCTGATTAGCACGCCGAAGTCATCGTACTTGCGATGTTCCTCGAAACGCATTTTTTTTATTTTAGAGGCGATGAAGTCAGCCTCGTCACTTTCGGTGGCTGGGTAGTAGAGGGCGATTGGCTTGCCGCCGGTGTTGCCTGACCAGAGCGCCTTTTCCTTACGCTTGGTGTTGTTGGCAATGACACCATTTGCGGCCTCAAGAATTGTGGTGGTGGAACGGTAGTTCTGTTCCAGCTTGATTTCAATGGTTTCGGGAAAATCCTGCTCGAACTGGAGAATGTTCTCGTAGTTCGCGCCGCGCCATGAGTAGATGGACTGGTCGTCATCGCCGACTACGCAGACGTTTTTATCAGCCATAAGCTGCATCAAGCGATACTGGATGAGGCTTGTGTCCTGAAACTCATCAATGAGGATGTAGCGATAGCGGGCGCGATATTTTTCAAGGGCGTCTGGGAACTCTTCAAAGATTTTGATGGGCAGCGCCAAGAGGTCATCAAAGTCAAGGGCGTTAAACACTTTCAGGCTGTTCTGGTACTCTGCATACACTTCTTCGAGGCTGAGGTTAGCGCCTTGGCCCCAGTGGACGCGGTTGGTTTTCACATTGGAAAACAACTGGCCTATAGCAAAGAGGTCGATTCCTTCGAGTGAATGGCCGCGCTCCCGCAGGCTGTCCTTGAGCAGTTGGGTACGGTCGGTTTCGTCATAGATCGAAAAGTTCTTCCGGTATCCCAGGCGTTCTATCTCTTCCCGGAGGATTTTTACTCCAAAGGCGTGAAATGTGCTGACGGTAAGGCTCTGGAGCTTTCGAGAGGTCAGCTCTTTGACCCGTGTTTCCATTTCCCGTGCTGCTTTGTTGGTGAAAGTGAGCGCGAGGATCGCGGATTGGGGGATTCCGCGCTCAAGCATGTGAGCAATACGGTAGGTGATGACCCGTGTTTTGCCTGATCCTGCACCTGCAATGATGAGGAGGGGTCCATTCACGTGGGTTACGGCTTGCAGCTGTGGGGGATTGAGTTCTGTTCGCAGATTCAGCTTAGGCATCGGTATCATGCCTTGCCGGACGTTTGCGTTTGTACGATCTGTTTGCAAGCCATGCCGCTCGTTTCACAATGACGCCGTGTTCCCTAAACAAGAGGCGCACGGCTCGATCCAGAAGTACGCGGGGTGGGTTCATGGGCAGGACAAAGCTTCGCGCCGCTACACAGATGTCTTTGAAGTGAGCTTCGTCCCATACGATGCTACTGTCGTTTTCGAGAAAGGTTGCGACAAGCGGGGCAAGCGCTGCTTCTGTACTGTTTTTTTCAGCGGCAAAGCGTTGCAGGTACTGAGCGCGGAACTCGTGGTTCTGCATACGAGCTGCGGCGTTGGGCTGGAGATAGGCGTATATGCCAAAGGCATCGAGGTTTTCGATGATACGGGTTGCATGGGGCGAGTGGAGAATCTTAAAAATTTCCTCAGTGAGGCGGGAAGACGATATTGACGAAAGAAGTGATACCTGACGTCGTATCTTCCATTGGACCTGAAGGGGGATGTGAAAGCCGGTTGTGGCGCTGTATTTCACAGCGCGGATCATGCGAACCGGATCATCAACGAATATGGTTGCCAGGTGAATGATAGGTCGAACCTGTTTTTTCCATATATCTTTCATGCCATCAACATAATCAATGACGAGCTGTTCGATTGGATCATAGAACAGTGCATTCATGGAAAAGTCCCGGCGCTGTACGTCTTCATCGATCGTGCCATAGGTGTTACCGGAGAGTCCGTCTTTGAGGGAACGAAAGGTTGAAACCTCAAAGAGTTTTTTGCCGAGTGCCACATGAACGAGCCGGAAGCGGTGTCCAATGACTCGCGCATTACGGAAGAGTTTGCGGATATTAGCGGGACTTGCGGCACTTACGATGTCAAAGTCCTTAGGGGCCTGCCCTAGAATCAAGTCCCGAACCGCGCCACCGACAATATATGTTTCAAAACCATTGGCCCGCAGGCGTTTGACAATCATTACCGCGTCGGTATCTACTTTTGAAAGATCAATACCATGCTCATCTTGGGTATAGACAATCGCTTTTTTAACGGGCCTTCCATCTTTTTCAGTAGAATAACGAATGCGCAAGAAAGAAGCCTCTCTAACAATGTTTTAGAATCCAGGTAAGCAGGTTTTCAGTTACCTCTTCCCGGTTAGTCTCATTAAGTGTTTCATGCCGTGCCTCAGGGTACAGCACGAATTCCAAATCCTGTATGCCTATAGACCGATACGCGTTTACCAGAGCCGTGGGACTATTGCCCATATCTCCAACTGGGTCTCTGCTCCCTCCAAATATATAGATGGGAAGCTCACGCTTTATAGCGGCAAGGCTTTCTGGCCTGTGTATCTTATTCAGGAGCAAGAGCAGGTCACGGTAGAACACGCTTGAACAGAGTTTGCCGCAAAGTGGGTCGTTTATAAAGGCATCAACTTCTTTTTCGTCCCGCGACAGCCAGTCAAAGGCGGTTCTGGTCGGCTTGAAAGGCCGGCTATAGGGTCTATCGGCCATGGCATGCGCCAGAAACGAACCTTTACGGCCATGCAACATAGCGAGTGCGGTCATAAGTGGCGTGCCGACTTTGATCTTCAGGCCATCAGGTCCCCGTGTGCCGGAAAGCATACAGCCAGCGAGTCGGTTCCCATACGTCTCGATGTAGTTCTGGACAAGGAATGACCCCCATGAATGTCCCAGTAGAAAGAGTGGCGTATTCGGGTATTGCTTGCCAATAGTGCAGTTGAGTGTGTCAATATCAGCGGCGATACGCGAAATCGCGTCTTTATCCGCGCAGTGCCCCAAGAGACCGCCACGTGCCACATGGTTTACCGAAAGGTCGGCAGTTTTGCCGTGTCCTCGCATATCAGCGGCCCAGACTGCAATTCCTGCTGTGTTGAGCCGCAGCGCCAGTCTTTCGTAACGCAGGGAGTGTTCTGCCATACCATGTACAATGTGTACGATGGCGCGTGGCGAAACAGGTGGAAGCGCTGGTTGGGGTATCCAGTTCCTTACAAAGAGTTGCACCCCATCATCGACGCTTAACCATTGTATGGAGCATGATTGACCAGGCTCCTTCACCTCTTTATCGGACGCGTTTGTTTCCAGTGTTTTTAAGCCATCCATGTAACCATTCTACCCTCTATCGGTAAGCTCTTGCAATCGTAGTAAGTTAGACATATGAGTATTGGAACTATTTTTTCCACATATGTGGAACAACTTGTCGCGGGCGGCGCTGGGCTTGGCTGCTATGAGAATCAGAGTGTTTTTATTGATGATTCCTGTCCGGGCGATACACTGTTGGCTCGCGTATACGAGGAGCATCGGGGTTGGGCGAGGGCGAAGGTGCTGGAACTGACAGCGCCTTCGCCGTACCGGGTTACGCCGTTCTGCCCGTTTTACCAGACCTGCGGCGGCTGTTCGCTTCAGCATATTGCCTACGAAACTCAGCTTGCTGAGAAGGAGCGTATCCTGCGCGTTGCTTTTACGCGCATTGGCGGTATTTCGGCGCTTCCGGAGATCACGGTTCGGGCTTCCCCGGCTTTTGAGTACCGGAACCGTGTCCAGTTTCACTATATCCGCGAGGGTTCTGGGAAAACGGCATTGGGTTTCAAGGCGAGGAACAGTGGCACTCTTGTCAGCGTCTCGGACTGCCCTGTAGCTGATCCGCTGATACGACGAGCGCTGGCGGACAAGTGCCTGACGCCGCCGCCTGAAAAAGACCGCTTCTCTGTATATGCTCGTGGTGATATACTACTGAGTGAGGGTGGCAAGAGTCGAGGCCCTGTCCCGATCCTTGACCGGTATGTGCTTATGGACGCGGGCGCGTTCTTTCAAAGCAACGCGCTTATGCTGGAGGTGCTTATTCAGGACTTGCTTGGTGTCAGCGCCGGGCTGGATACGTCGTTGAACGCTGCCGATATTTACTGCGGGGTGGGAACCTTTGCTGCGTTTCTGCCGTTCCCGTGCATGGACTTGGTTGAGCAAGACAAGGTTGCCATAAGCCTTGCGCGGGAAAACATGCGGATCAAAGGCACACAGGGGCAGTCGTTGTTCCGCTACTTTGCACAAAGCGCTGATGAATGGGCGCGGACGTCTGCCTTTGATTATGGCTTTGTAGTGCTTGACCCGCCTCGGCAGGGCCTGTCGCCATTTTTACGGCAACGGCTTTCCTGTGCTGGGCTTCCCGTGCTGGCCTATGTGTCCTGTGATCCGGCAACACTGGCACGGGACACAAAGGAGCTGCTCGCCGGTGGGTACCAGCTAAGGTCTCTGACCCTTTATGATTTTTACCCACAGACGCCTCATATTGAGAGTCTCGCGATTTTCACCCATACTGGAGGTAGGCAATAACCATGGCGTCCTGACACCACAGGAACACCCATACCGGAGGTTAAGGTTATGTGTTATAAAAAACATCTTGTATCGCTCATCATGTGTACCCTAAGCGTGGCGTTTCTGACACCACAGGCAACAGGCAGGAGCATTGCGCTCCTTACTGCTCGGCCAGTATGGCAACTCGCACTAGGCGCGTCCGCGCTTGGTCTGCCATCGGTACAGGATGGCGCGGTTGTAGTAGTATGTAACGGTGGGAGCGTCAGAGCCTATACCGAAGACGGTAAACCCCTGTGGACATATACCACGCCTGGGCGACTTACGCCTCATCTCAGCAGAACGCCGGAGGGAATCAGCTACATCTGTCGAACAAACGGGAACCTTATCGCGCTGAACCGAGTCGGGCGAGAATTATGGCGGGTTAATCTGGGGGCGCCCCTGATCGCGCCGGTACTGCTTGGCTGGGATGGCCGGATATTCGCAGCAACAGCGAGGAACCTGCTCTGCTACACACCAACGGGTTATCCGCTTTGGAGCAAGCCACTGGAAAGTGCGATAACCGTAGCACCAGTGCCTGATAAGCAGGGTGGCTTTGTTATGGCGCTTGCCAGCGGCGAACTACTCCGCGTCAATGCATTTGGCACGATCAGTACTTATGAACTGAGTGATGAAGTAGCTGCTCTTGTTCCCTTCTCAGGAAGTGGCGAAGAAGCGCCGGTACTCATACTTTACAAAAGTGGCGCTATGGAAATTGACGGCATTACCGCTTATCCCCCGCTTCCGGCATTACCTGCCCCTCCAAAAGCGGCAATTGACAGGCAGAACACCAACGGCCCTACGGATAAAGTCGCCATAACTCTGGTGAATGGCCAGGTTTTGCTTCTTTCTTTAATCGAGGGAAGCATCCTCTGGACTGGACAGAGCAACATTCAGCCGGAAGAACTAGCAAAAGACGATACAGAACTTATCATGCGCTATAACGAGCAGGGTATATACGTGCTTGCTATGGCTGGCGCGGCTGGGTTTAGCGAGGAGGGCGATCGGCGCTGGTTTTTGCGGCTTGTAGGTGCGTCTTCGCTTTCCGCGTGGAGCGATAACGGCCTCTTGTTTTCAGGCGGCAAAGACTGGGTATTCTATGCCTATCGCTTTGAGGATGCGCCTTTGACACCAGAGCTGGCGCCAGCAGCCATGCTGATTCAACGGCCTTCCTATAACCTAGGCGAGTTCCCGCCGCGCGGCGATTATCGTTTCAGCGACAGCGAACTGAAGCTCGGGTTTAGCCGCATCAATGAGGCTATAACCAAGGGTCAGATTGGGGAAGATGAAAAAGCCTTTGCCCGCTATTTGATGGAGGTTGCCGCCAGCCTGCGGAACAATCCGCGAGCTTCGACAATCAGACCGCCAGTGCAGGTGAATAACCGCGCCGAGGCAACACGGCTTCTGGGTTTCATCGGTTCGGTAGAGCTTATCCCGTTTTTAGTCGATCTCTTTAACAATGATCCAGAACCGCTGGTGAAAGCCGCCGCGGCTGAATCCATTGGCCGCATCGGTGTTGACCCGGACGGACTTGCGATGGCTGCCTTTTCCAGTGTGATTCTTGGCCTTTACCCCATACGGGACACTCAGGCGCTTATCGCCATAGCTAGTGCTATCGGTTCACTCTGCCGCTTTTCCGGTCCAATCCTCAGCAGCACTGGAACAAAGTTACTGGTTGCGCTTCTGGCAAACACAAACCAATCAGCGGTACGCAATCGCGCCCGCTGGGAACTCGATCAACTGCGTTGAGGCTACCTCGACCTGCCTAGAAGAAGGGGCTTCACTTACCTAGATGAATGCCCTTCAAATATGCTTACCATCTGCCATGTTCTATTCCCACTCTAAGCCTGAGTGGTCTCCCACTCTAAGCCTGAGTGGTCTCCCACTCTAAGCCTGAGTGGTCTCCCACTCTAAGCCTGAGTGGGAGACCACTCTAAGCCTGAGTGGTGTGCCACTCTAAGCCTGAGTGGGATACCACTCTAAGCCTGAGTGGGGTTACTTCAAGAAGGCGCTGCCACCTGTGAATTGCGTGGTTATTTCCAGATGATACGTCCCCGCTGCAAGCGCCGGGATGATGAGCAAAAGGTGGGCATTCTGGTTCTCTACAATATCCGCTTCTTTCACCTTGACCTGCTCCTGTATGTCCGCGTTCACGAAGTACACACCGCAGGCCGCATCCTTCCCCGCAGGCTTAAACTTATTGCCCGTGATCTTCATGTTACGGCCTGGGGTCAAGACATCGTTGACGCTGCTGATGTGTATGTCGGTTACCTGGGTGATAAAGAAGCTGGCCCCCGCCTTGCCCAATATGCTGACGCTCACGGCGGCCAGTTCCTTGCGCAGCTCTGCTCCGTGATGGAATTCCACCAGAACACTGTGCTTTTCCGGGTCAAAGCCTTCTGTAGGGCTGTCAAATATACCCCTGATGTGCATGGACGCCCCGTACCAGCTGGTGTTGACGGAGAAGCCATCGCACAGGTAGTAGGCTATCTCTTTGTTGAAAAGCTCCACCGCATGTTCCATGGCGGACGCGTTGCTGTCCGCGCTGCCTCAGGCTACTGCTGATTCGCAGATGTCTCTGACTGAGAGCGTCCGCTCCGCACTGACCCGTGCGGCATAGTCGTTCTCGTTTTCGGTCAGCTGGTTTTCGTACAGCTATGCTTTGATCGTATGCTGTATTGCCATGTGTTACTCCTTGAACTGAGGGGAATTAAAGCGTGAAAAAAGCGTGCGAGGGGTTTGACACACTGTCTTTTTACTAGCGTATAATTAAGCTGGGAGCTGGGAGAAGACTAAACGGTAAGCAAGCAGATGTTCAGTGGACATCTGATGTTTTCTCAAGTCCATACTAAGATTCTATTGGATTGTAATAAAAACATCAAGAGGTTTGAGGATTTCTTGTGAATTTCTGGTGAGAAGTTCTCCACGTGTCTGACTCTCTTCACCATACCGTATCGGGGGAGGAAGTATCCAGTATTTCTCACGTGTCTGACCCTCTTCACATGTCTCAGATTTCTTATGAAGCGCTGTGGGCTGGATGGGCTAGTAAAGCGTGGTTCTAAGCCCGTTCCAGTAGACACACAACGAGCGCTTCGACCGCATGACCTTTGCCAAGGGAGTCACAGCCTTCATTGGTCTTGCCTTTGACAAAGACTGCATCTATCGGTAGTTCCAGAGTCGCGGCAACTGAGGCGCGAATCGCAGCACGGTGTGGCAGGAGCTTGGGAGCTTCGCAGGTAACAACAGCATCGATGTTGACTACAGACCAGCCTGCTGCTTTCACCTTGTCAAAGGCAATGGCGAGTAAATGCAGGGAATCAGCGTCTTGCCATGTTGCATCGCTTGGTGGAAACAGTTCGCCAATGTCGCCTAGTCCGGCTGCCCCCAGCAGGGCATCGATAAGCGCGTGAACCAGCACGTCTCCGTCTGAATGTCCCTGCTCTCCGACTGGTGACGGCAACTCAACGCCGCCGAGCAAAAAACGCCGTCCACTAACCAAGCGGTGTAGATCACGCCCTAAGCCAATACGCACCATAGACCTGCTCCTTACAAATCCTCTGGGAAAGTAATCTTACGGTTTTGCGGCGAACCGTTGATTACCGCAACTGGACCCACAAACTCGCCCCAGACCTCCGCATCGTCGGTATATTCGATGCCTTCACGACATTCTCGTTCAGCAGCCAGCTCATGGGCGCGAAGCAGGGGTGTGAAGGCAAATGCCTGCGGGGTCTGTGCGGTTCCTACCCGTGCGCGTTTCAGGTGTCGGTACACAAAGCCGCGCTCATCAAGCTCCTTGGGCGTCTCGATCAGGGGCATAAGCGGGATCACCGCCTGATATTCCATAAGCGCGTCGATTGTACGCTCGATAAGCTCAGGATCAATCCAGGGACGAGCGCCATCGTGGATCAGCACATAGTCTGGGCTGTAGGCGGCAAGCAGAGACAGCGCATGGTGCGTGGACACGCGGCGCGTGGAACCGCCCGGGACAAACAACATACGCGTCGTTGTTGACGGCAGACTCTGACGGGTGGCAAGCTCACCATACTTGGCGCATGGAGGAACCGCGATGACGATCAGATTTACACGGGGAACAACGGTAAATGCCATAAGCGCCGCGCCCAGCACGGTGAGCGGCTTGCCATCAGCGTCAACACGGCCATCCAGCGGACGATACTCCTTCTTGACACCACCCATACGGGTGGAGGCTCCGGCCGCACAGATAACAGCGGCAATATTCATGTCTCTGCTTAGAGATGGGAATTTAGACGGGCAAGAATCATAGTATCTACCGCCTCTTTTGATTCCCCAAGAGACAGAGATAGCTCGTCCTCCAGCAGTTTCAGCGTAGAATCATAGAGCTTCCGTTCCTGTATGGGCAATTCTTTCACCTTACTTCGGTGATAGAGGGCGCGCACTACTATCGCGTTGTCAATGATACTGCCTTTCTTTGAAAGGGCAAGGTTCATCTCATACCGTTGCTTCCAGTCTGACGGTATTGGCTCATAGTCCTCACCAAGCACTTGTAATGCCTGTTGCGCCACATCCTGAGCAACAATAGCACGAATCTTCAGCTCCTCTGCCTTTGCTACTGGAACCATCACCATCATATCCGATACCTCAAGGTAGATCACGTAGTAAGGAATCGTCTCATTTTTAAATTTTTTATCCTCTATCGAAAGAATTTTTCCAACTCCTTGGCAGGGATACACGACCCGCTGGTCGATTTGAAAGTTCACACTCATTGATCTAATTGTACTATATATACCTTAAAAAGGAAATGGGCTCACAGGACAAAGCGTCGCACTTCCTGTTCCGGCGATTCCTCCTGGCAGAATGTAATAAGCTGTTCAACAGAAGGTTCCATGCCAGAGGTAATATACTCAACCATACGCCGACGCGTGATGTTCTCGATTTGGCCGCCGGAAAAGTCAAAGCGGGACGAAAGCGTATCCAGCGCCTCTTCAGAAAGCTCCGGTATCATGGATGCCCAGATTGCGTGGCGGGTGTTGAGGTCTGGCTTTCCAAACTCAATCTTGAACAGAAAACGTCGCTCAAACGCCTTGTCCATGTTCAGGCTCATATTGGTCGTGGCGATGAGGATGCCGTCTAGGTTTTCCATTTCCTGTAAGATGATATTTTGAACGGTATTAGCCATCTGGTCCACGGAACGGCTGTCTTCATTCAGGGAAAAACGTTTGGAGAAGATCGCGTCAGCCTCGTTCACGAGCAGAATCGGCGTAACCACAGTGTTCTTCACCGCGTCCCGGTATTTATCAAAAAGCGCCTTGGTGAGCTTCTCGCTCTCGCCGACCCACTTGCTCCGCATTTCGGCGATGTTCATCGTAAGCAGGTCACGACCAGTTTTGCGGGCAAGCTGGTACACGGTCTCGGTTTTTCCAGTACCGGATGCGCCGGAAAAGAGACAGACAATGCCGCCCCGCTGACCAGTTTCGGCAAGCCGCACCCGTACTGCCTGATAATTGTTGCCTTGAAGCAGGGCGCTGAGGCGCTTAATCTGCTCTGTTTCCCGCTCGTTAAAGAACAGCGCCTTCTGCGTAATACTGCTCGCGGCTATGAAATCTGTCTTGACTTTACGTGGTTTGATCTGGAGTTCTTCCAATAGTTCTATCTTAGCCTTATCTGTCAAGCAGAATGACTCGCGGTCGTCAAAGAAATCATCATGCTCTTCCTCAATAAGCCGCTTCTCAATCAGGTTCATTTGCATAAGGACATGTGTGCCGTTTTCAAACTGCTGTCGCGTTTGCCTGAACAAGGTCTTGTGCTTTTGATCGTAGACCTCGTTATCCAAGGGGGATAGCCAAATATGGTCGTTGTCCTGATTGCCAAGCAGATGACAGAAGTAGAGCAGAAGTACCTCACTGTCAGTATCAAGTCCATAAGCCAGCATTTTCTGTGAGAACACAAGCTGAGGATTCTGCTCCAATAACGTATGTATACCAGAAGCAAGATCGTTCCATGAAAGTTCGTTATTTCCTCTCCGGCAGAAAAGCTCGCCGAGCGCCTCAAAGAACTCATGGATTGAAACACCTTCATAGTGCGCTGGTTTGTACTCATTCCCCTGTCTGATCGCCTCGATAACTCCTTCTGGTACACGAAATGAGAGTAAACCATCATCTCGACGGCAGTACAAGAGCTTCTTCTTTTCCAACTCGTTGAATTCTGGCAACCAGGGTAGTATCCCCAGGTTACTCTCACAGTTCAGGGAAGAACTCAGGTCCATAGTGGTGATGTGCTGATCCTCGTAACGAACAAGGAAATGTGAATACAGTACGGACTGTACGGGCGAAAGGTGGAAGAAGCGTGAAACAACCTTGATATGATCCTTTGCATGGTCAAAGAAATCATCGTGAAGTCCCGCCACACGAGAGAGTTCCACCAGCTTCTCGATATGCTGGACAAGGCTCGGTTCCCCTAACCCTGAAAGCCTGCGCACTGCTTCGGGCAGCGTTTTGAGATTATTGCGGCTGAGGTTAAGGTTTTTGAGCGCAGGCAGTTTACTCAGCATTTCCGGCGCTGTAGTGAGTTTGTTGCGACTACAATCGAGTTGTTCAAGCTGACTGAGCTGCTCAATGAATTCCGGCAAACTGGAAAGCTCATTACCCCTAAGGTTCAACACCTTGAGCGACCCAAGACTTCCGATGACTTCTGGCAGTGTTGAGAAGTGGTTTCGGCTGAGATCGAAGTTTTCAAGCATAGTGAACTCGCTCAGGAAGGCTGGCAGGGTTCTGATTTTGTTATCGCTTAAATCAAGTGCTGAAATATGCGAGAGCTTCCGCAATTCAAGCGGGACATGCTCAAGCCCGAGGTCGGCAAGGTCCAGTGCCATAGTAAACTCATCAAGGCACCGTTTGATCCGCTCCCGCGCCTCTTTGATGCCGGAAGTTTTGGTAATGAAATCAGTCATAGCTGCAAATATAGACAAATCAGAGCAAGGTATCAAGGAGATAATCCGCTCGTCAAGCCCTCTGTTAGGGTCAGATCAATCCTGTGCAGACTCATGACTAGACTTGCACAGGTTGAAATCTGTGAGTTCTGTTTAGGTCATCCCAAGGGGAATCAATTTTCCTAGTTTTCTAGCGTATCAATGAGATGATTTATCTCCTCATGTATCGTACTGTTCAGAAATTCCTCCTTCTGCTTTGGAGGAAGATACTCAGTTAGCTCAAAGAGGTATTTCAAAAGCGCCAGTAGGTCTGACTTTTGTATGCCACCGAATTCTTCTTTAGTATCCACTGTTGTTCCGTCATTATCCATTATTGTCCCATCCTCAGTGGCCGTGCGCTCACTTCCCGCGAGAAAGTCCCCAGATGCAATGGGATAAAGCGATCATACGCAACCACTACAAAATAGTATAAGGTTCCATTCTGTAAGCCATCAATATGGACCGAAGTCCGTTTTCCGACGTTAATCGGCGAATCACCCAATAGCGCACCCTTTCCGAAGTATTGTTCGCTTGCCTCGCCGTAGTACACAAGATAACCAGTCACGTCAGCGTCAAAGCTGGCACGCCAAGAAAGGTCTATCGCGCTGTCCCTCGCTATGGCCGTGAGCATGGTCGGCGCCAAAGGCGGCTCATCAGGCTGGTACGTTATGGTGAGCCGGTCAAGGTACGGAGTAGTTTCGTTGCTATTGCCAGGATAGAACATCACTGCAACCTGCACGAACCTACCTTGAATCCCGGAAAGCCCGGTTCCGGGCGTAAAAGCTCGCCACTCAGGATTGTTAATCACCTGGTCAAACGACAAAAGACGCCAATCATTCGTGTCAGGCACCGGAGTCTCGGTCCATTGATAGGGATTATCGCTGGCGCGGATGAAAAACTGGAGCGTCGAACCATCAGTAAAGTGAAAAGGCCAGGTTCCCGCGTACTCATTCAGAACCTGCTCGCCTGAATAGGTGATTCTTCCTCCATTAACATCGATCTTGAGTACACTGCTGTTGTATTCTCCCAGGTCCAAGACCCGCGTTTCAGCACGTCCCCCGTTTTGGTGATACTTACGGAGAATCGGATCGTCGATAAAACTACTATAAATACGGAATTCGTCCATCATGCCTATGAAACGCCCTCCAAGTATAAGCATACCCTCTCTGCCCGCCACTGCATGGTAGAGTTGGCTGCTTTCTCTGCCAGAACTAGTAGTGTAGGTAATAGCTTCAGGCACTCCATTGACCAAATACTCAAGGAGGCCAGTGTCAGCATTGAAACGGATCACGTGGTGGCTCCATGTTCGTGGTACCAGAGGCGTAATACCGGTAAAGGAGATGCTTACTGGCAGCTCTTCGGCTTCGGGTGGCGCGAAAAAGTTCTGGAAAAGCCACTGAAGCCGGTTTTTAGACGCGATACACTGGATTCGCTGTAAGGCGTAATTGCCCGGGCTATCCTCACGGGCAGCGGTCCATGAAACGATGAGTTCCCCATTCTCCATATTCATGGGGAAGAGCCAGAACTCTATGGAAAAATCGCGGATCGCCTGACCAGATGAAAGGAGTGCGCCGGGCTGTGGCACCAGGACAAGGGGGCCGCTGTTGACGTTCTCCAAGAAGGGAAGTAGACCAGAAAACATGGCTGCGCCAGCTCCTGAACGCGCAAGCCGTTTTTCAGTTGCCAGAAGTGCTGGTGAAATCGATATCTGGTAATGGCCTGCGTGATCCTGAAACTCAGTGGGCTGTTCCTCATCGAATGATAGCGCCAGGTCCAGCGTTTGCTCATCGGCGTAGCGTGTGGCTGAAGAAAGCGCCAGGACCGGATGGGGGCGCACGGAACTCAGTTCAGTAACCCCGATACGTTTGTCTACCACGTTCCAGCCAGCTTCCCCGCCAATGCTGATGGTCTTTTCCCCAATGGCGTACAATCCACCTGTAAGCAGCGCGAGAAGAGACATGGCGAGTGTGCGATTTAGGTTTCTCATTTATCTTCTTTATCGGAATCTTTTGCCACATACCGTACAAAATCCGGCTTGAACAAAGTGGCAAGCCGTTTTATCCTGTTTTCATGGATATGACTTTCTATTCTCTCGGCGCGGCTGAGGAAGTAACTGGCTCTAAACATGTCATTGAGATAGATGGGAAGAGCTACCTTGTTGACTGCGGCACGTTTCAAGGCTCACGCTCGGACGCGGATCGGAAAAACCGGAACATCGGCATTGCCGCTGACCGTCTTAGCGCTGTGGTTCTGACTCACGGTCATCTCGACCACTGCGGCCTTCTGCCCATGCTTACCAAGCAGGGCTACACGGGAAACATCTACGCCACGCCCGCGACACGGGATATTGCCAGTCTCATCATGATGGATTCAGCCAACATTCAAGCGCGGGATGCGATATATCTGCGGAAACAGGCAAATAAAAAGGGGGAGCAGTTTGACTGGCAGCCACTTTTTGAGGAAAAAGATGCTATAGCAGCAACATCGCAAATCATAGGCGTTTCTTACCAGCGTCCGGTGTATATCGACGAAGGGGTACAGCTTGAGTTTTTTGATGCTGGACACATTCTCGGCTCAGCTATGGCGCTGTTTACGGTTAAGAAAGACGGGAAAGAGTTGCGCGTCCTCTGTTCTGGTGACTTGGGACGCAAGGAAAAGCCAATTATCCGTGATCCTGACGATAAGTTACCTGCAATAGACTATCTCGTGCTTGAAAGTACCTACGGTAACCGACGGCATGATAACACAGATAACGCCATGGCCAAGCTTGCGGAAGTCGCCAAACAAACTGTCAAAAACAAAGGACGCATCATCATCCCTTCGTTTGCCATTGAGCGTACCCAAGAACTGGTCTACTACTTTCACCTGCTTGTTGATGAAGGGGTTATACCTGAGATTCCAATCTTCGTGGATTCGCCTATGGCCACCAACGCGACGACTATCTTTCAGGTTCATCCTGAATGTTATGATGAACACATCCGTGAGGCGTTTATCAAGCACCATAAGAATCCTTTTGGTTTTAATGCGCTCCACTTCACCACGAACGTGAACGAGTCTAAGGCGCTCAACGAGCATCCGGGGCCGCTCATTATCATCTCGGCTGATGGTATGTGTGAGGCGGGTCGTATTCAGCACCACCTCATCAACAGCATCAGTAACCCGAATACCACGATTCTCATGGTTGGTTACATGGCTGCAAACACCTTGGGGCGGCGTATCCGCAACAAGGATGCTGAGGTAAAGATACATGGTCAGTGGTTCAAGCGGCGGGCAGCGGTTGAGGAGATCAACGCTTTCAGCGCCCATGCTGACTACGTTGAGGCGCTGGCATGGCTCAATGCTATTGACACCTCGCAACTCAAAAGAATCTTCCTTGTACATGGTGAACCTAAGGCACAGACCGAGTTCAAGACGTATCTAGCCGCCCATGGCTATCCACAGACTGAAATCGTCAAGTATGGCGCGACTTACCCGCTGGAGGCATGATGGCTTACCTTACAGGATTTCACGTTATAGAAGAGCGGCTCAAGGCCGCAGGTGGCGCGGGGCCGCTTCTTGTGGCAAAGGCCGGGCCACGAGCGCGCGAAATTGTCGCGCTTGCGGTTGAACACAAGGTTCGCGTTGAGCGCGTTGGCGCGTTTGACCTCGATCGCCTGGCGCCGGATCATCGGGGCATTGCGCTGCAGGTTGAAAGCGTGGATAGCGGTGTGGCGCTTAGTCTTGAGGATTTTGTTAATGGGCTTGGGAAAAAAGCAAATGCGCTTGTCGTGATTCTCGATGAGATTACGGACCCGCACAACTACGGCGCGATTCTGCGTTCCTGCGATCAGTTTAGCGTTGACCTGGTTTTAACACGGCACAGGCGCATTGCCAAACACGCTGAAGTTATCTCCAAAACATCGGCGGGCGCAACTGCATGGGTTCCAGTTGCCGAGGTGGCGAATCTTCCCCGCGCCGCAGCAGACCTGAAGGACGCCGGCTTCTGGATTTACGGCGCAGACATGAGCGGCGAGGCCGTGTATACCAAAGACCTCACGGGGCGCGTAGCCTTGATTCTGGGTGGCGAAGGCGCGGGTATATCCCGCCTACTCCGCGAAACATGCGACGCTCTGGTCGCCATCCCCACCCACGGCAGGCTTGATTCACTCAATGTCTCGGTAGCTGCGGGCATACTGTTTTACGAGATAAACCGCCAGCGCGCTTAGAGTAGCAGCAAGTGGCAGCAGCTTTGCCGGGAAAACCAGTAACCATACTACATGCCAATTACTTACTACTTACTACTTGCTATTTCGGTGATCTCGTAGACTACCGTACCTTCAGGGCCACTGGACAGCCGCCATGTTACACCGTCAAAGCTAGCGATAAAGCCATGCCGCCACAAGTCAGCGCAGACCTGATACGGATACACTTCGCTTCCGCTGTCCTGCCACCTCTCCGTATTGGTAAAAAAGCTGCCTACCAGCGCCGCTTCCCCTACAGAACTGCCAATTAAATCTTCAACAGCAGTATCCAGGGTAATCCCATAATAAGCCTCTATGCCATGACAGACAGTCGGGCCAGGGCATTGTCCATAGGCGTCACTGAAAGCATCATTTAAGTAATTCGCCGCGTTACTCCAAATACTTGATCCCACCCAAGGGTAACGAGTATCCGCGCCTTTTGTACCAGAGCGTTCACTACCGCTATTGAAAGCAGCCCATTCCCTGAGGAGCAGGATGTCTTCTTCCTTTGGCAGGACGGGTTCTGCAGGAAGGTTCGCGAAAAAACCCAGCAGTCCGTCAATATCGAAGTCGTAGACATAGGCTTTCCATTCTTCAAAGGCCGCCATCACCGCCTTCTCATGAGTCGGGCTATACCAGACAGGCGCCTCACCATTCAAGACCAGTTTCCACGGCAGATCAGGGTAGAGATAGGGATAGGTTTTATCGTTATCAGGTACTACAGAGGCTTTCAGATAATTGCCGCTGTCAAGCCCGAAGAGCGACATAATCGTATCGCTCGATTCAATGCCCGCCTGCCAATAGGTCGCGCCGGTTTCCGATACAATGACAACAAAACCCTGTTCCTCGTTTGCCTTGAACGCCTCCGCCGATAGGGAGTAAGCAACAGAACCATCCGCCGCGTTATGCAGCCTCCATGTTACCGCATCAGAACTGACGATAAAGCCTCGGTTGATCAATTCGACTGCCGCCCGGTATGGGTAGTCAGTGTTCGGATTCGTTCCCTGACCAGTCATCAAATCCGCAAAATAACTGCCGAAGTAGGCCGCGTATTGACCTTCCTGAATCGCACCGACGTTTTTTAGCCCGGTCGTCCGGGACACGACGCTTCCGACATTCGCCTGGTCCATGAAGGGCGACCAGAACTCGGTGTTCAGGTAGTTCCACAGCGCATTCGCCACCGTTCCACCGATGGCACTGCTGACAGACCGCATAATCATATTCCTGGGATTCCCACCGGAGCACACCCATTCCCTGAATAGCATAATGTCTTCCTCAGCGGGCTGATGGGGCGCAATCGTGGCGGGATTCGAGGGATGCATAAACGCGGCCAGGTCAAAGTTATAGACCACCGCCTTCCATTCCTCAAGCGCCCCCATCGCAGCTGCCCGCATTTCCGCCGTGAACCATGAAGGCGTGGTTCCTCCGGCTGCTATCGCGAGCTTCCATGGGCCGTCAGGATAAAGATATGGGTATGCCTCACCGTTATCCGGCGTGATCGTGATTTTAACTGTGGCACCATCGTCTTTTAGACTAAATTCCCTCATAACCCCGTCTGGGGTGTCGATACCGGCTTTCCAGTAAATCTCACCGCTCCGGGTGGCAACACAGGAAAACGCCTGATACAGAGCCGAAACAGTGAAGGGGCCTTCCGGCGCGTTGCTGCCACGTCCGTCATCCGGCCTGTCATCGTGAATGTCTGGAGAAATGCCTCCTGGCCGGGAGCCAGGGGTAAACTCCGCAGCTCCAGCCGAGGGAATGCAAACCGTACTAGCCAGAACAGCGACAGCCAAAGCCGCAAACATTCCGGCGGACAAACCTTGTCGATAAAAAAACTGTTTCATAAACCGTTCCTCATAACTAGAACTTTGCAAAGCCGAAAAGGTTACACGACGTCCTACTTGACGTGGATGCGTAGCGGTTGCGGCATGACGTGATAGCAGAGTCTGCCCCCTACAGAGGAATGAAAGCTACGGACACGGCGCAAGCAACAGTAGTAAGCAGCAAGTAAAGTGAGTTAGTGGGAATTCGTATGTCCTCCTTACTTCTTCAGACTATATCTTCCTCTTGTGGTGTCCCACTCAGGCTTAGAGTGGGAGACCACTTAGGCTTAGAGTGGTATCTCACTCAGGCTTAGAGTGGGACACCACTTAGGCTTAGAGTGGCCGACCACTCAGGCTTAGAGTGGGACACCACTCAGGCTTAGAGTGGCCGACCACTCAGGCTTAGAGTGGGACACCACTCAGGCTTAGAGTGGGACACCACTCAGGCTTAGAGTGGTATCTCACTCAGGCTTAGAGTGGGATACCACTCAGGCTTAGAGTGGGATACCACTCAGGCTTAGAGTGGGATACCACTCAGGCTTAGAGTGGCACACCACTCAGGCTTAGTGAAGAGATTCAAAGAAATCAAGCAGAATATTGACGGTAAAGGGCATTGCGTATAGAGGGACGTTTACGATGAGCGGCGGACAAATCAGTGGGAACATCGCCCTCCTCCAGCAGCAGTGTGTATGTGGAGAGCGGTCGGGCGGAACTATTTACGGGTCAAACGTAGGTAATACCTTGAAAACCACTGCCCATGGCAATAGTTATCGCCACGCGGTCTATGTCTATTCTGAAAGCAAGAAGCATAACAGTACAGCCGGAATGGGCGTTACCTTAGACAGCAGTAAGGCTGGCTTATCGGGCGGCTGGGGCGAAAATGACCGAGCGCTCAAGGTGCTATAAAGCGGGGATTCTTTGTGCTTGAGACTTTAGGTGATATGATGAATATAGCAATGCCGGAAGGCAAACTCGCAGTATGGTAAGCGTTGTCTTGGAGGGGGACAAGGAGGGAGACGGCGCGGGGCAGAGTGAACTTGCCGAGCGAGCTTCTGGTATGGTGTCTGGCACTGGTGCGCCTGTGAGGTTGGGCATGACGTGGCCCTTGTTTACGCGTCCAGTTTAGGCGTCTGTCTTCTCGCAGGTAATCGTAAAGCTAAATGACGAGCCTTTGCCCGGATTGCTCTTTACTGTGAGCTGACCGCCCATCTTCGCTATGAGGCTTTGGCTGATGGAAAGTCCCAGACTAGTACTGTCAAAACGTGTCGTAATAGAAGTATCCGTCGACTCAAAGGAGCTGAAAATCTTCGCTATCTGTGCTTCGTTCATGCCAATGCCGCTATCAGTAACACGGAACATAATGGCGACATCCTTGTTGGTTTCCTGCTCGGTTTTGACCACGAGCGCGAGCTTGCCCTGTTTCGGCGTAAACTTCACCGAGTTATCCAGCAGCTTGATGAGTACCTGCTTGAGCCGGACCTTATCACCCAGAATACTAATGTCTGGAAGCTCACGTACATTGGTTAGGAAATGTATCTGCTTGGCGCGACAGTGCGGGGCGATGATACTCGCCACTTCCATCATGGTAGTTCTAAGCAGAAATAGCTCATGTGCCAGTGCGAATGTGCCAGACTCAATCTTGGCCATATCAAGCATATCATTGAGCAGTGCCTGCAGGTGTGTTGAAGCTGTGGATATTTGGTCTAGCGACACAAGGGTTTTGGGAGATATGTTTGTTTTGCGAGCGATTTCGATCATGCTTATGATGGTGTTGAGCGGTGCGCGTATCTCATGGTTGATGCGGACAAGGAAGTTGCTCTTGGTCTGCGCGGCAAGCTGGGCGACTTTGGTCTGAATCTCAAGCTCATGGGCGCAGTCCTGAGCGACTTTGGTTTGAATCTCAAGCTGTTCAGTACGCTGGCTTATCGTGCTTTCAAGGTGTTTGTTTAGTTGTTTATAATGTATAGTATTAAGCAAAACAAATATGATGAGTAGGACTATTGTTGCAAAGAGTATGATGATGATGATGAGGTTATACCGTGTTAAAAAGTGGAGAAGGGCTTGGATCGTGTCTCTATCATCCAGTTCTTGCTCCATGTTCAGTGGTTCTATCGTCTCCTCGATAGGCGTTTCCAGGATAGGCGTTTCCTCGTGGGCGCGTTCTATGTTGTTCGGTTCGCTGAAGCGGTATTCATGTGGCTCTTTGTTACGCAGTTCAGCGAGCAGTTCTGCTCCGCCTTGTTCCAAAGCCAGCGCAGCTATCCTGGTGATGGGCGATAAGGCTGGATTGCCTGTGCTTATCACAGGGTATGTGGTACTGCCCTGTCCCTGCGGCATAGAGAAGTCAATCTGGTGGTTTTCAATGCCCGCGACAAGGGCATTGGTTTCGTAAAAGCGCGGTGTAAAGGAAAGGTCAAAGACAACGGAGAGCCATTTGCACAGTAGCGCAGCATAGCCGCTTATAGTTCCGTCTTTTTGTGTGAAGTATAGCGATGGATCACTCACGCCCATAATGAATTCACGGCCGCGCGCACGGAAGCCAGCAACCGTCTCAAGGTCTTCCTGTGATACGCCAGAGATGTTTTGATAGCTGAGGGGAGAAACAACAAGGACTGTAGCCGTCGTGTCTGGTTCCACATCGACAGGCGTGGCGACTGTGGCTTGCTCCGGCGTCTGTTTTACGCAGCATAAAAGCGAACTGGTTATAAGCAGTATTGGTAATACAGAGCGGTAGACCATAGAAAAGTCTCCCTACACTTCTTTTAACACTTCTCGCGGTCTGGAACCCCGCGCTGGATCAAGTACCCCGCGTTGTTCCATTTCTTCTACGAGTCGTGCAGCTCTGTTGTATTTGATTTTGAGTTTGTGCTGAAGAGAACTGACGTTTAACTTGCCTTGTTGTTTAACGATTTGTAACGCCTGCCCATAAAGAGGGTCTTCCCATCCAGAATAAGGCAGGGAACCTGAATCATCCTCATTATAGAAGATTTTGTTATCGATATAGGCCGGTTCACCAAGTGTTTTAACGTGTTCCACGACTCGCTCAATCTCTTCGTCTGAAACAAAAGCGCCCTGAATACGGACAGGAAAGGGAAGTTCCGCGCCTCTGTAAAGCATATCGCCCTTGCCCAGTAGCTTTTCAGCGCCGGTTTTGTCAAGGATGATGCGGCTGTCCATGTTGCTTGCCACCATGAAGGCAATACGGCTGGGGATGTTTGACTTGATGAGGCCGGTGATCACATCAACCGAGGGGCGCTGAGTCGCCAGCACAAGGTGGATGCCCACGGCGCGACTCATAGCGGTGAGACGTGCGACAATCGCTTCCAGCTCTTTGCCGCTGGTAGCCATAATGTCCGCGAATTCATCAATGATTATCACGATATACGGCATTGGTTCTATGCCAACTTTGCGTTCTTTAATGCGTTTATTATACGTTTTGATATCCCGTACACTCATAGCCTCAAGGCTGGCATAACGTCGTTCCATTTCCGAGATGCAGTATTGCAGGGCTTGAAACGCCTTGGTCGGTTCGGTAATCACCGGCGTCAAAAGGTGAGGGATGCCATTGTAGAGCTTGAGTTCCACGATCTTAGGGTCAATCAGGATGAGTTTGCATTGAGCGGGAGTGCAAAGATAGAGTATTGAGAGAATCATGGTGTTTACGCAGACAGACTTGCCAGAACCGGTTGAGCCGGCGATGAGGATATGTGGCGTCTGGGTGAGGTCAATGGTTTGTGATTCGCCGCTTATGTCTTTGCCGAGTATCGCGGGAACTTCTGCCTGGCGTTTGTCTCGTCCAAGCTCAGCCTTGATAAGCTCGGCAAAGGCAACCACGCTTCGTTTAGCATTAGGCACTTCGATACCCACAGCGTGTTTTCCTGGAATGGGCGCCACGACACGCACCGACACAGCGGCCAGCCTGAGCGCGAAGTTGTCTTGTAAACCCGCAATCTTGGTCAGCTTTACCCCTGGTGCGGGCAGTATCTCAAACATGGTTATGGCCGACCCCTTTCGTATATCCGTAACTTCAGCCTGAATGTTGAACTCTCTGAGCGTTTCCTCTAGAATCCGCCCCTCATTTTCCGCGTCTGTATCAACAACGTCGTCGGCGTCAAGGCACTCATTCAGAATGCCGCTAACCGGCACTTGATATGGCGGCCAGACTGTTTTCACCGGCTTTGGTTTGGGCGCTGGCGGCGGTGTGACAGGTTCTCGGGTTTCCCGCACGGCGGTAAACTCTTCTATAACTTGAGTTGTGGAGAGTGGTTTTAATTCAGGAAGCCGGAATTCTTTCACGATAGGTGCTGGTGGCGGCGCCTTAAGCTGGGTTTCTTCGGGCGCTTCTTCTAATGGTTCTGTTTCCGGCTGATTAAACGGCAAGAGCAGGATAGGAGGCGGCTTACCCAGGTGGAGCGGCGCTCTCGGCATTCGCCATGAAGAGGGACGCTGAATCGGCGCGACTTTTTTTCTGGACGGCAAGGGATCATCTTCACTGAGGTGTCTGATGTATTCCCGTTTTTCATATTCATGGGGAAACAGCATACTCATGAACAGCATGATCGCTATACCCTCAGCTGTGGTCAGCAAAACGATAAAAAAGTTAAAGCCTGACCTGTTCAGTAAGCGGAGTAACGGAATACTGAGCGAGAAGCTGTCAAAGTCGCGGATAAACACAAAACCAACGGCCAGTGTGAGAAAAGGGACGAGTACCGCGTTAAGTATAAAGATACGCTGAGGGCGATAGACTGGTTCGGCGAGGATGAAGGCGGCAAAGAAAATATAGGCAGGAATCGCAAAGGAAAGCACTCCATAGGCATTAACGAGAAAGGTTCCTATTCCGAACAGAAAGCCCTCCGCGCCAAAGAGCGCGCCGGTGATAGAAACTCCTAATATAATAGAAAGAAATCCCAGTATCCCACCAGCGATGATAGCGATAAGACGAAATTTGGATACCTCTTGCGTGAAAACTTCTTTCAAATACACGGATATAACCTCATCAGAACATAACTTGTAGTCAAATTTGGAGAATTCTCATATATGGTTTTATAACATCTTACCTAAACATATCGGCAACAACAGCAGTCATACTCAAATCAAAATACAAGTAGCCATACATCGCCGCGGCGGCGCTTACCCGTTTTCCATAGTTGCGGGTTTCGTTTATCGAAATGGTCTCCAGAAACAGGTCCATAGGCAGAGCTGGTTCAGCATTACGCAGACGTCTTACCCGTGTTGGTCCGCCGTTGTAACCAAGTAAGGCCAGCATTGGGTTCCCCATGCTCTTCACCAGGGAACTAAGATATGACGCGCCGATGTGTACATTAGCAACTGGATCGCGGGCGTTCACCTTGCCGTTCTCCACATAGTTTGGCCCGCCGTTTCTAGCAATGCGTCGCGCCTCTTCCAGCGCGGTTGCGGGCATAAGCTGGGTAAGGCCGATTGCTCCGGCGTAGGAAGCGATGTTCGCGTCAAAAGCGCTCTCGGTACGGATGAGTCCATAGAGAAGCTGAGGCGGAAGGTTCATATCTAGGGCATATCCCTCAATGATGTCCTTGAATGGCCGCGGGTAATAGAGTTCCATGTCTGCGCGGCTCATCTCATAATCCTGCCGGTTCATGTAAACACTGGCAATCCTGATGGACTCGATCCACTGCTCCTCAGCGGCGAATGTCTCAGCCATGCGCCGAAGCTCGGCAATGGAAAGCGTATCTCGCAGGCGGTTCAGGTAAGGTAACACGAGCGAGCCTGCGCCCGCATCAAAGAAGCCTATAAGGAACTGGAGATCGTCACTCATGGCGGCTTCAATCACCAGGTCTTGCACCGGGGCAAGATCCAAAGCAAGACCCAGACGAGAGGCGCTCAAAGCGCGGTAATAAAACGATGCCTGAGACTCCTCAAAGGCAATTTGGTAAAAAGCCCGTTCCAGCGCGTTTATTGTGGTTTCTGTACCCAAATTCAGAGCGCTCAAGGCTGGCACAGCATCTTTTATAGTTAGGAAACCTTCGTCAAGCGCCCGCCCCAAAATATAGGCGTACTGAGCGACAAGCGCTCGGTCCCTGCCATTACGGATACGCAAAAACGTCTCAAGCAGGATTGTCCATTGCCTGTTTGCCGTGAGATAGCAGCAGTAGGGAGACAGGATGTCTTCAAAGTAAGCGTCATCATGCCAGTGTTGCTGATAGAGCGCGAGAAGCGCAGCCAGACGGTTTGGCTTGTTTGTCAGCGCCATGTTAAGGATATACCAGATACAGGCATCCTCCTGCTCCGCGTCCAGCGCAAGCAGAAGCGCAGCTTGAAAGTAATCCTCCGCCTCCTCATAACGCGCACGTTGTCGTTCAAGTCGCCCCAGAAAGTAGCGGAGTAGATAGCGGACTGTAGGAATGTCAAGGAATTCAGAATCCGCGTCAGATTGAAGCAGACTTTCCCACTGAAGCAGGAGCGCTACGCCTTCTGGTATAGAGCTGTACTGAAAACTGCGCCCTAAATCATTCAGTAAGGCAGGATAGCGCCAGAAGAGTCGGGGGTTTTGCGCGATTACAACGCGAAAATAGTTCAGCGCATCGCTAAAATTGGAACGGGCCGCGGCACGACGGCCGTATATGGCGGCAAGCTCAAGCTCAGACAAGCGGATATGTTCTTCCTCAATCGTATCCAGCGCCCATAAATAGGCGCTATCAACCGGAGCGTCCATAAGCATATCAACGAGCGCGTCTTCGTGTTCCTCTTCATGGTACCTAGCCGCGGCACTCAGTGCCTTTGACCAGGGAGAATCAGCGTCTTTGAGGACGTGCAGTGTCTCCTTCCAGCGGTTTCTCGTATACAGTATGGCCCCATACAGATCGCGATCTATGTTGGTAACACGAATGTTGGTCTCCTTATCCCGCAAGACTATTGGAATAAGCTCACGGGCAGCTTCCTCGCGTATTCGGGGGGAAGCGCTTTTAAGGCTGGTCTCAAAGCGTTCCCGTATATCTGCTTCAGTGCCATCGCTTCTCTGTGAACGTATAAGGAGCGCCTCATAAAAAGCAGTCGAGAACTGCGGAGACGGGATATCCGCCCGCTCCTCGCTCTTGCAGGAGAGAGCAACACAGAGCAGGACCAGCAGGAGAAACCGCGCCTTAACGAGGTGGAACGCGAATGATAGTACCTGAAACAATGAGATTAGAATTACGAATATTATTAAACCGAGCAATACGAGGATACAGCCATGGATTACGATAAAAAGCCTCCGATATGTCCCAAAGGGTATCTCCCCACCGTATCTGATACGGTACGCCAGAGGGAGGAATGGTGGTTGGAACCTTATACGAAGCAACCGGCGGCGCTGGCCTGCTTCGAGTAACTTCTTCAAGCGGCAGTTCAGGCGCTTGAACCGGCGCTTCGATGAGCGGCACAACCGCCGCAGCCTGTTTTGGTTCTTCTATTACTTCTTCTATCGGCATAAACGGCTCCGGCTCGACAATGTTGGTACTAAGCAGCTCTGATTCTGCCACTGGTTCAGGCTC
Organism: Treponema sp.; assembly: GCA_031267685.1. GTDB lineage: Bacteria > Spirochaetota > Spirochaetia > Treponematales > Breznakiellaceae > JAIRMT01. The sequence goes on from JAIRYV010000102.1 coordinate 26,085, forward strand.
AGCAACACTGACGCTGAACGATTCCGGCTCTGTCGTTACCAGCTCAGGCGCTTGAACCGGCGATGACGGGGCAATAGCGACAAGCGGCACAGAGGATGGCGTCAGAAGTGGCGCAGGCTCAGGCGATTCCACCGCACTGAGTACATCTGGCAGCGATTCTCTGTTACCTTTCCCGCGTAATAGAAAAAACCAGAGCAAAAAAAGTATACTAAGCACGCCAATGAGTGAAAGGAGCGCAATGAGCCAGGGAAATTTCTTTTCCGGCTCGGAAACGAATAGACCCGCTGGCGGATCAAGGTTTGGCATTGCATCTTCAACTTTAAAATCAGCGTCCCTGTCTGGCGACGAATCCACCAGCGTATTCAGCGACACCTGCACGTGGTGTGTCTCCGACACTGAACCAAGGTTAACAACGTCCGCCGCGATTTCCCCGTACCCATTGGACGTAACGACGATTTCTATCGACGGTTCCCCCTTAGGGGCAGGTTTGAGATGATCAATAAAGAGACTGCCAATATGCAGAGCGTTCTGCATGGTTGCTGTATCACTTTTATACAGATCAATATGAACGCCTTGCTGATTATCATGAACAGTGGTGACTACAAGCCGTTTTTTAACAGGCCCATTCTCTTCCAGAATCGAGTAAAACTCACCATTAGCGATTTTAATACCAATTGCTGATATCATAAAATAAATCTAATTGGAGAATGGTTCTTTGTCAATCAAGCATCTTTGGTAAGTACCCGGCATATTGACACCACACCGAGTGTGCCGCCCGCCACAGTGCAGACACCGTGCAGCTAGTGCCAGACACCGCGCCACCAGTGCCAGACACCGCATGGGGTGATTCTAGCTAGAGTGAGTCGGTGGTTCTCGCTACGCAATCACGGACTCGAATGTACTCGAATTTTCAAAAGCCTTGACAGCATCGAAACATTTGCTATATTAGAAAGTATGTCTAGGAATGGCTTGCATACTATTGATGATACTTATGTATGTGCGTTAGGAGAACTTCTTGAAAGGCTCAAAATGGGCAGGTTGCTTAAATGAAGGGGCTATCCTCACGTTGTTTACATTAAACAATGTGAGGATAGCTGTTTAGGAAGGAGAACTCGTTGCTTAAACTGTCCAAAAGAATCGAGCCATACTATGTCTATACATCATTATTTGTGTATTTTTTCTCGATCAATTTCATGGTCTCTGTTTCCTCTATTTATCTTCTCTCCAAGGGATTGGACTATTTCCAAATAAGCCTTCTCGACTCATGGGAACTAATCGCTGTCTTTTTGCTGGAAATTCCAACAGGCATAATCGGCGATAGATTCGGGCATAAGGCATCGTTTCAAATTAGTATGTTTTTGCGCGCGCTCTTCTACCTGTTTCTGACGATAACCAACTCTTTTTATATGTTGTGTGTGATAGTCTTTATTCGCGCTATCTCTGTTGCCTGCTGGTCAGGTTCTTTTACCGCTTGGTATATTTCTCACCTGCAAAAGGAGAATCGCAAGGAGGAACATATAAGACTTTTTTCAAACAACATTGTATTAGAAAGTATCGCTGGTATCAGCGCGGGATTTCTTGGAGCGCTCACAGTGGTTAATGGAATTGATGTTGGCTATCGAATAGCGGCGGCCTTGGTTATTATATCGGCTGTTATGCTTATTCCTATTCCCGATGGCACTGCGTCTTCTGGCGAAAGTAAAAAAAATAGAGTTACGACAAAACTTTTGCCGGACATAGCAGCAATTATGAAAACTACCCGCGACTTTTTTGGGAGTAATGGCGCCGGGCAATGGGGATTGATACTTCCATTGGCTATTGGATTTATCGCTGTTTCAGGCATAGATAATCTTTGGCAGCCACTCTTTTTAGAAAAGCAAGGCAATAATCAGATACAGATTCTCGGATATGCGTGGGTATTCATCAGATTAGGAACACTCATGGCGGGTATATGCTCGCGCGCGTTAAGAAAGCGAACTCAGACGAGGAAGTATTTTGCAGCAGCGCTTCTCCTTTCCAGCGTCTTTGTGTTAAGCGCCGCTGCGTTTCATAAATGGTGGCTTTCCGTTTTCACGTTTACATTACACGCCTTCGCGTTTGTTTTATTTAGTACATTGACCAACGGTTACCTCTATCACGATTTGCCTGAAACGAGTAAAGCCACATCGCTGTCAACTATATCGTCATTAAACAGTGTCGCGGGTGTTGTGGGCATGATTTCTATTTCCCTGCTCGCAAACTATACTATCAAATTTTCGTTTTTTGCGGCATCAGCTATATTCATTACCGCGTTTATATCTTATTGGCTTCTTCGCAGTAAAGTAAAAAAATGCTAATCAACATTTAATAGATTTATACCACTTGAATCAGAAAGATGATTGAATATGGTATGATACCAGCGGAGGCCAAGAGCAGATGGCGGAACGAGGAGCAGCTGTATCCGATACGCGAAGAAGTGTTTAAGCGGAAGGCCATCCTAAGCAACCCGAACATTTACAGTGCCGGGCTGGAGAAGGGGTCAAAGCGATGTTGCTGCGGCTTCCCCTGCTGAATTTTTATCCACTATCCATTCGTGCAGCGTGTGCAACTTCTTGACAGTTGCGTTCTTATATGCTACTATATCCCAACCATTAAACTTAAACCGTTGCTATGCGGTTTACAAAGGAGTTGCCTTATGAAAAATGATAGGCATAAAGATGCCATACCGGAAGCCGTCCTCACGCAGGTATACGGCCAGATTGAAGCTGTGAAGACAGCGCTTAAGCCGTATACCCTCGCCCTGACCCCGCAGGAACGCCGTTCCTTGCTCAAGATGGGCGATAGAAGCCTTGCCTTCGTGGAAAAAGCCCATGATTACGCCCACGACAACCCTGACTTGGTTCCCAGTTACCTAGACATAGACGATTTTGACAAAGACTTCAGCGATGCCCACGGACTCTGGAGACTTCACACGGAGATCCATCAGCTTGATGAAATCGTCGAGGATACGATCATGGTTGCGGGGAGCGAAGCCTATCACGAGGCCATCGCGGTCTACCACAACGTACAGGCTGCGGCAAAACAGGACATCCCTGGGGCAAAGGCGGTCTACGAAGAGCTGAAGCCCCACTTCCCCGGCGGCAGGAAACGGAGCAGCGATACCGACGCCGGAACCGAAACAGACTAAACCCTTCCCGGTGGACACGTTTTTTCAGTGTTCGCCGGGAAGGGCTTAGTCTTCAAACCCCCTCATCGAGTGGTTTTACCCCTCTGGCTTAGTCTTCTAACCCCCTCATCGAGTGGTTTTACCCCTCTGGCTTAGTCTTCTAACCCCCTCATCGAGTGGTTTTACCCCTCTCGACCGGTCCCTTGATTGCCGTTGAATCCAAGGAAAACGTCTACATACCGAGAAACCCTTCCGTCCGCAATGCTGAAACAACCAGCATATTTCACCTTGTGTGAACACTCCCTAGCTTATAGCCCTCACGCCCTGCCTTCCGCTTTATGGCGGATAAAGCAGAGTCAACTGTCCCTTGGGGGATGCCTAAAACTTCAGCCACCTGCTGGTTACTGGCCTGCCGGCTGATACTGCCAAGCTGTTGTTTGAGGCGGGCATGATGCTCCAGCACCTTGTTCATGCATTCATGGCACGTTTCCCTCCTCGCGAAGTCTTCGGGGATCACCTCTAGCTTTTTTCTATACGTTACATAACAGTAGAAATAATAGTACATCCGTTCCTGCAACTTATGAATCCTGTCGTCTTTCTTGGATCGCAGTTCACGTATCTTATCAAGCATATTGGTAAGCTGCTTCATACTCATCCCTATGGCTGGGCTCATACGCCGGACAGACTCTTCTGTTATGACGCAATAGGATTTCAGGATCAGGATGATCACCTGCCGGGGATTGTTCACAGGTTTGAAGACTTCCATCACTTCAAACGTCGCTTCAACAAGCGTGGTGTCGCTTTCTCCTGCTTCTTTGGCACGGGCTTCCCAATAGGCGTATTCAGTAATGTGATGGTTGAATTCACATACGCGGTACTCTTTCGCAGCCAGACGGACAAAAGAGCAGATATAGGCGTCGAAAGAGGAGCCTATATCTTTATAGGTGTCAATGGCTATGATTAGTCGGGGATAGAGCCATACAAGGCAGTCAAAAAAAGCCTCCTGGTCATGATTGAACAGATTGAACTGTTTAAAGTCGTCGAGGAGTGTCTGAAAGACACGTCCTTCAAAGTCTTTGTGAGTAAGACACCCGCTTGTGTATTGGTCTCGCAGATTGCTTAAATGCGAATGAGGAACAGGCGCCTTCAGCAGGACCTTTCTTGATATTTTTTGCATTGTGTAACCTCCATAGTTATCATACCAGTGTTTGGCGGGATTGTATACAATTTATTATAAAAAAAGAGGAAATATAATTCTAGATTATATGGCTTATAACATTATATTTTTGCAGTGAAAAAGAGAGTTGACCCCATATACCTATTGATTATAAGGACTTGTGTGAAATTTTGATGAAAGATTTTTGTAATCAAATGAAGTGAAAAGGGAAGTTGACCCCATATATTAAGTAGAGAGGTCTTGCAAATCTTAAAGTAAGGAGGTAATCCTATGGCAAAGACAAGAGAACCGGTAACCGGGTATCAGGCTCCCAAAGAGGTGAGCGAGATTCTGGGACAGGTAGAGGAAGCAAAGCTGGTGGCTGCGTGGTGTACCATTGTGGCGCTGGCGTTGGCGCTCTTGCCATATTGACAAATGGCAATTTTTATCCATGTACCAGTTTCTCTTACGCTAAGAACAGTGGGGATGATTTAGTCATTGGTAATGTGGTGGGCGGAATTAACGAAGACGCGCTGCTCAATTTTCGGAATAAAATAGCAATCGATTTAAGTGATTGCTTGGGATGTGATTTCTTAAAGAAATGTTTTTACTATTGCCCTGCTGATAATTTCAGGGTAACGGGAAGTATGAGCGAAATTCCCTATTCTATATGCGAACTTAACAAAGTTGTCATTGCAGAGACCGACTTATTTCTTGCCGATCTGTATAAGACAGACAACGAGATTTTTTGGAAAAAGTATGGGAGGAGAACAGCATGATAAAGAAACGATTTTTTATTGCGTTTGCGTGCGTGGCATTATTATTCTGCCGGGTAACATCCGTAAGTGCTGCTGCTCTGTATCAGAAGGAGTCAGAGCTTCCTGACGCGAGGCAGTACATCCTTGATGCCCTCGCACAGAACAAACTGGTGTTCATTGGGGAAAATCATGAACTAGTAAATGAAGAACTGTTTATGGCCGAGAACTTACAGTCATTTTATGACGCCGGGCTTCGGTATCTATTTGAGGAAGGCCCCGAACTTGGCTATGATCCTTCACGAACGCCTTTACCGGGAGAGCCTGATTATAGATTACTAATCTTTCCACCTTGGCGAACCGATGTTGGTGGAAAATATGAAGCGGGAGCTATGAGCCGGGCAATACGAGAAATAAATAACGCTGTCCTTGAAGAGGAACGAATAAGGGAGATTCCTGCCGAGGCAGGTTACAATCCAACGCCGGAGGAAGTTGATTTTACACAAGGCGATCACATGAATAAACGCGATCAACAGGCGTTTAAAAATATCTCTGAATTCATGGAAACACTACCGCCCCATAAAAAAGCGATGATTTTCTTTGGAGGCGCTCATGGACAGACGAAACCGATACAAGATAGAATTGATGGTGAGGAGCCTTTTTTATGGACGCCAATGGGCGTGTATCTGAAAGATCGGTATGGTGATAATTTTATCAGTATGGTTCTCCGAAGCGCTAAAGATGAGAGACATAATATTTATCTGGATATACCGGAATTAAGGGATATTGAAAGTAGACCAAAAATCGTACTTCCAAATAGTAGAAGTGATATTGTAAAAGATGATCGCATACAAGGTTTGTTATCTCAATACGACGCCGTTATACTGGATCGGGAAGTCACGTTTGGTACTGGTGCTAATTATATGCCGACGTATGAACATCTTTTTGCTATGTATAATGGGCTGCGGAACCTTGAAGACAGTATGGATAACTGGAAGAATGATGTTGCTATACTCCGCGGGCAGGATCAGGGGCAGTATTTACAGTATATTTATTATTTGAAAATGTGGCTTGGCGATAGTTTCGATTACCGCCTCTGGGATACCATGAAGCCATTGCGAGAAGCGCTCGATGAATTGAGCATGAGCAAGATTCAAGAGATTGCGCTTACTCTCAACGCGCAAGACGTGCGGAATACGCAAAGAATGCGCGATTATAGCAAGGCTATGCTGCTGTCAGTTTTGACAGAATTTGTTTACGATGATTTTATGTACCCTTTGGAAGAGATTTACGATGAAGTAATTCTTATTATAGTGGATCACATGAAAGAGGCTATCGCAATTTTCCCCCAAGACTTATGGCCTTACTATTGGCTTGCGCATGTGGAAACCGAAACAGGCGATTATGACGCGGCTATAGAGCATTGGGAATATATTATAGCTCAGCCCTTGGCCTATTGCCTGGAAACATTGCCTCGGGTGTACGAAAAACTGAGTGTATGTTACGCCGCAAAGGGCGACCAAGCCAGAAGCGATGACTATAAGACAGCCGGAGAGCGTCTTATGAATGAGCATAATTTGATAGTAACAAACCTTAATGACGTGAAATAGTAGTTGTTATACTATGCTGTTTCATCATGCGCTAAACGAACATAATAGCGATGTCGCTTGTATCGCCACAATAGCGAGTTATTTTAACATACGTTTTGCGTTACCAAAACAGAAACAGAATCACATCATGCTCACCGAAGAGATAGTAAGCTGCCTTAAAAACCTGGGACTCAAGGTGGCGGTGGCGAGCCTCGGTGAGATTTCTGTTTTATCAAAGATAGACTTGCCGGTGATAACATGGAGGCAGAACAATGGTGCGAAAAACTACTTTATTATTCTCAAAACAAATAAAAAAACAATAACGATTTTTGATCCAGTATCAGGGAAAAAGAATATGGCGCTGTCTTTATTTGAAAAGACATGGTCAGGTTCCATAATTGTGTGTAACGCCTCAGAGAGCCTTCTGTCCCCGCAGAGGCAGAAAAAACTGCTCTCATTATTCACGTCGCTGATTGTCTCGCGTAGCAAGATATTCGCCACAACCATTGTCATTTCAATAATGCTTATAGTATTTGGAATTATCAGCTCGTTTTATTTAGGCTTTCTTATAGACGAGGTTCTTTTTTCACGCTCAGAATTAACTCTGCATATTTTAAGCGTTGGTATTGTCGCTATTACCTTGTTCACCGGAATACTTGATTCAACCAGAACCCATCTGCTTACGGTTCTAGGAAAGGAGGTTGATTTAAGTCTCATATTTTCATATTTCAAGCATATTATTGATCTTCCCGTTAGCCAGCTTGACAAGCTCAAGACCGGCGATATACTATCGCGCCTTGATTATGTCGGCGATCTGCGTTATATCATAGCCGACGTTTCAATAACAATAATAATGGATTCATTATTAGTTATCAGCGTTGGCATGGTACTTTTTTTCCAATCCCCGGTACTATTTTGCGTTACGCTGTCGGCGGCAATCCTTTCTGCTCTGCTTATGGGAGCGCTTATGAAATCATATAACAGAATCTATCATGATGTAATGAAAAAGAATTCGACGGCATGGTCATACATTGTTGAGACGCTATCAGGATTAAAAACCATTAAGGCGTTAAACGCCGCTCCTTTTGTGTTTAAGAACTTTGAGAAGACGCAGATGGATTCCGTTATTGTCTCATATAAACTGAATATACAGCAGAACATACAAAAATTGGTCATCGGAGTTATTGATGGCTGGAGTGGGAATATCGTATTTTGGATTGGCAGCTATCTTATATTAAGAGACTCTATGACGCTCGGCGCGTTGATAGCGTTCAATGCGCTCCTTGCCTTTTTCATGGGGCCGTTCAAGCGCCTGCTTAGTTTGCAGCCTAATTTTCAGGAAGCCATTGTCGCCATGATCCGCCTCAATGAGTTGATTCCGGCGGAAGCTCCCGGCGTATCGACTCAGGCGCGTATTGTTCCCAGAAAGATTGAGGGAAGAATAGAGATTAAAAATCTTTCTTTTTCCTACGATGAAAACCAACCTGTTCTTAATGGCATTGATTTAGATATTTTACCCGGAGAGCGCGTGGCGCTTGTGGGGAAATCCGGCTGTGGCAAGACAACACTCGCCAATCTGCTGCTCAAGTATTATAATCCAGTATCCGGCGCCATACTGATAGACAATCATAATATTCTGGATATTGACGACGCGGCACTGAAAATGAGAATAGGCTATGTTCCCCAGGATATTTTTGTTTTTTCAGACACTATCGCCGCGAATATATCAATTCAGCGCCCTGACGCTCCGTTAGAAGAAATTATCGATGCAGCGCAAAGAGCCGGAGCGCATGAATTTATTGAGAATACGCCGGACCGTTATAATACTATACTTGCCGAGCGAGGACAGTCGCTTTCAGGCGGCCAGCGGCAGCGAATCGCGTTAGCGCGTTCCCTGCTGGGGAATCCTGATATATTCATCTTTGATGAAGCAACAAGCAATATTGACTCAATATCAGAGCGTTTTTTTTATGAGGCTATTGACTATCTTGAAAAAGAGAAAAAGACCGTCATTATAATCGCCCATCGGCTTTCCCTGGTGGCGACCTGCTCAAAGATATTTGTTATGGACAAGGGAAGAATTGTTGATCGCGGAAAGCATGAAGAACTGCTGGCGCGAAAATCAATCTATACAGAATTATGGCAGAAGGACTCAAAATGAAAACTCGGCTCATTGAATTAAGCGTGTATAACCCAAGCCATGATTTCTTCAAGAACAGAACGCCCGTGATACTTACATGCTTCGTTTTCATTATACTTGCTATTATGGCGATTTTTTTTATATGGGCGAGTCTCGGCGAGATTGATATTGTCGTGAGAGCGCAGGGAGTGCTGCGTCATGAAGAAAACACCTCGTTGATAAGAAACACAGTATCCGGGATTGTTGTTAATAAAAACGTATCGCACGGCCAGATGGTAAAGAAAGGGGCTACACTCTGGAAGATTGACGCCAGAACTATTGATACCGAGTTAGCAAAGACGCGGGCCGCGCTCGAAAGAAAAGAGAACAGCTTATCCGATCTGTACAAGTATGAGTCCGCGATAGTGGCGGGGCGTAACACTATTGACAAGGAAAGCACACAAATTTATGACCGGGCCATAGCGTATTTCTCTGAAAAAGCGCGGCTTGATATAGAAATACAGATAGCGAAAGACAAACTGGAGCGTGAGAAGAATAAGCCGCACGAACTCATAGTTCCTGTGCTAATAAAGGAACAGGAGTTGAATTATGGGCTTACCTTGAATAACCTTGACGTTTTTCAAGGTAAGGAACGTGTCCGCATACATGATGAGCGAACCGGACTTATCGCTGAGATTGAAAGTTTAGAAAATACAATAGCTGGTTTACAGGAGCGTGCGGGTGAGGCTGAAATCAAATCACCTCTTGATGGAATCTATGATGAACTAAAAATGTTCAATGTTGGAGACTATTTTGTAATGAGTGAAGAAATAGCGCGTATTATTCCGCTTGACGCTGAAAATTTAAAAGTTGAGCTGACAGTTGATCCGCGGGACATAGCTGAAATAGCGGTTAACATGAAGTATTATATGCGTTTTAACGCACTTGCTCCCGCCCGATTTGGACAGATTGAAGGAATGATAACCCATATTCCGGCGGACGCACAAACCGTAAGCAACTTAACAGCGGCCTTTATCCTTTATGGCACAATAGAAAATATCTGGGTAACTGATAAGAATGGATATTATATTAAGCTTAAATCAGGCATGGTTGCAGACTGTCGTATAATTATAAATAAAAAAACGATTCTGGTATTTTTACTGGAGAAACTCAATTTTATCATTTAGAGGGATGAAGAAATCGTGATGAGGGAAGTTGTCCAGCTTCCATGAGCGCTCCAGCCAGAGAAGCGAGCGGCGTGTACTCGCCCGCCCAAGTCCGTGTAACCCTGAAGCCCTCAAGGAGTGGTTTTACCCCGCTTGGTTAGTCTTCTAACCCCATCATCGAGTGGTTTTACCCCGCTTGGTTAGTCTTCTAACCCCATCATCGAGTG
>JAIRYV010000104.1 GCA_031267685.1 Treponema sp.
TGTTTGGCCCTAACAGAAAACTCTGTTTGGCCCTAACAGAAAACTCTGTTTGGCCCTAACAGAAAACTCTGTTTGGCCCTAACAGAAAACTCTGTTTGGCCCTAACAGAAAACTCTGTGAGGATACAGCGCCTTTACGCGAAAATTGAGACTTTAGAGTGTGCTAGTCTAGGATGAGAAGCGGTTTTCAAATATACTCTTCCCACGCCTTTATCTCTAGGCCCTTTTCCCGTTCCAGCGCCATTGCATCAATGAACTCCCGCGCAACTTTGATATTGGTGAATAGCGGAATATCAAAGTCGATCGCCATACGGCGGATGAGGTAGTCATTCTTGAGCTCAGTCTCACGGTTATTCTTTGGGATGTTGATAATTAAGTCGATCTCCCGCTTTTTGATAAAGGTGGCAATATTCGGTTCCCTCGCTTCAAGGGGCCAATTAAGCGTGGTAACGGCCAGGCCGTTACTAGCGAGGAACTTGGCAGTGCCGTGGGAGGCGAGGAGATCAAAACCCATTTGCGTGAGCTTTTTCGCGGAGTCAAGGAAATCGAGCTTATCTTCCATAGGCCCAGTGGAAAGCAGAATGTGTTTACGCGGCAGGCGGTAGCCAACAGAGAGCAGGGCTTTGAGGAAGGCGTCATGAAGGTCTGTGCCAATACAGCCGACTTCGCCAGTGCTTGCCATTTCTACACCGGAAACCGGGTCAGCGCCGTGGAGTCGGGAATAACTGAACTGCGCGGCCTTGACGCCAACCCATTCAAGGTCGAGCGCGGACGAAGGCGCTTTCTGTACAGCTTCGTCAAGCATTGCACAAACTGCCATTTCGATCATGTTGACACGGCTTACCTTTGAGCAGAACGGGAAGCTGCGGCTGGCGCGTAGGTTACACTCAATGACCCGCACGCGATTGCGTTGGGCAAGGAACTGAATGTTAAACGGCCCGCTTATATCAAGGGCTTGGGCGATTTGGGAGCTAATCTTGCGAATCTTTCTGATGGTTTCGATGTAAAGGTGTTGTGCGGGCAGTACAACCGTAGCATCGCCGGAGTGAACGCCAGCATTCTCAATGTGTTCAGTGATAGCGTGAAAGATGATTTCGCCCCGTTTTGCCACAGCGTCGATTTCGATCTCCTTAGAGTTTTCAATGAATTTGCTGATAACAACCGGATGTTCAGCGGAAACGTCAGCTGCAAGCCCCAGAAACTGTTCAAGGCGCTCGTGGTCCCACGCAACGTTCATTGCCGCTCCTGATAGCACATAGCTGGGACGAATCAGCACTGGATAGCCAACCGCAGTGGCAAAGGCTTTGGCTGAGGCAAGGTCTGTAAGTTCCTTCCACTCAGGCTGTTCAATGTTGAGCGAGTCCAAAAGTGCGGAGAACTTATTGCGATCCTCAGCCATGTCTATTGACGCAGGGCTAGTGCCATAGATGAGCGCGCCACAGTCATAGAGCTGCGTGGCGAGGTTATTCGGGATTTGCCCGCCCATTGACAGCATGATCCCGTCGGGGCGCTCACGTTCGTAGATGTCGAGGATGCGCTCCAGCGTCAGCTCCTCGAAATAGAGCCTGTCGCACATATCATAATCAGTGGATACGGTTTCCGGGTTACAGTTCACCATGATCGAATAGCGTCCGAGTTTGCGGGCAGCTGCAACCGCATTGACACAGCACCAGTCGAACTCAACGCTGCTGCCGATACGGTATGCGCCAGAACCCAGCACCATGACTCCGCGTCCGGCTGGTGTTACGTCGTCATTACTGACGTCGCCGGTATGGGCGTAGGTCATATACAGGTAGTTGGTTTTTGCCGGATATTCGGCTGCAAGAGTATCGATCTGCTTAATCGCAGGACGTATGCGGTATTCCTCACGCAGGGAACGGACATCCATCTCACTCATGTTGAAGAACTCACCGATGCGGGCGTCGGAGAATCCAAGTCGTTTGGCTTTCATCATGAGAGCGCGGGGGATGTTGAGACATACTTCTCCATCTGTTGTTAAGGACATACTAGACGCTAAGAAATCTTTTAGCTCCAGTTCTGTTTCTAGGACATTAGCGATCTTTGCTAGAAACCAGCGGTCGATCTTTGTGAGCCGATGTATGCGCTCGATTGACCAGCCTTCCCGTAACGCTCGGTAAATAATAAAGATGCGACGGTCAGTGGGTTTTGAGAGCGCATCTTTGATGTTTACCGAGCCAGTTCCACAGAGCGTATCGTCATCAGCGAGTCCGGGCGCTCCGATGCCGGTCATGCGGAGCGCCTTTTGCAGGGCTTCCTCGAAACTGCGGCCAATGGACATAACTTCACCCACGCTCTTCATCTCAGAGCCAATGCGTGTTTCAACGTGCTTAAACTTGGCGAGGTCCCAGCGTGGCACTTTAACCACGCAATAATCAAGGGCTGGCTCAAAGCAGGATTTGGTAACGCGGGTGATGCGGTTCTCAATGTCAAGCAGCGTGTAACCGAGTGCCAGCTTTGCGGCCACAAACGCCAGTGGATAGCCAGTGGCTTTAGACGCTAGCGCAGAACTGCGCGAAAGCCGGGCGTTTACTTCGATGATACGATAGTCCTCTGAGCTTGGATCAAGGGCATACTGGATATTGCACTCACCCACTATGCCCAAATGCCGGATTACGTCGATGGCCACGCGGCGGAGCTTGTGGTATTCGCTGTCGTTGAGGGTTTGAGAAGGAGCAACGACAATACTTTCGCCAGTGTGTATGCCGAGTGGGTCAAAGTTTTCCATGTTACAGACCGTGATACAGTTGTCAGCGGAATCGCGCACCACCTCGTATTCGATCTCTTTCCAGCCTCCGAGCCATTCTTCGATTAAGACCTGTGAGCCAACACCAATGGCCTGAGCCAAAGCGCGATCGCAGCGTCGCCGAACCTCAGTCTCGTTCCGGCAGATACCTGAGCCTGCGCCTCCCAGTGCATAGGCCACCCGTGCCATCACTGGGTAGCCAATCGTTGACGCGGCCTCTACCGCTGCTTCAGTGCTGCTAACTGCCACGCTTCGCGGTGTTTTCGCGCCGATTTCGGCGAGGCGGTTTACAAAACGCTCGCGGTCTTCGGTATCCTCAATAGCCTTAACCGGCGTACCCAGTACCTTGACGCCATACTTGTACAGTATGCCCTCTCGATTAAGCGCCACGCCGCAGTTAAGCGCGGTCTGGCCTCCAAATGACAGCAACAAACCGTCTGGCAGTTCTTTTTCAATAACTTGACGCACATATTCCGGGGTTACTGGCAGAAAATACGTAGCATCAGCCATACCTTCACTGGTTTGTATAGTAGCGATGTTGGGGTTAATGAGGACGGTTTTGATACCTTCCTCCCGCAGAGCCTTGAGCGCCTGAGAACCGGAGTAGTCGAACTCGCCGGCCTGCCCGATTTTTAGCCCTCCAGAACCCAATACGAGAACTTTTGTTACTGTCATAGTATTTCCTTATTGATTTTTTGCTTCACGCACCTGCTCTAAGAACCGCTCAATCAAGAACTCAGTGTCGCGCGGTCCTGGACAGCCTTCAGGGTGAAACTGCACTGCTGAAAAAGGCGCTTTGCTGGCTTTGATGCCTTCGATGGTGTTGTCATTGGCGTTGACAAACCATGGTTCCCAGGCTTTGGGCAGTGTATCGCCGCGAACCGCGTAGCCGTGATTCTGGCTCGTGATGTAGCAGCGTTTGGTTTCAGTATCAATGCAGGGCTGGTTCTGCCCGCGGTGTCCGTAGGGCAATTTGTAGGTATCTGCGCCAGCAGCCAGCGCCATGATCTGCACGCCCAGACAGATGCCGAAGATGGGCTTGCCTCGTTCAAAGGCGCGCCGCATTGTAGCAATAGTCTTGCCACATGCCTTGGGGTCCCCGGGACCGTTTGACAGAAAGATGCCGTCGTACTCAATACCACTGAGGTCATGGTTCCACGGCAGGCGGATTAGCTCAACGTCGTGGTTGAGCAACCAGCGCAGTATATTGGCCTTTACCCCGCAGTCAATGAGCGCGATACGCATGACATCACGCGTCGCGCCAGCGACACTCGCGGTGTAGAACTGAGGTTCACGGGGCGACACATCGGCGACTGGGTGTACGACAAGGCCCGAATCAATGGTTACGTCGCGGCTTCCGTCCACAAGTATTTTGCCGTGCATTACGCCATGTTCCCGCAGGCGAATGGTCAAGGCGCGGGTGTCGATGCCATAGATGCCGGGGACATCGTTCTTGTCCAGCCAAGTCGAAAGGCTACAGCCCGATGCAAAATGGCTTGGCTCATTGCAGGCTTCGGCGACCACAAAACCTGCTGCCTGTATCCGGTCTGACTCAAAGTGTATTGGTATGCCGTGTTCATCAAAGAACGGCTCGGCAGTCTTTGGCTTGACTGGCACGCCATAGTTTCCCTGCAATGGATAGGTTGACACCAGTATCTGACCCCGAAAGCTGGGGTCGGTGAGCGCCTGTGGATAGCCGGTCATACCGGTTGTGAACACCACCTCGCCGGCTTGGGAACGCGGCTTTCCAAACGACCAGCCCCCATACTCCGACCCATCCTCTAAAACCAGTCTCGCGGCAACAGCGCATTTTTTCATAAATGTTCCTGACATTGTTCCTGACATATTGATAAGATTCCCATAAGCATGATAAAATAAAACCATAACAAAAACAAGATGTAGGTATGAAGCGTTTTTGGGAATTTGGCTTTTCCAAATCGGTAAGACCAGCGGAATCAGTAAATCATATCCGTAAAAAGTGAGGTGCCAGTATGGCAGGTGAAGAATATGTGGTATGGTCCAAGAACTATGAGACAGGTATACCACTGATTGATACACAACACAAGAAGTTGCTTGCATTGACGAATCAGCTCTATGACGCCTGTTTAGCGGGGCGTGATACGGCGACAGAGTTTTTTCTTGGAGCTGCTCATGAGTTCTTTGACTATGTCGTTGAACACTTTAGCGCTGAGGAAGAGCTTATGGAGCAAAGCGCTTATTCCCATCTGGCAGAACACAAGGCTAAACACGATGAGTTTACCAACAAGCTGCTGAGCGAGATACAAGACATGAAAGCAGGAGAACCAATGGTTCCTCTTATCTTCTTGCATTACTTGCGTGATTGGATATTAAACCATATAGCCATTGACGATATGGATTTTATGTATCATAGTACAGTTCTAAAGAATAAAAATTCTTTAGAGAAAATTTGCTAACCAAGCATTCAAGGAAAAACAAATGGTTGAAGTTGTAGAAGATTTTGTTACATGGGAAGACCGGTATGCGTTGGGTATTCCATTCATTGACGCACAACACAAGGAGCTCGTGCGGCTGACCAATGAGCTATTCCTCTCTTGTAAGACCGGATCAGCGAATGAGATATTCAGAGAGACGATCAAAGCTGCGGTTAAGTACGTCGCGGAACACTTTAGCGCTGAAGAAGCCATGCTGGAGCGGATAAAGTATCCAGAATTTGCCGAACACAAAAAAGAGCACGAAGTCTTTGTACAAAAGGTACTTGAAGATGTCCACAATTTTGAAGCCGGACGCTCCTTTGTACCAAACATCTTTGTCCGCTTTCTCAAGGACTGGATTTTAACCCATATAGCCATGTCTGATAAGAAGTACGCTAATTATATCATGCGTCTCAAGAAAGCAGACAAGCTCACATCGTCATCATCATAGGCAAGAGTTTTGGTGTTCTGCCCATATCAGCCAGAATACCGATGCGGAGCTGGCCTAGCAGCCAGCTCTTTTTTTATACACGCTTGACGGCACGGAGTAATATTTCGCGGCTCAATTCAAACAGAATCGGGCGACCGTGGGGGCAGCGGAGTACGGGAAGGGCCAGCGTTGCCTCAGCCAGCGACAGTGCTACGCACTCGTCAAGGTTGTCGCCCTCCTTCACCGCGCGATGGCAGGCCAGCGTCGCAAGCCAATGCTCAACAAGGTCAGCCCCAGCCCGTTTCAGATCAAGAATCGCCTGAATCGTCTCGCTATCGCTGAGGTTCCAGTGCGCTGGTAACGCCTCTATGCGCCACGAACCACGGTCCATTTTAATGACCACGCCAAGTCGCTCCAACGCGTCCCTTCGCGTATTCAAAAATTGATCATCTTCTTCGCTTTCCGTCCGAAAGGGAATGGCAACAAGCAACTCCTGAATCGGCACGGGTCTGACAAGAAACTGCTCATAAAGAATCCGCTCATGGGCAGCGTGCTGATCAATGAAAAACAGGCGATTGTCTTTTTCTATGATTATAAAAATATCAAACGCCTTGCCAACATAGCGCAGCTTATGTCCCGCATGAAACACTGGCGAAGGAGTATGCGTCGCAAGCTCGGTGTGTGCCGCAAGTTCAGCATACGCGGTAAGATCGGTATGTACTGTTTGCGGCACGAGCGACGGTGCGTATTCTGGCGTAACCGGCTGGGCGAACAGAGCCTGCGGCGCGTATTCAGGCGGGCTTTCTTGCAAGGCGTCCAGCGCCAAGGCTCGGGCTACAGTGTATTCGCACTCTTGATTCGACTTGTAGGGTTCTGTTGGGAACAGGAATTCTGCTTCCGGCACAGTGTATATCTGCTCGGCGTATTGCTGATTCCGGTGGTGGACAAAGTCCCGCAGGCTACTAGTAATCGCGTGATGTATTGCGCTGGCATCGGCAAAACGAACTTCACGCTTCGCTGGATGGATATTAAAGTCAGCCATCGCAGGATCAATATCCACAAAGATCGCGCCAACCGGGTGATAGCCATTGGGAAACCAGCCCTGGGTTCCGTATTCCAGCGCCTGCATCAGGGAAAAGTCCTGTATGCGTCGGCCATTGGCAAAGACGTATTGCTGACGACGGTCAGGCCGCGCTAGTTCAGGGCCGCCAACCACGATGCTCACCGAAAAACGGGTCATGGCACTATGAATCTCGTGGAGATACGCGGCTTGCGAGGGATCAAGAAGCAGGCTTGCAAAACGTTCCTTGAGACTGGAAGCAGCTGGGAGCGCAGTTTTGAGTTTCCCGTCAAATGTCAAACGAAAGCTGATTGCTGGAAAAGCCAGTGCCTTATCAAAAAAAGTCAGGCGACAGAGGTTGGCTTCGCTCCAGTCGCGTTTGAGAAAGCGCTTGCGCACTGGAATCGTGTCAAACAGACCTGTAGTGCGAACACTGGTTCCCCGCTTGCGTCGTCCTCGCTCGATCCTCGCGCTAAGCGCTTCACCTGGCCCCACTTCCAGCCGCCATGCCTCGCGGCTATCCGCACTTGAAAGAATTTCCAGATGAGAAACAGTGGCAGCAGCAGCAAGGGCTTCGCCCCGAAAGCCAAGGGTTTCAGCAGATTTCAGATCATCCATTGAGCGAATCTTGCTGGTGGCATGGGTTTGCCAGCAAAGTTCAAGGTCTTCTTTCTCCATGCCAGCTCCATCGTCAATAACCTCAATGCGTCGGATTCCCCCGCCATCAATCGACAGTTCTATGCGAGTTCCACCCGCGTCAATGGCATTGTCGATGAGTTCCCGTACCAAAGCGGCAGGCCGGTCAATTACTTCACCGGCAGCTATTTTCCGCGCCTCGTCCGGCGGCAGAACTTGTACACGAGCCATATCAAACCTCCTCATCAAAAAGGCCAAGCTCCGGTGTGGCGTTCTCGGCCTTTTCTTCCGGCGCGTTCATCAGTATCTCGATCCGGCTTTCTATCTTTTCAATGTCTTTCTCCAGTGTCCTCGCAAGCCTGATGCCCTCTTCAAAGGCTTTGAGCGCATCATCCAATGGAATGTCGGGTTTGCGTATCTTTTCCCCCAGTGCCTCAAGCCGTTCCAATCGTTCTTCAAAATTTTTCATCTTTAATATGCCTTTTCCGTTATCGCGCTTATGGTCCCCTCAAGGGGCCTGATGATGAGCCGTTCACCGATATTCACTACACCGGCGTCACGTACTAATTCACCGTTTTCTTTACAGACTATCGAAAAGCCCCGCTCAAGAATAGCGCGGGGATTGCCCGCCTCAATACTCAAAACCGCAAGCTCAAGCCGCTGCCGAATGTCGCGTATACGGTAAGAAAGTCCACCAATAAGTTCCTCCTTGTCATCGTCGAAACGCAAGAGACGCGGCCGGAGTATTGAGCGAAACCAGTATTCAAGGTCTTTCAACCTGAATGGTTTTATAAGCAGACGCGTCCGTTCAAGGCGTGATTCCATAGCATTGATGAGTCTAACAGCGAGGTCTTGTATCATTTCGCGGGTTTCTATGCGACTCTCGCTCACTAATTCAGCAGCGGCAGAGGGGGTTGAGGCGCGAAGATCAGCGGCAAAATCGCAGAGCGCCCAGTCTATCTCGTGTCCCACCGCACTTATTATGGGAATCACCGAGTCGGCAACAGCGCGAACCACCACTTCTTCTGAAAATGGCAACAAATCCTCCAACGCACCTCCGCCCCGACCCACAATGAGTACATCGGCAAGATTCCACGCATTAGCCTGCTCAATACGCTGCGCAATGATGGGCGCGGCCTCATAACCCTGCACCGGCGTTGGCAGAATGATGACACGAATGCCTTCAGCCCGGCGGCGCAGTATGGTGAGTATATCCCGAATCGCCGCGCCAGTGGGAGAACTTATTACCACAACCGTGTCAGGAAACCGCGGGATTGGCTTTTTCCGTTCCGTGTCAAAAAGCCCCTCCGCGGCAAGGTCGCGTTTACGCTTCTCAAGAACCGCCAGTATATCACCTGAACCTGCCACTTCAATGCTTTCACATACGATTTGATAGGTTCCTCGTTGATTATATACCGACACGTTCCCTCTGACCCGCAATAGCATACCATCGCGCAACTCAAAACCCAGATAACGAAACCGATTCTTGAACATTACCGCTGAAATGGCCGCGCCTATATCTTTTAAGGTAAAATAAAGGTGGCCTGTACTTGAGAATTTGCAGTTAGATAGCTCCCCTTCCACACAGATAAGGGGAAACGCGCTTTCCAAATTGGAGCGTATGCGTTCAGTAAGCTGTGAAACCGAGATTGTCTCCATAAAATCAGTATAACATAAGGTGAGTTCAACATAGAAGCAAAAATCCGCGAATTACACGAATGAACGCGAATATATCCGCATCATTCGTGAACATGAGTGTTCATTCGCAGAGTTTTGGTATTCCACCAATGGCTTGGTCTACCCCAACGTTAGGCTTGGGCTTGGCGAGCCATCCGTTGCGCCGCTTTATATCCCCATGCCTAAAGCTGGGTATTTTACTACGGTTTTGATAATGTGCGTTTCGTCATGCCGGTCATAGAGCGTGGTGCAAGTCTGACGCATAGTGTCTTAGGGAAGGCATTGATTATTCCGATAGTTGAAGAGATGAATGTTATAGCGGTGCTGTACGGAGGCGCTTTGCGTGATCCGGCATATAAAACAGTTTTTCACGGAAAAAGCGCCTTTGATCTGACGCTCGACAGGGCGCGTCTGTTCCCTGGCGT
This sequence comes from Treponema sp., assembly GCA_031267685.1. Classification (GTDB taxonomy): domain Bacteria; phylum Spirochaetota; class Spirochaetia; order Treponematales; family Breznakiellaceae; genus JAIRMT01. The sequence continues at coordinate 9,445 of JAIRYV010000104.1, forward strand.
GAACAAGGTCGCATTGTTAGCGCCAGCATCATTAACATCGCCACAAGCTGCAGTGGATGAAGTGATGCTTCCACCTGATGGGAAACAGTGGACGCGGAAGCAAGTCTTCAATACACTGGCATCCTTGTCAGAAGGTTTTGACTATACCTATTACGCTTGGGCTGACTGCCCGTTTCTGGACCCGGAGCTTGCCGACGCGGTAAGCAAGCGACATATCCGTTACGCCGCTGAGTATTCTTACGCTGACGGTTTCCCCTACGGGCTTGCACCAGAGGTTCTGGCGCCTGGGGTTGCGGCAATTCTTTCAACAATAGCGGACCATGATGATGCGCCGGTTGAGCGGGACAGCATTTTTGCTACGCTCCAGAAAGATATAAACGCTTTTGATATCGAAACTGAAATCGCGGCGGATGACCTTCGCATCCACCGACTAAGCCTGAGCGCGGATTCTAAACGTAATCTGCTCCTGCTTACCCGTTTTGCTGAAACGGGCTGTTCCAACGCCAATGACATAACACGACTTATCAAGGAAAGGCCCGAAGTCCTAAGGACTTTGCCGAGCTTTTACGCAATCCAGGTCGCCAGCGCTTGCCCTCAGACCTGCGCTCTCTGTCCCTATCCGGGTTATACCCATAGCAAAGACTTTCTTACGCCAGAACGGTTTAACACGCTGTTGGACAAAATAAGCGACTTTTCTGGCGATGCGGTGATTGACCTTTCCCTCTGGGGTGAACTCAGTCTGCATCCTCAAAAGCTGGAACTGATTGGCGCGGCGCTTGAGCGGCCTCAATTTTCTACCATTATAGAGACCTCTGGACTGGGCTGGAAAATAGCGGAACTTGAAGCGCTTGCCAGCATAGCCACGAACACCGCCGCTCGCATGGGCATTCTGGCCGCACCGCTTTCGTGGATCGTGTCACTTGACGCGCATGATGAGACGCGTTATCACGACATCAGGGGCACAGGCTATCACGAGGCGCATGAAACTGTGAAAACCCTGACGCGGCTTTTCCCTAAAGACACCTACGTTCAGGCTATACGAGTGAAAGACTCAGAGGATGATATAGAAAATTTCTTTCGTTCTTGGAAAGAGACCGAAGCCCATGCCATTATTCAGAAATATGATTCGTTCTGTGGAAAACTGCCTGATCTTGGAGTGTCAGACCTCTCACCGCTTATACGCCGTCCCTGCTGGCATCTTATGCGGGATCTGCCGATCCTTCTTGATGGGACAGTTCCACTCTGCCGGGAAGATGTAGAAGCGCTTGCGGGCAAGGCGGAACAGGGAACACTTGGTAATGTATTCAGTGATGAGTTAGCAACAATTTGGGAGCGCAGTTTTCCGGTTTATAAACAACACTGTGGGGCAGTATATTCGGGTCTGTGTGAGAAATGTGATGAGTACTATATCTACAATTTTTAATAATACTATGCCTCCTTATACTGCGGTTGGCGGAACTGAGCGAGGCGCGTCATCAGGACTATCCGCGGTGATCCTCAATCGCGGGGGACGCTATCCTCGTCGCACGCTGTTTCAGGAACTGGAAAAAGTAGGCTTTGATTACATCATCTCAATGGAAGGCCCGCAGGAACGCTATGATGTTGAGGAACTCTCAGGCCGTTTCCCACAGGTTCGCTTTATACTACTGAAGGAGAACGTGAGCCTTGGTGAACAGATCAATCTCGCGGCCTCTGAATTGAGCAGTTCCCTGTTTTTCGTCCTATGGAACGACCTGCGCATCCTCCATTCTGGCGGCGCGTCGCGTATGGTAGAACGCCTCCAACTGGGACAGGAAGAGCTTTACAAAAACGTGGGACAGAAAAGCGCATACCGGCGCTTGTGTAGCATACCTTTGATACAGAATTCACACTTTGAGAACTTGCCAACCATTTCTGCGCCGGCACTATTTAAAGGCACGGTTAAGACACTCATGTTTACGCCTGAACGGGAAGGCCAGTCATCGCTCTATCCCTTTGATGGAGTGGGCATCTATGACCGGATCCGCTTTATTGACATTGGCGGTTTTGATACCAGTCTTAGCAGTACCCATTGGCAGCTTATGGATTTCGGGTTTCGCGCCTATCTGTGGGGCGAGCAGATCAGCGCAACCCAGCTTATACGGCTCTCTTATGACGGGGAACCGCCGCCAGAGGACAGCACGACTGATGAAAGTTACCGGCGCTTTTACCTCAAGAATCTCGCCCCGATCTTTCAGGGGGATCACGCTTCTCTGCCGTTGAGACGTTTTTTCTCTTACTCATGGCGGGTTGGCGGCGACCTTTTCACAATATGGGAAGAATTTCTCAAAGCGCGGCGCTGGATCAAGGACTACCAGTACCGGTTCCGCAGTGATGCACGGGCTATCACTGAGCTGTGGGAGAGCGTGGGTGAACCCACGGATATCGAGTATCTACGAGGGAAGGATTTGGGGATGGAAAACAGAGAGAAACAGACAACGCCTGAGGCAAGTATACCAGCAGCAGCGGCTCCTACAGCTATAACACTGGCGTCCAAAACGCTACCGTTAAGCGTAACAGGGCAAGAGGGGCATGAAGTATGACTGCTGTAGTTGTACAGGCGCGGCTTGATTCCTGCCGCCTTGAAGGAAAGTCATTACTGCCGCTGGGCAGGGAACCGCTGGTCTTTCGGGTTATGGAAGCCCTGAACGTTGTTCTCTGCGATCTGCGTGTGCTTGCTTGTCCCGAAGACTGCGTTATGGTCTTTGCTCCGTTTGCGGAACGGGCTGGCTTTGAGCTTTCAGTTGGTTCTAAGGATGATGTGTTAAGCCGCTATTGCGCGGCTATCCGGCGCTTTGGTATTGACCGTGTCATTCGGGCAACAGCGGATAACCCCTTTGTGTTTGCCGACGCCGCTGACGTTCTCAATCGGGAAGCGGTCAGCCTGAACGCTGACTACGCGGGCTATAGCGGCCTGCCCTATGGTGCGGGCGTAGAATCCGTGAACGCCGAGGCGCTCTTGCGCGCTGAACGGGAAGCGTCGTTGCCGTCGGAGCGGGAACACGTCTGTCCCTACCTCTATGGCCACCCGGAATGGTTCCAGCTTCACCGCCCCCTCGCACCCCGTGAATGGCAGGAGCCAAGTCTGCGGGTAACGGTGGACACACGAGAAGATTACGAGCGGGCAATGATCCTGTACCGTGTCCTCTCTGAACAGCCACAAGAAATGCGTTATAATGGAAGAAACATTATTAAGACATACCACGACATTTTTTGTGGAAAGAAGACAGTACGGAAGCGGAAGCTCCTTGCCAACATTGCCTAGGGAGGAAAAGCCATGAATCAAACTCTTTTTCTTTTTTTTATCTTCCTTGTTACTACCATTCCATTGCCTGCACAGACCGCTGTTCAGGCACCGGTTCAGACGCTCACACTTGATGAGACCCTGGAGCGACTTGGCGGCCTGGGTCTCTTGGAGTTCCGCTGGGACCCGTTCTTTCAGAGTGGGACATTTGCCATAGCGGATCATTCAGCAACCTTTGAGACTGGTGAACCCGGAGCAACAGGTATCACCCTGATTAATGGGACAGAGCTGCTGTCCTGCCCAAATCCATATATGGACCAAGGCCAGCTCCGCTTCCCAGAAGGCTTTGTTACAGCGCTCAGAAATGGGCTGGAACAGGCTTTCCATGACGAACGAGTCCTGTTTCGCATTGCCGCGATTATCATTGACCCAGGGCATGGAGGCAAGGACCCTGGCGCAATAGCAACCCATGTTATCAATGGAAAACGCACGCAAGTCATTGAGAAGAACGTTACGCTCACGGTGGCGCTTGACCTTTACAGCCGCCTTTCCCGCGCCTACCCTGACAAGCGAATCCTGCTGACGCGAAACGGGGATACCTATCCATCTCTGGAAGCGCGCGTTGACCTTGCTAACTCCGTGCCGTTGAAGGACAATGAAGCGGTCATATACATTTCCATTCACGCGAACTCTTCGTTTAACAAACAGGCGCGTGGGTATGAGGTATGGTATCTTACTCCAGATTATCAACGGACTGTTATTGACAGTGAAAAGTATGCCGATGACTTGGCTCCTATCTTTAACGCCATGTTGCAGGAGGAGTTTACCGCTGAAAGCATCAGTATGGCGCGCTCCATAGTGAATGGCTTTGAAGAGATCCTGGGTAAGACCCTGCCATCGCGTGGGATCAAGCCAGAAGCCTGGTATGTGGTGCGGAACGCCCGTATGCCAGCAGTGCTGGTGGAACTGGGCTTTATCACCAATGAGACAGACGCAGCCCTGATGCTCGACGAGGCATACTTGAAAAAGTTCGCAGAGGCGTTATATAAGGGAATCATGGATTTTGTCAAAAATTTTGAACGCAACGGCGGCCTGGTTTCCGTTGAATGAATGTGAAAACCCTTCGTGTTATTGTCTGTGTTATGCTTTTATTTTTTCTCGGGGTGTATGCCTTTGTTGATTTCCGACTTTCCAGACACGAGCGGTGGACCTTTGTTTTCTATACCTTGTATGAAGGCACTGCTGAGGTTGAAGACCGTATGTTCCTCCGAGAGCCTTCGGAAGAGTCCAACATACGCCGCTTTGTGGAGGAGACGCTGCTGGGGCCTGTGTCGCCCGATCTTAGCCCGCTCTTCCCCAGTGAAACGCGGCTTCGTTCCTTGCTGTACCGAAACGGCGTGGTTTACGCGGACATCTCGGAAAGCGCGGTTCTGGTGTCTCTGAACGGCGGCAATGTGTTTCAGAGCCTTGGCACCCTTGACACGGGCATACGCCGAAACTTCCCGTTCGTCCGTGATGTCAAACTGTTTATCGAGGGCAATCAAGTTTTTACAATATTTCCTACTTCCCACTAAATTTTTCTTAAAACAGGGTTGACAATTTAGAAAGAGATTGTATAATCTTGAACAATAGTTTAGAAACACTCAAATGAAAGGAGTTGTACATGAAACGTATTTTCGTTTTTGCGGTTGCTACATTAGTAGCAGTTGGTTCAGCGTTCGCGGATGAGAAGTCTCTCATTGACTTCAGAGAACTCGCGGCGGATGTTACCCCGGATGGCCAGAAGATTCTGATTACCCAGGATGGTCAGAAGGCGGATGGAAACACCCAGAATAACGCCACCCTGATGGATTTTAGAAGTCAGGCTGGTGCGTTTGCCTCCCCGGAACAGAGGAATGCAATGATAAGCTCTCTCGCTATTGCGAACTGGGATGTTGTATTCACGTCCTCAGCTCGTACGCTGGAGAACAGGCGGTTGAGCTACACTCGGGAAGCTCCGAATGCTGCTCGCGATAAGGACACTGGCGAGCTGACAGGGGAGACCGAGACTGTCATGGGCGTCCGCATCCATTTCCCAGTTGAGGCGTATAATTCCTCAGCTCGGATCGTTCCCCCATTCCCCATCCCCGGTTTTGACAAAGAGAGTACAGAAGAAGGTCAGGAGGCTACACCGTATGCTTCTGCAAGCCGCTTCAAGCCCTTTGAGAATGGGGACGGAACCGCTGACAGGGGTAAGGGCATCATCTACAACGTGGGTACGATTAAGTCAGTGCAGGTTGAAGTCTATGGCTTGAACTTCCCCCACAAGCTCTCCATCATCCTTATTGATAACCTCGGCAACGAGAAGATCATTCCGATGGGGACGCTTAACTACGAGGGCTGGGGCAGGCTCACCTGGACCAATCCCCAGTATGTGACTGATGTTCGCAATCGGGAACAGCGCCTGTATCCTATCTATCCCCAGTCTCAGACCTTTATCCGCTTTGGCGGCTTCATCGTTCAGAAAGATGCTTCTGCCCCCGGTGGAGACTTCATCAGCTACTTCAAAGAAGTCCGTGTGATCTATGATCAGGCTGTGTATGAGACGTCCGAGCCGCGTGACATCATTGATGAAGATGTCTGGAAGATCATTGATACCCGTGAGACCTTCCAGAACAGGACTGATTTGCTCCAGTTTGGTAACGACGCGGTACAGCAGTATCTGGATACAGCTCGTCAGGCACAGGGTGGTGAAAGAGGTCTTTCTACCTATTCTAATGCGTATCCTACCGCTAATGCATTAGGCGCAGGTTCTGGCGCTCCTGCTGATGAAGAGCAGTAAGAGTCGGGTTTCAACGCCTGAGTAAAAATGACGGCCTGAAGAATCTCTCATGGTTTTTCAGGCCGTTTTTTTATCAACACCGCTATAGAATTTGCTAAAACCACTTGCTATTTTTTTACAACCTGCTAGAATCCTGTTATGGACTTGAGGAAACGCCATAAGTCCAGTTTACCAAGTATCCAGCGCTCAGGTACACCGATGACCATGCCCGTGTACCTTTGGGTGAAGAGCTATAGCCTTTGGGTGAAGAGCTATAGCCTTTGGGTGAAGAGCTATAGCCTTTGGGTGAAGAGCTATAGCCTTTGGGTGAAGAGCTATAGCCTTTGGGTGAAG
>JAIRYV010000003.1 GCA_031267685.1 Treponema sp.
TCATTACGATGGTCGTAACTAGACTCATTACGATGGTCGTAACTAGACTCATTACGATGGTCGTAACTAGACTCATTACGATGGTCGTAACTAGACTCATTACGATGGTCGTAACTAGGCTGATTGCTGCCACAAGGCTTGAGAGAAACGTGCCCCGCAAGCAGCGCCACAACTAAGAGAATCGTTTGGTACGCTCATTCATAAATTCAATCAGTATGGCGGTCAGTTCTGGAATGGGAATGTTCATGTTATTCTTTAACCAACGCTGAAGAAGAGCAATGCTGCCGCTCACTACAAAGACAAGATGATACTCTGCTTTTTCCGCATCATCCGTCATTTCAGTAAAATACTCCCTCATCTTCTCTGTGTCAGTAAAACGACGAAGGAATCTCTTCTGAAAGTTTATATCACCATTCTCGCTTAAAAGTGTCTGAATCGAATGACTGTTATCCGCGATGTATTTCAGTATTCCCTCAAGCATCTGTTGGATATCACGGATACTTCGTTTGTCATATTTTTTGAGCATGTCCTCAACAGAGCTGAGCGTCTCGTCTTCCAACTGCCTGAGCAGGACATACTGGTTTCGATAGTGCGTATAGAATGTTGTACGGCTTATCTCTGCCTTGTTACAGATTTCTGTAACGGAAATATCTTGAATGGGGCGCGATTGCATCAGCTCAATAAGACTGTTCCTCAGCACAGTTTTGGCATAGCGAATCTTCTTGCTCTCTTTTGATTCATTGTCTGTCATAGGGTCTCCTTACAAATTAACTCAATTTGTCCAAAACTGGACAGTAACCTTCCATTCTGTTCAGAACGACTCGTTTATTTTTCGCTTAGTGTATTATAATGTAATCAAAAGTCAAGAGAAGGATGAAAGATAGTATACTATGGAAAGATTTTTTAAGCGGCCAGGCTTGGTCGCAGGTAGCATCGCTCTTATCACGGTGTTCTTCGCGGTTCAACTTACCAGGGCCGAGCTGGACAATAACAATCTTCGCTACATACCTGACGAAAACCCGGCGCATATTGTTTCGGAATACATTGACGAGACCTTTGGTGGACAGGTTAGTGTTCTCGTTGGGCTTGAGCGGCGCTTTGGCACGGTCTTTGAGCCTGAGTTTCTGGCACGGCTGCGCGACTTTGCAACGCGCGTTGAGGGCTTCGATTACATAAAAAGCGTTACGTCGCTGATGTCTACTCAGTATATCACTGGGAATGCTGACAGCATCATCGCTGATGACCTGGTCCCCGAAGATTTTAGCGGCAGTCCGGCGGAGATTGCTGAGTTGAAGCAGCGGATTGCCTCATGGGACTTGCTGCAAGGTTCGCTGGTGTCAGAGACTGGCGCGGCAACACAGGCGCTGATTACCTTTTCTGTTGACGCTGATGATGCGGGAAAGCCGGAAGTGGTCGCAGTGGTGAGGCAGATAAGAAACGCAGCTCATGAGATGTTTTCTGGGCTTGCCGAAGTCTATGTTACGGGTCAGCCGGTTATTAGTGCGACTATCAATGAATCGATCATCGCGGATTTGTTCTTTTTAATACCGCTGGTGGTAGTAGTGCTGCTTACCGTACTGTTCTTTTCATTCCGGCGCTGGGGAAGTGTGTTTTTAGTGCTGCTTACCGTGCTTGTAGCAGTGGTCTGGTCTATCGGCGCTATGCCGTTTTTCGGCATTAAGCTTACCATTATCTCGATGCTGCTGCCGGTTATACTTATGGCAGTGGGCAGCGCCTATGGGATTCATGTGGTAACGCATTACCGGGAAGACACGCGTGGTCGCGTGTTGAGTGTGGAGGAACATCGCGCCCTGGTGTTTGAGCTTGTGCGAAAATTGCTCAAGCCTGTTTTTCTTGCGGCGCTCACCACTTTTGCCGGCTTTGTGTCTTTTTGCTTTACTTCCATTATACCGATACGGGAGTTTGGTATGTTTGCTAGTTGGGGCGTGCTGGTTTCCTTTGTGGTGGCGATTACCCTCATCCCGTCGCTTATTCTGCTGAAGGGGCCGCCTAAAAAGGAGCAGGTTGAGCGCGATAATAAAAGCGCGCTGAAACAAAAACGTGGTTTTAACAATACGCTTGCGGCTGGTTTAATTTTGGTGGCAGGAAAGAAAAAAACCATACTCACTCTTACCGTGCTGCTTGCTGTTTTTGCGGTCTATGGTCTCAGTAAACTTATTGTTGATAATGTGATGATCGAGTTTTTTCAAGGTGAGACAGATATGAGCCGTTCTGATGATTTTATGCGGGAATATTTCGGCGGTTCTAAAGAACTCAGTGTGGTTGTGGAGGCTGACAGTGCGGAGATTCTGTTAAGCCCGGATGTGCTGTGTGCCATTGATGATTTTTCCACGTGGATGACAGCCAATGTGAGCGGTGTTGGTAAGGTGGTGGGTTTTACGGATGTGGTAAAACGCATTAACCAGGTGTTTAATGTTGACGAAAGCCCTGACGGGTTGCGGGTAACGAATGTTGATGTAACGCAATCAGGAGACGATGCGTTTGGTTTTGGCGATTTTGACGGCGGCGATGCGTTTGGTTTTGGCTTTGAGGATTTTGATGACACGGGGTTTGATGACAATACGACTGATGGGGCGTGGTCTCTTAACGGATATACTGCTGCGGACATTATTGCGCTGCTGGATGTGGCGGCGTCTCAGGCGGGGAATCTGAGCGGGGTTGAGTTGGTGCGGGAACTGAAGCGGCTGAGCAATTATGAAGGGTTTGCCTATTACGAAATTCCCGCTGATCCAGCACGTTATGGCAAAACCAGCGATGAAGAGTTGCAGCGGCTGGTTTCCAATTATCTGGTGTTAGTTGCAGGGGGTGATTTTTCAGATTATGCCAATGATCCAATGGAACCGACGGCGATTAGGACCATGCTACAGTTGCGAACTCGGGGCGATCGGGACACGCAAGAGGTTATGACAATTATTAACGAGTATATCGAAGAGCGGTTTCCTAAAACAGTGCGGGTAACCGTGGGTGGCAGCGCCAGCATAGAAAGCGCGATTACCGCGCTTATTGTAGACTCACAGGTCATCTCCATTGTTCTTTCTATATTAGTGGTGCTTATCATCCTGACGTTCTCGTACAAATCATTTGCTGCTGGTGTTATTGGCGCGATTCCGCTGGTACTTGCCATTATATGCAATTTTGCGACTATGGGCTTTTTGGGCATAAAACTGAACATCGGCACTGCACTTATCGCCAGTATTTCGGTTGGTATAGGTATTGACTATACCATTCATTTCATTGATACTTTTAAGCGCGAGTTTACCCAGGGCGATGGATACCTTCGCAGAACCTTTATCGGGTCTGGCAAGGCGATCATCATTAACGCGGTTTCTGTAGGTGCGGGTTTTGGCGTGTTGGCATTTTCGCGGTTCAGGATGTTGTCGGAGTTTGGCGCGCTTATTATGTTGAGTATGTGTATCAGCGCGGCGGTGAGCCTTACGGTGATTCCGGCGCTTTTAACCACGGTTAAACCAAAATTTATATATGGATATAGGGAGAAAAAAGTATGAAAAAGATTATTGCGCAAGCAGTAATGGTGTTGGTGTGCATATTCATGGTGAATGTACAGCTTATGGCTCAGGACGCGGCGGCGATCATGAAGGCGGCACGGGAACGCAACGATAGCAGCAGCATGGGAACCCGCGACCGTATGGTGATTACCGCGAAGAACGGCTCGACTAAGGAAATGGTTATTGACCAATATTCCAAAGATGGTCCTAATGGTTCTCGGACCATGATTGTCTTTAATTCACCGGCTGGTCAAAGAGGCACGCGCTTCCTCAGCATGGAAAATGCGACTGGCGGCACTGACCAGTGGATATTTTTGCCGTCATTAGGGAAGAGTCGGCGGATTGCATCATCGGAGAGCGGTGGCAGCTTTATGGGAACTGATTTTTCCTACGACGATATGTCGCTCCTGAACAGGGATGCAGACGACGACAGGCATAGCATCCTGCGGGAGGAAACGTTGAATGGTGTGGCTTGTTACGTTATCCAGTCAATCCCTAACAAGAGCGATTATCAGTATTCAAAGACTATTTCGTGGGTTGATAAGGCGAAAAGCCGCATCTACAAGGCTGAGTTATACGATAAAAAAGGTGTATTGGTAAAGCTACTGGAAATGTCAGACTATCAGGATGTGCAGGGAAGGGACACGCCAAAGGCGACTAAAATAAGCACTGTTGCTGAAGGCACGTCAACAAGCATCTACATGGATCGTGTGGATTATGAAATGAACATCCCTGACGGTGTTTTTACAACAGCATATCTTGAAACGGGGAGAACGAGATGAAGAATGGTAAGCGTGGGCTTTTTGTTTGTGTGCTTCTAGGGCTTAGCGTTATGCTATTTGCTCAGGATGACTTTGGTTTTGGCTTTGACGATGAAGACAGCGGGGCTGCTTTCAGTGGTGGCGGCGCTCCTTTGACGGTTACTATTGGCGGCGAAGTGGGCATGGCGCTGCTTGGCTATACCAATGATGTTTCAAAGGGTTTTTCCCATGTGTGGCGTCCCGGAAAAATAGACGACCGCCTCAATTTTTCCACTCGTGGTTCTTTTGGCGAAGCAGTGATCAACTTAAAATTAAATCCCGCTGGATTTATAACGCAAATACAGGGTGAAAGCGACAGTGAGTATCATGGTTTTTCAAATATCATTGCCTTTGATGAGGCGTATGCCCGCGCTTGGTTTGGCGATTTTGAAATTGAAGCGGGAATGAGGAAACTCACTTGGGGTAAAGCCGACAGCCTTGGCCCCCTTGATGTGATTAATCCCCTTGATTATAGCGAACTCACCAACCTGAGCGATGTTATGAATCTTAAAATCGCCAACACGCTGATTCACGGCACGTACCGGTTTGGAGATTTTTCCAAAATAGAAGCTGTCTTTGTGCCAGTTTTCGAGCCATGGCATTTTGCCACTAAGGGTCGCTGGGCGCCAGTGCAGATGAGCGGCTTGTTAAGCTCCGTGAGTCCGCTCGTCGCGAGTGATACCAGTCTCAACGATACAGCAAAGGCCGGGTTACGGCAGTATGCCGGCAGCGTGTTGTTGTCCGGTATGACAATGGCCTATCCTGATACCACCACGCTTGATTATGCTCAGGCGGGCTTGCGTTTTACTACGACAATCGGCAGCGCTGACATAGGCGCTCAGTATTATTACGGCTGGCTTGGGCAGCCAGCTATCGATATGGCGCCTTTCATGGCAAGTATGACAACAGCAGGGTCGGCGCTCGCCTCGGCCAAAAGCACATGCGATGTTGACGCGGCATTACAGCAAATTGCGCTTCCTAAAATCGTGTATAATTCCTATCACCAAGTCGGTGTTGATTGGGCGCAGGTGCTTTTGGGCTTCAATCTCCGAGCAGAGTTTGCGGCAAATATCACCAACGATCTTAAGGGAGACGACGGCACGGTCTATAACCCGCATCTTGCCTGGTCGCTTGGTTTTGACCGCGACCTTGTGTGGGGAATTAACCTGAACCTTCAGGCGAATGAAACAGTCAAGCTCTTTTATGACAAAATATCTGACAATGGCTTGGATACAGAGGCTGGAACTGATATGACTTCCACGCGGCTTACTGCAGTGCTGTCAAAAAAAATCCTGCGCGATGAACTGGAACTACGTGCTGCGGCGCTCTGGGGCATAGAAGACAAGGATTTTCTTATTATGCCCGCCATTATTTGGACAAAAGACGCTGTTCAACTGGAAGTTTCCGGCGGCTTTTTCGGCGGCGACAAGGAAGGCCAGCTTGGTCAGTACCATGACAACAGTTTTATCAAAGTGGGGATAAAATATTCGTTCTAAACAAGCAAGAAGGGATAAACATGAAACGCGCTCTTTTTTCGTTTTATCTTATTATTTCCGCTGTGAGCTTTTGTTTTGCCGCTGATCCAATAGACGGCAATCGTTACAACGTTGAAACGCTTGAAGTGCGCGGTTTTTTGCTCTTTTTCAGCGGAGTGCAGTATTGGCAGCGCTGCACCCGCGAAGAAGCCATGTTGTTACACTAGGCGCTAATTTGTTTATGCGAATAGCGCTACTGTTAGATTATGCCTCCATGTCTGTACTGTGGCGCGCTAGGTTTTTCTTATTTTTATCATAAAATAGCCAATGATACAAATAACAAGCGCGCCCAGTGCATCAACAATTAAATCCTTCATAGTGTCAAATACCGCCGCTTTGCCAATAAGAGCCGTTCCGTCATGCAGCATATATTGCTGCATATTGAGGTCCATAAGCAAATCCATAGCGAATTCAAGAATCTCCCAAAATGTGTCAATGGTTATCGCAAAACAAAATGAAAACACCGAAACAAACTTCGCACTCAATTCTATCTTTATTTCTTTATTGTCATTTAATATATCAATAAATGAAAAACCAAATGCACCAAGCAAAACCCCACTAAAAGTATGTAAAAGCGTGTCCCAATACTGAAATTTCCTGTAAAAGTTTTGTACTTCTCCAAGAATAATTGCGGCAAATAAAAACAGAACAAACATAATCTGCATACCATCGGTAAAGGTTACTTGTATCTGCTTTCGAAAGATTGACGGTAGGAATAAAAGAATAATTCCCATGAGGCTTTGCAGAACTATCTTTATGTATTCTTCGTTCGGACGATTATAGATGAGATGATACACAATATCTATTTCAAGCGATGAAAAAACAATACCGACAATGCCATATACCATTGAAAATACAAGTAAAACAAATACAAGGTCTGTTATAAGGACTGCCATCTTTCTGTTATTCATAATTATATTCCATACCCTAAATAGCTTCTATGGCCTCGTTCTATGAAGCGCCCTGTTTTTATCCTTTTTCAAGTAATTCAAGAATTCTAAAATAAAAACTATGCGCTATAGCCAACTGCTCCGCTCCTAATGAAGCAAAGTTATTTAAGCCTGGCGAGGCGTTAATTTCAATAAGCGTATAGTCTGAAACAGGTTTGCTAATATCATCGGCTAAAAAGTCAACCCCACAGAGTCTTAACTTCATGTCTTTGGTAATATCAACCGCAAGTTTTTTAAATTCTGGATGTATTTTAGAGGTAAAATCATGAATCATACCGCCGCTTGAGAGATTGGCATTGTCCAAGATTTGAAAGACAATGCCTTGTTTAAGAATCGTGTCCATAGTATAGCTACTTCGCTTTAAGTTTTGAGCTAATCTATAATCATTAAAATCAATATTTATCTTTCGTCCAGCTTTTACAAAACTATTTTGCCTTTCCACTATCAGGTCTTTTATTCGGGAGATGCCATTGCCAATAACGTTTAACGGTTCCCGTTGATAAGCAGCAAACACGTCTTCATCTAAAACTAATACCCTGAAATCATTCCCATAATAGAACCGCTCCACTAACATTACATCAGTAATATCGAATATCCTCTCCGCTGTTTCATAATACTCCTCCTCATTAAACACCTTTGTTACAAGCCTGCCCTGGCTAAAATTGTTTGGTTTTATGATAATAGGGAATCCAATGGATTTGGCATACTCAAAACCATCGTATATAGTCCTTTTTATTCTTAAACGCTTGTTTAATGTGTCGCTAAAAAAGGTTTGCCCTTCAGGAACGTTATAACCCATTCTTTTGAGAAAGAAATTCGTATAATTTTTATCCTTTGCAATTTCTGCAGGAGCAAACGAATTTAAACTAAAACTGGTATTCTTATAAAATTCCTTTTTACCATTTTCAAATATAATAAGTCCAACATTTTCAAATTCCGGTTCACTTATCAATGTCGCGTTCATTTTTGGAACTAAACCTTTTAGAAATTCAGTAACGGAATATGTTTTAGCGTCTATGCTCATGCTTGCCATCACTCCTTCCTCTCCGATCACCGAACATCCCGCCGACAGGGGATGAAGCGGATACACACAAGTTCAACGTACCCAGAATAGAGTGCCATTGCGATAACACAACCTATTCCAGATGAAAGGCGGAATCTATTTTTTGTTGATAAGTCTTGTTATCCCCATTCCCGCCCCGATAAGGGCAAGCGAGATAAAAGGATGGTGAAACACCCACGCAAGAACACTAAACGAAAAGCCGATTAAGTGGGAGACTACGGAAATCCCTCCAATGACAAACAATGCAACAATGATAAGCCACTTCACAGATTCACCCCCTTTCATGCCCCGCAAGAGGGCGACTTGGGCGCTAGAGGATTTGAACCTCTGACATCCACGGTGTAAACGTGGCGCTCTAACCAACTGAGCCAAGCGCCCCAAGACAACTCTAACATAACACAAAAATTTTTTTGTGTCAAGGTTGAGAAAATCCCCTATCTCGCGTATAGTCAAGGTTGAGAAAGTCCCCTATCTCGCGTATAGTAAACTTATGATACAGATAAGACCCGATCTTATGGCGCTCCTCTTGTTCATAAGCGTTGTTTTCTCCGCCTGCCTGAAGCCGCAGCCCGCGACAGAGCCGGCGCCAGTGTCAGACACCGCAACAGCGCCTGCACCAGACACCGCACCAACAACACTGGCACCAGAGCCGCTTCCCACAGCCCCACTGCCAGACGACTTCACCATCATCGCGGTCGGAGACAACCTCTACCACGAAACCGTGATGAAACTCTTCCTCAACGACAATAGCTTTGACTTCGCTCCCTATTACCAGTTCATACAACCCCTTGCTAAAGCCGCTGACATCGCCTTTGTTAATCAGGAAACCATACTCGGCGGCAAGGAGTTCGGGTTCAGCGCCTATCCTTCCTTTAACACGCCCCAAGAAGTTGGTGTGGCGCTCATCGGCGCGGGCTTTAACGTGATAAACCAAGCCACAAACCACACCCTGGATAGAGGTGTCAAGCCAGTACTTGCCACTATCGACTTCTGGGACAAACGACCAGAAGTGGACTATCTCGGCATATTCCCTTCACAAGAAACACGGGACGCTAAACAGGTCATCGTCGAGCGCAACAACATCAAAGTTGGGTTTCTGTCATACGCCTATGGCCTCAACGGACTTATCCTGCCCGCTGACCGGCCATACCTGATATCGCTCATTGATACTGAGGTTATGGCAAAAGAAATCGACGCGCTCCGCCCACTCTGCGACTATCTAGTCGTGTCTATGCACTGGGGCGTTGAATACGAGTTCCAGCAGAATAAGCGCCAAGAGACCTTAGCGCGCTTCCTTGCCGACCATAATGTCGATTTGGTCATCGGTCATCATCCCCACGTGCTGCAGCCAGTGGAAGTTCTGCCCAGAGCTGACGGCGGCCTCACCTACTGCTTTTACTCTTTGGGGAACTTCATTTCATCCCAGATGCCAAACACCACCATGCTCGGCGGCATGATGTATCTCAAAGCACAAAGAGCGGATAACGGCATACACGTTGTCGAGTCCGGCGTTATTCCCCTTGTTACCCACTTTGAAGCCGGCTCCGTAAACTTCCGCATCTATCCGCTGTATGAGTACACGAATGAGCTTGCGGCGAAACATTTGAGGAACACCGAAGGGAATGAGATAAGCACGGCTTTTTTCAAGAGTCTTGCCGCACGTGTTCTTGGAGATGCGCTCATAGATCATAACCCATACAAGGAGGCAACGCCATGAAACAGGCGCTGATTGGTATTACGACTGATATTGACGATGGCAAGTCAAGGAAACATTTTTTGCACGAAACCTACGCGGCAGCGCTGTACCACGCGCATTGCGCGCCGCTGCTGCTTACCGCGCCCGCGCTCCGCTTCAAGGCTGAATATGAAGCACTGGCCGAGCGCTTCATTGCCTGTGTTGACGGCTTGTTGCTCAGCGGCGGCGACGATGTAAACGCGCTCTTATATAAGGAAGAAAACTATACCTTTAACGGAGCGTTCTCGGAGGAGCGCGACTTGTTTGAAATTGCGCTATGTCGTTGTGCGGTTCGTCATAGCAAGCCAATGCTGGGCATTTGTCGTGGGATACAATCCATGAACGTGGCTCTCGGCGGCTCTCTGTTTCAGGACATTGCGGTACAGCTTCCAAACAAACTGATGCTGAGTCATTGCCAGAAAGCGCCGTCATATTCTGCGTCTCACGAAGTTGAACTCGCACGCTCATCCACGCTTGCCCGCATCCTTCTCGGCAAAGGTGGCGTAGGCACTGACGATAAGCGTGTAGTGTCAGTGTTGGTGAATTCGTTCCATCATCAGGCTGTTAAGCGGGTTGCTCCGGGGTTTGTCGCTGTTGCTCATGCTCACGATGGGGTTATTGAAGCCATAGAACCTGAGCTAAACACAGTGGTGCCGACTCAATACGGGAAGCCGCACCCATTCACGATTGGAGTGCAATGGCATCCTGAGCGTATGTATCTCCACCACAAGCATGCCGAGCGACTGTTTCAGGGCTTTGCCATCGCGTGTGGGTTGAAGTGAAGCCCTAAAGAACAGTATTTTAACACAGCATCCTTTGTTTTCCGCAATACAACAATATTGCAAGGTCTAATCATAAGTAGAATAGCGTGTAGCGATTCTCTAGGCGCGTGTAATACTTTTATCTTAGCGTATAAAAGTTTTGTACGCTAAGATAGCAATTCTGTACGCGACTATAAAGACGGCTAAAGGACGAAAAAAGGCGTATAATTGGCTCCAAAAGCCTTATGAAAGACCTCAATTCCTTAATAACGGGACTTAGCTTCTCCTTGCATGGACTGTGTAAATAGGGAACAGTCCTGACACCGCGCAAAAGCTATACACTGAGCAGTTTTTACCCGTTTATTGAGGCTCATACACCGGCGGAATCGCGTTATCGGCGTGTTATCACGCTCTTTGCTTCTATAATATAGAGGCAAAATTCTTCACTACGAAACTTGGCACAGGATTTGCTAGTAATTAGTAGAGGAACATCGATGAAAAAGAGAATCAATATTAAAACGCTTATTATTGGATTGTCGGGTTTGATGATTTTGGGCATAGGCGGTTGCGCCATTGGAATCGCGCTTGGCGGGGCATCTGGTACGAAAGTTGCTGCAAACTATGAGTTCACCACACTTCGACGTGGAACCATTGAGAAGATTGTGTCCTCAAGCGGTTCTCTGGAGCCGGTTGCCACGGCAAGCGTGCTGCCACAGATGAGCGGCAGAGTCGAAGAAGTCTTTGTTGACTATAACGACGAGGTGAAGAAGGGCGACATACTAGCGCGGCTTAATACTGATACGCTCAAGTTACAGCAACAACAGAAGTCAGCGTCAGTACAGACAGCGCAGGCTCAATATGAGCTTCAGTTAGTAACGTACCAGACCCAAGAAAAGCTGGCAGTTAAGAATCTCATCTCCGAGTATGACTTGAGGAGCAGCAAAACCCAACTAAACGCTCAGGCAGCAAGCCTTTCTTCAGCGCAAGCGGACCTTGCGGTGATTGAGACTGAGATTAACCAATACGCTTATATCACTGCACCCATTAACGGCGTTGTACTGAAGAAAGATGTGAGCATAGGCGACACGGTAAACACAAACAATGCCACGAGCATCTTTACTCTGGCGGAGAATCTGCAAGAGATGCGTATTCAAGTTGGCGTTGGTGAGCTTGACATTGGCTCAATTTATGAGGATCAGTCCGTGCGTTTTACGGTTGACGCGCTTCCTGGTCGGAACTTCTCCGGTACAGTGCAGAGTCGGCGACTTATGCCGACCACATCTGGCGGTACAGTCTCGTACACCGTGATTATCAGCGTTGACAATCAGGATGGATCGCTCTTACCCGGCATGACCTGCTCTGTAGACTTCATTGTGCAGGAGAGCCGGAACATTGTGCGTGTACCAAACGCGGCTTTGCGCTATCAACCGACGAGTCTCAGCGCCACTGAAATTGATGACAAGGTGTTTAATGCCACGATTGCAAACATGAGCACTGAAGAGCAGCAGATTGCCACGACAGCGAGAAAAGCGCAGCAACAGGCTGCTGCAAGCGCTGGCTCAGGCCAAGCGTTAGGCGGCTTATCAAGTCTGGTGGGTGGCGGCGGAATGCCTGTTGGCGGCGGAATGCCCGGCGGCGGGATGCCTGGCGGAATGACTGGCGCACGCGGTGCAGGCGCAACACGCGGGGCAAGCAGTGCAGGCGCGCCGCAAGCAGTAGTAACACTCAAGCCGCTCTGGTACGTCAACAGCGGCGGTAAGCTCGACGTGGTTATGGTTAGCGTGGGCATCAGCGACGGTTCGTATACCGAAACGCACGCGGTAAATGGCGATGACGCTAGTCTTGAAAACCTCAGCATCATCCTCAAAGAAAAGGTTTAAGGAGCAAGAATATGGCAGTCATTGAGATAAAGGGCTTAAAGCGCCTGTACGAGCTTGACGGAATCACGGTGAAGGCGCTGAAAGGCGTGGACTTTTCCGCGGAACAAGGGGAATTCATAGCGGTCATGGGGCCGTCTGGTTCTGGCAAGTCGACCCTGATGAACATACTGGGATGTTTGGACAAGCCGAGTGAAGGGAGCTACACGCTTGACAGCATCGAGACATCAACATCGGATACGGATACGTTTGCCTTCATTAGAAACCAGAAGATTGGTTTTGTGTTTCAGGCGTTTAACCTTTTGTCCCGCACGAGCGCCATTGAGAACGTGGAGCTACCGCTTTTGTATAGCAAGGCCCGTATCAAGGACGCCCGTGATCGTGCAGAGACCGCGCTTAGGGAGGTTGGCTTGGGCAGCCGGCTTCATCATCTGCCGTCTCAGCTTTCTGGGGGTCAGCAGCAGCGTGTTGCCATTGCACGGGCTATGGTGAATGACCCAGCGTTCATACTTGCGGACGAACCGACCGGCAACCTCGACACAGAGATGACGTTGGAAATCATGGCGCTGTTTCAGCAGCTCAACAATCATGGCAAGACGATTGTCATGGTAACGCATGAGCCGGAACTGGCGGTTTACATGAAGCGCATTATCACACTGCGCGACGGTGAAATAGTGTCTGACACCAAAGTTACTGAGCGCCGGAGCGCTGCAGATGACCTGGCCAAATGGAAACGCGAACACGAGGAGCTATCGACGTTCGCGGTCGCTAACATAGCCTCCACGACCAGCGCGACAACAAGCAGCGAGGTCGCACCAGCCTGGACCAGTCTTGTTGATCAGGACGCGGAGCGCGATTCGCGCACAGTTGCACTGAATGCTATTGAGGAGGCGTCATGAATCCGTTATTGCTTATTCAGATTTGCTTTAGGAGCATATTGCGAAACCGGATGAGGAGTCTGTTGACATCGCTTGGGATTATCATTGGCGTTGGGTCGGTGATCATCATGGTTTCTCTGGGTGAAGGCTCACAGAAGCAGATTGAGGCTCAGATTGAGGCAATGGGGACGAATCTTTTAATGGTGTCTGGCGCACGGACCATGATGCGGCCTGGGCAACAGATAACGCGCTCGACTCGTCAGATTACCTCAAGCGATGCTCAGAAGATTAAGACTGAGTCGAGTTATGCCGCAGCGGTGTCTGGTATGAGTCAGCGCTCATTCACGGTGTCTGGCACTGCGGGTTCAGCGTCGGTAACCGTGATGGGCGTTGAGGAAGGCTATCCGTTCATACAGAACTATCAGATTGACTCCGGCACATTCTTCACTGACGCGGACAGTACGGAACGAAACCGGCTTGCAGTGATTGGTCCAACCACTGCTGATACGCTGTTTGGCACTAGTACTGACATTATTGGGCAGCAATTCCGCATTGACAGCCATATTTTTTCAGTGATTGGTGTGTTGAAGTCCAAAGGCTCAAGCGGTATGGGCATGGATCAGGACGATCTCATCATGATTCCGTTGGAAACAATGCTGACGCGCCTTACCAACAGCAAGAATCTGCAGATGATCGCCATCAGCGTGGTTGATAAGGCGTATATGAGCGCTGCTGCCACAGAGATCACGGCGATCATGCGTGAAGCGCATAACATTCAGGCCAATGGCACTGATGATTTCTCGATTATGAATAGCGCTGATATGCTTGAGATGGCAACTTCGACCTCACAAAGTCTGACAATACTGCTCGCGGCAATTGCCGGCGTGTCTCTGCTTGTTGGTGGCATCGGTATTATGAACATCATGCTGGTTTCAGTAACCGAGCGCACCCGCGAAATTGGTATACGTATGTCAGTGGGGGCGCGAAAGCGCGACATTTTGTTCCAGTTTTTGTCTGAGTCGATCATCCTCAGCCTGATGGGTGGGCTTATTGGTATTGGCATGGCGTTTTTGGTCTGTCGCATTATGACCGCGATGCGCATCGCCACTTCGATTAACCCGTTCATCGTAACGATTGCGGCGGCGTTTGCGGCAGTGGTGGGCATTGTTTTTGGCTACTATCCTGCGCGGAAAGCAGCGAGTCTCTACCCGATAGACGCGCTGAGGTACGAGTAATAAAGGAAGAATAGGTATGAAAGCAGCATGGGCATTTGTATTGACAATGATAAGCATCTGCGGCGTTGGGGCAGAGACGCTCACGCTGGAACAGGCTAGGGAGCTGGCGTTGGCTCACTCGAAAGACCTTGCCAAGTATAACCTGACGATAAGCAACAGCCAGCTTGCTGAACAGGCTGATTTCTTTAGCAAATACCTGCCCACGCTGTCCGCGAGCGCGAGTGCATCGACGAATCTGTGGAATGTAAGCAGTGCTGACAGCGCAGGCAGCGCTTCGTCAAGCAACAGCGTGCTGTATGACGGCCTGAAGGTGAGCGGAACACTGACCGCACAGGAGCGAATCACGCTGTATGACGGCGGAAGCAGCCGCATTGCCAGCGAGATTCGGGCTATCAGCAATGAGACAACCCGAATTCAGGCGCTGGAAGCCTACTTCTCTGTGTTGAGCGATGCGGATAACGCTTACTATGCAGTGTTACAGGCGCAGGCAGCACTGGCGGCGGCTGAGCTAAGCCTTGAGAACGCAGATTTGGGCCTTGCCATTGCTGAAGTGCGTCTTGAGACTGGCCTTATCAGCGCGGGCGATTATCTCAAGGCGCTGATCGAGAAAGAAACGCAGGAGAATGGCCGCAATCAGGCGCGGCGGGACCTCAGTCTCAAGCAAACCCAGTTTCAGAACCTCGTTGGCCTTGCCGGGTCTCAAGAACTGGAACCTGTGAACTTTGACGCCTACGAGAACGCTCTGCAAACGCTGGCCAGCCTGAGCGATGCGGACATTGATGCGCTCTACACGAGCCTTTGGAAAAGTGTGGAAAGCAGTAACCCAGGACTGAGCAGGTCTGCGCTCTCGTATCAGCAGGCCGGAAAGAACCTTGAGTCAGCGCAGAGCAAGTATCTGCCGACGGTTACTGCCACGGCGTCTGCCACGGCCGGCCTCAACTGGTCGCCATCTATCGAAAGCTTCACGACGAGTACCAACGGCAATGTTTCACTGAATGTTTCGATTCCGCTTGACATATGGGTAACGGCGAATAGCGTTGCTCAGCAGAAAAACAACCTATCATCCGCGAACCTGAGCTATGAGGCTTCGCGGGAAAGCACTGCTATCAGCCTGATGAGCGCGCTGTATACGGTGGTTCAGCAGGCAAGCGCTGTGCTGTCCAGCCGTCGGTCTTACGAACTGAGCCAGCAGAACTATGATTACACTATGGAACGCTACAAGCTGTCGCAAAGTTCCACTGCTGATCTTACCAACGCCAGCCTCACCCTTACTACCAGTCATAACGCACTGAACAACGCGCAGTTTAACTTCCTGAAGAGTCTTTCAGCCATAAGGACCCTTGGCGCGTTTGAGGAGGAGAGCGTGATAATTGACATGGCGCTGAGGAGTAAGGGCGCCGCGGTTCGCTAAGATCGGGGGCAAAAGATGCATTTTCAGGTTGTACTATCGCCAGTTTCATTTCTCGACATTCGCGCCTATATTAAAGACATGCATGAAAAGATAGCAATACGAACCGCGTCTCTGATTGTCGCTATACTTGGCTGGTTGCTGGTAACAGCCCTTGCCGCCTTTATCGTCTGGAGCCTGCGGGACCGGGCAAGAATCATCCGGGATAAGGACAACGAGCAGATCATAAACCTACTCTTCGCCAGCCTGCGTGGGTATGATGATTTCGGCGTGGCTATTGAGTCACACTCCTTGTTAAAGGAGCGCATCACTGGTTTTGCCATGTATGACGCTGACTTTACTCCAATCTACCAATGGGGCAACACACCCACCATCTTTGATGAGCGTCTGCTGGGGAATAGAAAGGACACGCCTAGTGAAAAACACTTCTTTGAACTAAAAAGCTTTGGGCGTTATATGAGTTCTTCGCCCGGTGAACGCTCCACACGGGTTGTGTTTCACACTGACCGCCTGATTCCGCGTATGCCTCCGCTGATGGTGGAAGAAAACAGCCCAGAGGAGAACAAGAAGTATAGTCAGACAAGCGCGGGTTCTCAATTACAGAAAGTTGGGTCTCGTGTCCCAGTCGGGAATACGGCGCAGCGCGTCATTACCATAGCGCCACAGGAATACTTTACGCTTATGATTTCGCTGGCAAAGGGTGAATACATCTACATTGATATCATTCACCCCACGTTCTGGATTACCCACATCGCTACCATTGTCTTTCTTCCTATCTGGGAACTCGCGTTTTTGTTCCTGATGTGGTATATCCGCCGGCTCTACCTCCGCAACCATGAGTATCGTGAACGCATTGAGGCACAAAAGAACCTTGTAGTGCTGGGAACTGCCGCCAGTACCCTGGCGCATGAAATCAAGAACCCGCTTCTGTCGATCCGTTTACAGACTGGCATCCTCAAGAAGCTCTATCTTGACGGCAACGACGAAGTGGCAATCATAGATGACGAAGTTGAGCGTATAGCCGCGCTGATCTATCGCGTTAATGACTACCTGCGCGAGGCAGAGGGCAACCCGGTTAGCATCAGAATAGCCGACTTTGTGAACGAGACTTCGCGTCGGCTCTGTGGACGCAACATAGTGAGCGCGGAGATCGCAAGCGATGCGCTTGTCAGCATGGACACGGAGCGGGCGCGTTCGGTTTTTGAGAACATCATCCGCAACGCGCTTGAATCAGGCAGCAATGAAGCTGATGTTGGCGCGTCGATTATCCGCGTTGGCAACACGGTTATTGTCAATGTCTTTGATCGAGGCAAGGGCATTGCGGAGGCTGACCTTAGACGGGTCTTTGACCCCTTTTTTACTAAGAAAAGCACTGGTACAGGCATCGGGCTTGCCATCAGCAAGCGTTTCATCGAGGCAGTTGGCGGTACTATCGAACTTGCCAATCGCGAAGGTGGTGGCGCTGTGGCCAGGATTACCTTACCTGAGCGCAAAATAGATTGAGGCAGGGAGAACATTAAGGAGAAGATTATGAAGATTTTGATTGTCGATGACGAGCGGAACATCAGGCTTTCGTTAAAAAAATACCTAAGCCTTGAGGACATTGAGTCGGAAAGCGCGGAGAGCGGGGAAGCTGCGCTTGGTTATCTGGAGACCGAACACTTTGACGCCGTGATACTTGATCTAAAACTGCCACTGATGAGCGGTCAGGAGGTGCTTGAGTGGATGCAGACACGCG
The DNA here is from genome assembly GCA_031267685.1 of Treponema sp. Taxonomy (GTDB): domain Bacteria; phylum Spirochaetota; class Spirochaetia; order Treponematales; family Breznakiellaceae; genus JAIRMT01. Next base: position 17,508 of record JAIRYV010000003.1, read on the forward strand.
GCATACTGACGCCGGTGATCATGATTTCTGCCCATGGGCAGATTGCTGACGCGGTGGAAGCTCTGAAGCGCGGGGCAAAGGACTATCTGGTAAAGCCCTTTGATCCAGCGGAACTCACCATCAAGATACGGAGTCTAGTTGACAACAAACGCCGTGAAAACCTCATTGAGGCGGACAACCGTACAAGAGACCATGCGCAAAAGTTGCTGCTGGGTAACAGTGACGTCATGCGGCATATTTCAGTCCAGATCGACAAGATCGCCTCAGCTGATGTTACAGTGCTTATCACCGGCGAGAGCGGCACGGGCAAGGAAGTTGTGGCGCGGGAGGTACATGCGCGAAGTGTTAAGAGCGCCGAGCCGTTTGTGGCGGTGAACATTGGCGGCATACACGAGTCATTGATGGAGAGCGAGCTTTTTGGACATGAGAAGGGCGCGTTTACCGGCGCGGTATCTCGTAAACAGGGCTTGTTTGAGCTTGCCGGTGACGGCTGTCTCTTTCTTGACGAGATCGGCGAGATGCCCATGGCCTTGCAGGTGAAGCTGCTGCGCGTTTTGCAGGAGCGCAAGATTCGGCGGCTGGGCGGCGTCAGCGACATTCCGGTAACTGCGCGGATTGTTTCAGCCACCAACCGCAATCTTGAGCACATGGTGAAAGAAGGCGCGTTCCGCGAAGACCTGTATTACCGTATAAACGTTTTCCGCATTGAACTCCCCCCTTTACGGGATCGGCGGGATGATATTCCATCACTCGCCAAACACCTGACGCATAAGCTGGCTGCGCGCATGGGACGCCTCGCGCCGGAACTCACCGATGAGGCAATTGATCGCCTCTGTGCTTATTCATGGTCTGGCAATATCCGGGAACTGGAGAACGTGCTGGAACGCGCACTTATCTTTTGTAATGGCACGACCATTGAAAGCGTTGACCTTGACCTGCGCTCTACTCCGCACGTGGCGACGCCAGTAACAGTATCAACAACCACCAGTGCAGCCGCACGTGGCGCTGATACCAACGGCATCGGCACGAGTGGAGCAGTTAACAGTGCGCGTTCCCTTGACAGCATAGAGCGGGAGGCTGTTAAAGACGCCTTGCTTCAGTATAAGGGCAATCGCACTCGCGCTGCCGAGCAATTAGGCATCAGCCGTAAAACCATACTGAATAAAATTAAGGCGTATGGGCTGTAGAGGCTTCGCAATTCCTTCATAAAGAGGAATTGCCATCAGCCGCTCATCAGTATATTGATAATAGTTCTTATGATTGACAGAGCAATCGCCTTGAGGAAAAACCTGATGGTCTTCCTCAAGGCTTTTTTAGGTTTGCCTCACCTAAAAATAGTGTTGTCTTATAGAAGATAAAAAATAGAAATACCTATTGACTTGAGTCTCTTTCTGAGTTATCTTTTTGTTATCATATCTGCAAAGAAACGCTTGATAGGGTCTAAAGGAGCTGAGTATAATGGAAATAATAAAGGTGTGTCTTTTCCCTGCCGCGTTCTTACTGAGCGCATCCGCCTTATACGCTATGGACTGGCTGCCCTTAAACGAAACCCTGGTTAGTAACTTTGGCTGGAATGATGGGGGAATGTCTATACTGAGCGTTTCCTTCACAGGCGCAGTGCTTGTTCATGTCCCTGATGATGGCAAACTTCCGTGCAGGACAGTTACAATACAGCTTCTCTGCAAGAACCACAATGTCCAAGTACAATCTCACGTAGCATCCAGTTTAAGCGTCTTAAACTCTAGTTTAAGTCTCTTAAACTCTAGTTTAAGACGCTTAAACTAGAGTTTAAGGCGCTTAAACTGGAGTTTAAATCTCTTAAACTAGAGTTTAAGGCGCTTAAACTCTAGTTTAAGCGCCTTATTCTGAAGTTAAGCGAATTGTGCTTGCATATAAGAAACTTGCTTTTGGGGAAGAGCAGTATATCTTTGATTTTATCGGTTATATCGTTTATCGATTCAGGAAGCTCATTCATAGACGCCATACAGTTTGGCAGTACATCATGCAACAGCGATAGGCTTTGCTCCCGGCAGACCTTGTCCAGCAGCAGCAAACAATAGCGCGTCGGCAGGTTTGGTACGGCAGAAGGACGATCTTGCTTCGGCGTTTTCCGTATGACCTTGTAAAGATTGTAAAAACGAAAAAAGTGTCAAACAGGTAAAATAGTGCTACTTATGGAAGGGAAAGTATCTATATACCTATTGTCTCAAACTCCTTTTTGAGTTATCTTTTGCTGTCAACATTATCTGTAAAGAGACGCTTGATAGCGTCTAAAGGAGCTGAGTATGATGGAAACAATAAAGATTCGTTTTCTTTCTATCGCGCTCTTATTGAGCGCATCTTCCGTATACGCTATGGACTGGCCGTCCCTAAGCGAAACCCTGGTTAGTAACTTTGGTTGGAATGATGGGGGAACGCCCGTGCTGGGTGTTTCTTTTGCTGGCACAGGGTCGGTTCAAGCTGCTGATGACGGCGAGATTCTCTTTGCGCAGGATAGTTCAAACACTGCCTCCCAGTTACCTGAACCTTTGGGAACATGGATTGCCGTGGATCATGGCGATATCATCAGCATCTACAGTCGCCTTGACGATAGGCAATCAAAGGAGCTTTTCAACGCCTTGCCAAAGTCTATCTCCAAAAACACCGAAATAGGCATTTCCGGCAGGTCCGGCTGGACGCGGTTCAACGGCTTCCATTTTTCCCTGTTTGACCGGAAAGACCGCCGCTGGGTGAATCCCGCCATGATCATGACGCCTCTGCCGGATACAAGGTCCCCGCTCATTCGCGGGCTCTTCCTAGAAAACAGTGATGGCCAGCTGATTGACGCTTCGCAGGGGCGTATTGCTCAAGGCAGGTACTCTATAGCTGTTGACGTAATTGATACACTCACCAGTCCGTCTGATACAGTTCTCGCGCCATACCGAATTGTCTGTATCTTGAATGGAAGTGAGGTCGGAGAACTTACGTTTGAAACGTATTCAGCGCGGGATGGAGTGCTTATGGTGTATCGCAATGGTCTTGTGCCCGTGAGTCATGTCTACGCGCATGATCCGTTCTACGAGATAGGGGAAACCTTCTTCACTCGCGGCCAGATTACACTGGAAATCATAGCCTATGACATTTCCGGCTTTACCCAGAGCGCGGTCTACCGTTTCACTGTAGAGTGAGCGCCCGCAGAAGCGATGCCCACTCTCTTGACTACACATGCTCGTTACGCACTAGGCTTAACGAGCAAACCCTACTATAACGACCGAGTTATCGTCTGGCGAATTGGGAGCCGGGACATATTTATCCGCGTTTCTATCGTTTTCCCAACGTTCACCGTCAATCAGATAACGAAATTGGAATTCCTTACCCTGTTCAAGCGCGATCTCTTTTGTAAAAGAGCCGTCATCGTTCTTCTTCATCTTGGAACTGTCAGATTTGGTATTCCAGTTGTTAAAATCCCCCAATACCCGTACAATCTTTGCGTCTTGCGCAAGATCAGCAGGTACATCAAACTTTACTTTGCAGGTTTTACCTGCTTTAGGATAGGTCTTTGTTAATGACATTTTTTCCTCCTTAACTGTCTTATTGTGGTATTATAGGCAGAATAGCTTTTTCACGTCTACTAGAAATAGAGGCATAAGTTATGGCATAGTGAAAAAAAATAAGAAACCGGAGGTTGTTGTGTATAAAACAGTTGATCCTAAAGTAAGTTTTCCCATGCTGGAAGAAGAGGTGGCGGCTTTTTGGGAAAAAAATCATATCTTTGAGAAATCCGTGCAGCAGCGGGATGGGGCTGAGGAGTATGTGTTCTACGATGGCCCGCCTTTTGCCACAGGGCTTCCTCACTTCGGCCATTTTGTGCCAAGCACTATCAAGGATATTATCCCCCGCTATATAAGCATGAAGGGGAAAAAGGTGGAACGGCGTTTTGGCTGGGACTGTCATGGCCTGCCAGTCGAGAATCTCATTGAAAAGGAGCTTGGACTAAACTCCAAGACTGACATTGAAAAGTATGGCATTGCGGCTTTCAATGAAGCCTGCCGTGACTCGGTTCTGCGTTACACAAAGGAATGGCGGCAGGTGATCACGCGGCTTGGTCGCTGGGTTGATTTTGATAACGACTACAAAACCATGGACAGCGATTACATGGAAAGCATCTGGTGGGTGATGAAATGTTTGTGGGATAATGGCCTGCTTTACGAAGGCTACTACATCCTGCCCTACTGCCCTCGCTGTGCTACCGTGCTGTCCAACCACGAGCTAAACCTTGGCGGCCATCAGGACGTCTATGATCCAGCCATTACAATCAGGTTTACGGTGAATGGCCTTGTCCCGGCAAGTCCGGCAGCGGGTGATTCGGCTGTGGCCTCGCTCCTGACAAAGCCCGAAGTGCCAACCTACATCCTCGCATGGACAACAACGCCGTGGACCCTGCCCTCAAACCTTGCCCTTGTATTGGGGCCTGAGATTGACTATGTGCTGATACAGGATGGCAGTGAGCGCTATCTGCTGGCTGAGGCGCGTTTGACCGCATATTATAAGAACGCCACTGACTATACGGTTCTGCTCAGAGCAAAGGGGGCGGCGCTTCTTGGCATTGAGTATGAGCCACTGTTTCCGTACTTCAAAGAGGCGCGTGAGCATAACGCCTTCCGCACGTATGCTGGAGACTTTGTCAGCACTGAAGACGGAACCGGCGTCGTGCATACAGCACCGGGCTTTGGCGAAGACGACCAGCGCGTGCTTAAAGGTACAGGCATACCAGTCATTTGCCCGATTGACGCAGAGTGCCGTTTTACCAACGAAGTGCCAGACTATGCGGGTGTTTTCGTGAAAGACGCGGACAAAGCCATTATCGAAAGGCTCAAGAAGGAAGGCAAACTCGTGAAGCGTGAGCAGATACTCCACGCCTACCCTCATTGCTGGCGTTGTGGAAGTCCGCTCATCTATCGTGCTATGAGTTGTTGGTTTGTCAATGTCCAGAAGATTAAGCACGATATGCTGGATGCCAACGCGCAGATTTACTGGGTTCCTGAACACATCAAGGATGGGCGTTTTGGCAAGTGGCTTGAGGGCGCACGGGATTGGGCTATCAGCCGCAACCGCTACTGGGGCAACCCGCTTCCCATCTGGAAATGCCCTGACTGTGGCAAGACCATCTGCATTGGCAGCCGTGCTGAACTCAAAGCCCTGTCAGGTAAGGAGCCGCAAGACCTGCACAAGCACTTTGTTGATGAAATCACCATACCCTGCGATAAGGCCACTGGCGGCTGTGGCGGAACCATGCGCCGCATACCAGAAGTGCTGGACTGCTGGTTCGAGTCCGGTGCTATGCCTTATGCCCAAACCCACTATCCGTTTGAGAACAAGGACTTCTTTGAGAAGCACTTCCCAGCAGACTTTATCAACGAGGGCCTAGACCAGACTCGAGGCTGGTTCTATACCCTCACCATATTGGCGGCGGCGCTTTTCAAGAAGCCTGCGTTTAAGAACTGCATTGTCAGCGGCCTAGTGCTTGCCAGCGATGGCAAGAAGATGAGCAAGAGCCTGCGGAACTTCACTGACCCTATGAAGGTGGTAAACAGTTTCGGGGCCGATGCGCTCCGGCTTTTCCTCGTTCATTCCTCTGTGGTTAAGGCCGATGACCTGCGTTACAACGATGAAGGCGTGAAGGAGGTGATGAAAAGCATCCTTATCCCCCTGTGGAACGCCTATAGCTTTTTTGTTACATACGCAAACATCGACAAGGTAAGCCCGCAATGCGCTCCAGCCAGGCCCTCGAACCCGCTCGACAAGTGGATACTGTCCACCGCCGAAACCCTTGTTGACAAAGTCGGTTCCGCGCTTGACGCCTATGACCTATCCCGTGCGATTGACCCGATCCTCGACTTCATTGATCTGCTCAACAACTGGTACATCCGCCGTTCCCGTCGCCGTTTTTGGAAGAGCGAGAACGACGCAGACAAACTCGACGCCTACAGCACGCTTTACGATGTGCTGAAGACCTTTATCACTGTGGCCGCTCCGTTCATCCCCTTTACCACCGACGCAATCTGGGGTAACCTCCGCGTGGAGGGCCGTGACCCCGAATCTGTGCATCTCGCTGATTTCCCCAAGGTGTGTGAGGAACGGCGCGATGTCCAGCTCGAATACAAGATGGCCGCGGTTCGCCATGCGGTGAGTATGGGGCGGGCGCTCCGTTCAATACACAACCTCAAGGTACGTCAGCCACTGAAAACCGTTGAACTGGTAACCCGCGACATTGAAGAGAAAAAAGTGCTTCTTGAAATGGAAGACACGATTCGGGAAGAACTCAACGTGAAGCAGATCATCTTTCAGGATAACGAGGGAGACCTGGTGGAATACGAGGTTAAGGCCAACTTCCGTGTGCTTGGCAAAGAGCTGGGCAAGGACATGAAGACCATTGCCAGCCGTATCGCTGAGTTGAGCCAGAACGAGATTCAGGGACTTCTTGACGGCGCAATCCTTGCGATAGAGGCTGACGGTCGCATGGTTGACATTGACGTCAGCAAGCTGAGTATCCGCCGCATTGAAAAGGCCAATCTGAAGATTTTGAACGAGGGAACCCTCACTGTTGGTCTGGATACGGAAATCACGCAGGAACTTGCGGAAGAGGGCGATGTCCGGGACCTGATTCGCGGGGTACAGAATCTGCGTAAAGAAACCGGCCTTGCTGTTACCGACCGAATCCGCCTGCGCATATTCGGGTCAGATAAGCTGAAACAGGCATGGGAACACTTTTCCGATTTTGTTGCCAGTGAAACTCTGGCTATTGAAACCCTGTGGGTCAAGCCCGATGACTCAGGCTTGACTAAACTTGAGGCTGGCGATGAAACCTGGCTAGTCAGAATAGAGAAGGTATAAGACATTATGAAAAAAATGTGGCTCGCGGCTCTTACCGCTTTACTTCTAGCCGCCTGTTCGACAAGTAAGGCCGACCTTATCTCTGAGATCGATGGGCGCGAGTATATCCCACTTGCGCCCGGTGCTTTGGTTTATATGTACGCTGATGTAGCGCAGATGGGACCTCTGCTGGCAATACTTCCGATTGAATCCCTTAGTCAAAAAGAAGTGGCGGACATGGTTGAGCGTACCGATAGCGCGATGATGGCTTTTTACCCTAACGATACGAAGCGCAGTTTCATGCTGGCTGGCGCGGGAAGCTATCCGACTTTTGGCGTTAACATGGGGCTGTTTTTCAGTTCCACGTGGAAGAAACAGCGTTCTGAGACGGGCGCCTCCTATTGGTACTCCGAGAAGAGCCGCAGCGCCCTGTCTCTGAGCGCCAATCAAGTCTTTGTTTCGGACGCTGACCCCTTTGCGCCTGTCCCTGGCGTTGCCATTCCGGAAGACTTTGCTGCGTTCCGCCGTGACGCGGTACTCGCGCTCTGGCTTGATGACGCTGCCGTGCCGGTTAACCAGTTCCTGCAAACGTTTCTGGCATCATTGGGTATAGGGCAGGTGTTGGAAATGCTGGGTGTATCGCTTATGCTTCCGGTGGGGCAGACAATGATCAGTGTTCAGGCTGTGAATGAGAACTATTCTGCGCTTATCCGCATTGGCACGTCCTCGGTGAGTCAGACGCGGGGGATTCTTGGCATACTTGCCCTGATAAAGCGCTTCCTGCCCAGTACGGACAGCGCCAGTCTTGGTAGTCCAATTGGTCTTGCCGCCATACTCTTTGCCAATGACCCACAGGAAGACGGCCTCTACCTCACCCTGCGTACTGGCGAGTTTGACGCGCAAAGCCTTGTAGCGCTGGTGAGTATGTTCACTGCCCAGAAATCCCTAGTCGCCGTGTCGATACATTAAAGCGTCATTTTGGAGTTCTAGTGTGTGTGATACACACTCAACTAGTGTGTGTGGACACACTCAACTAGTGTGTGTGGACGCACTCAACTAGTGTGTGTGGACGCACTCAACTAGTGTGTGTGGACACACTCAACTAGTGTGTGTGGACACACTCAACTAGTGTGTGTGATACACACTCAACTAGTGTGTGTGGACGCACTCAACTAGTGTGTGTGATACACACTCAACTAGTGTGTGTGGACGCACTCAACTAGTGTGTGTGGACCCACTCAACTAGTGTGTGTGTTACAAAAAAAAA
>JAIRYV010000023.1 GCA_031267685.1 Treponema sp.
TTCTCCGTCTTGTCTATCTTTCTCTCCTCTCCGCGCTCGTCTGTCGCGCAATCTCAATCTCTATTTCTTACTATCCTCTCGATATAGCTACCGACTAGCTTCATGCGTTTGTGCATGAACCTTTCATGTGTCTGTGCATGAACCTAACAGCGATTTCAGGCTGAAACAAGCCTCTAAGGTTGTTGCGACTCCTAAAACCGCAATAAGCTGACCCTTTGGACAGCCTATTGCGGGATGTTCACCTACACCGAATACTGGGCGCGGCAGAGTTTGTAGTAATAGCCCTTGAGCGCCATGAGTTCATCATGAGAGCCAGACTCAACAATCCGGCCATCGGTAACGTACATGATGCGGGAACAGTCGCGAATCGTGGATAGCCGGTGCGCGATCAGGAACGAGGTGCGCCCCTTCATCAGTGTGCGAATGCCGTCCTGTACAAGCTGCTCAGTGCCAGTGTCAATGCTGCTCGTGGCCTCGTCGAGAATGAGTATGCGCGGGTTTGCAAGAAGAGTGCGGGCAAAGGCAAGCAGCTGCTTCTCTCCATGGGAGATGCCGCCGCCACGCTCCGTTACTTCGGTGTCATAAGCCTTAGGAAGTTTCTCGATAAAAGTGTTTGCACCAATGAGTTCAGCGGCTGCGCGAACCTCAGCGTCAGATGCATTGAGCTTCCCATAGCGGATGTTGTCGGCAATGGTGCCAGTGAAGATAAAACTGTCTTGTAACATAATGCCCATCTGCTTGCGTAAGGAGGACAAGGTCAGATGCATGATGTCGAGTCCATCAACTCGTACCGTACCTTCTTCAATGTTGTAAAAACGCGACAGTAGGTTGACAATAGTCGTCTTGCCCGCGCCCGTTGGGCCCACAATGGCGATGCTATCGCTCGGCTCCGCAACAAAACTTACATTCTTGAGAATCGGACGCCCCTTATCATAGGCGAAGCTCACGTTTTGGAACTCCACGTGTCCACGAATCGGCGGCAGTTCCACCGCGTCCTTAGCATCCTCAATAAGCACTGGCTCGGACATGGCGTCAAAGATACGGTCGAGATAGGACATACCTGTAATAAACGTGTTATAGATGTTAGCAAGATTGATAATGGGCTGCCAAAAACGCCATGCGTAGTTCCCCATTGCCAGTAACATACCGAAACTTGCCATTGGCTCCAGCACAAACACACCAACAATATACACAAAGGAAAAAACGATCTGGCTAATGGTCTCAGTGGAGAACCACACGGAGTTTGAGATGTACTGTGCGTGCATCCATTCGTAGTTCCGGTCTTTGGCAAGGCGATCAAGCGTGTCGAGGTTGCGCTTCTGCCGGTCAAAAGCTTGGGTTACGCGCACGCCATCAACCGATTCCTGCACATAGGCGTTGAGGTTCGAGTTTTTGTTTGACACTCGCTGCCATGCGCGACGTTGCTGGGTCTTAATAGTCCAGATGAACAGGGCAAGTACCGGTAAGCCGAGTATTGTTACTGTGGCAAGGGTGGGGCTGACCTGAAACATAAAGAAGATGATGAAAACGATGTTCAGTATTTCTATAATGAAGTTAAGTACACCGTTTGATAGGGCGTCTGACACGCCATTTACGTAAGGCACAACGCGTACGAAGATTTTCCCATGGGGGCGGCTGTCGTAATAGGCGAAGGGCAGCTTTTGCAGGTGGGCAAAAAGGTCATAGCGAATGTCGTGGATGATGGTTTGACCAGCTTTTGCCACCAGTATGTTACGAATTGCGCCAAAGACAATGCTGATGATGATAGTTCCGCCGAGAAGTGTTACCATTAACACGAGGCGGCCTAGGTCTTTGTTGGGGATTGCCACGTCAATCGCGTGTTGGGTGATGAGGGGGCCAGATAGGCCAATGACGCTTCCCAGAAGACTGAAGAGCAGCGCCGCCAGCATGGGGCCTTTTACCCGTGATATATAGACGAAACACCGCTTGAAGTTGGAAAAGCTGATTTTCTCGTCAAGGTATTCGTCAACGTCATAGCGGTTGCGTCCTTGGGCTGCCGCGTCTTGAGTTTGTTGTTTCTTTTTACTCATGTTTGACCTCAGATTATAGCCTGTTTGAGTTCTGTTTCAGATGAAAACGCTGTTTCTGGATTCGTTTCCATAGCCGCCATTCCTGCGTTGTTTTGCAGGGTCCAGATGTGGTGGTAGAAATCTTTGTTTGCCAGCAGTTCCTCATGGGACCCGCACTCTACGATGCGCCCCTTGTCCATAACCAGAATCCGGCTCGCGTCTCGGAATGAACTAATGCGTTGGGCGATGATGATCTTTGTGCAGGAGAAGTCCAGAGAGTGGAGCTGGTGCTGTATGTACTGCTCGGTTTCGCTGTCAACTGCTGAAGTGGTGTCGTCGAGGATAAGCACTGCGGGCTTCACCGCAAGCGCCCTGGCCAGAGAAATGCGCTGGCGCTGGCCTCCTGACAGTCCCACACCGCGTTCACCAACAAGGGTGTCATAGCCGTTCTGCATCCGCTGAATGAAGCCGTCCGCGTCCGCCTGTGCTGCGCGTTTGCGTATGGACTCTTCGTCAAGTTGGGGTCGCCCATAAGCGATGTTGCCCTTAACCGAGTCCGAGAACAGGAACACATCCTGCATAGCAAGCCCTACGCGCCGCCGGAGCGAGGAAAGGGTATAGCGGTTCACATTAACACCGTCAAGCAGAACCTCGCCAGTGGTTGGCTCATAAAAGCGCAGAAGCATGTTGACCAGCGACGTTTTACCCGCGCCGGTACTGCCCAATATGCCGATAGTCTCTCCGGGTTCTATCTTGAAGCTCACATCCTTGAGAATGGACGCGCCTTCAATATCAAAACTAACGTTCTTAAACTCAACCCGTCCTGATGGGCGGATGAGTTTTATGGAATCGGGCTTATCCACAATGCCAATTTCCGAGTTCACCACTTCCATAATCATGCTGGCTGCTGCATGGAAACGCTGCAGGTCGGCAAGCAGAATACCAAGCATACGCAGGGGCGCGGCTAGGGTCCAGGTAAGTGATGAAAAGGAAAGATACTGACCGGGGGTCAGTTCGCCTTTAATAAGGAAGATTCCGCCAACCAGCAAAGTAATAACAGCAAGTATCTGGCTGAGAAACTCAAGGACTGGCTGATACTTTGCAGAAATCAGCGCGTTTTCAATACTGGTATCACGATACTTAGCGTTGTGTTTCTCGAAGCGTTCCTGTTCAAACGGTTCACGGGCAAATGCTTTGACCACGCGGTTACCGTCGATGGTTTCGGTAACGCGAGTGCTGAGTTCGGTGAGCTTCTGCCGTAACAGCACAAAGCGCGGCCTGATTCGTTTAACGAAACGTCTCGAGAGCAAGAGGATGAATGGCGTAACAGCAGTGAGGCAGAGCGCCAGCTTCCAGTTGACAAACATGAGAAAGGTGAATGATGAGGCGAAAAGCACTACCGCATCAACGAATTGGTAAGTGATCCAGGCAACAGAGTGCCGGATCATGTCGAGGTCGCTTGTCATGCGGGTCATAATGTTACCCGTACGGACGCGGTTGAGGAAGTGGTAGTCCTGATTCTGAACCACTTCGTACATACAACGGCGTATATCCGTCATAACGTCAGTGCTACTCAATTCCATGAGTATAACCATGACATAGCGCAGGGAGAGCCGTGCAATCTGTACAGCGAACATCATAAGAAGCAGTCTGATGAGCGGTTCCGTGTTGTGCGGCACAATCACGTCGTCGATGAGACGTTGTGAAAGCATAGGGTTGACGAACATAGTTCCCGAACTGATAGCGGCGAGGAAAAGTCCAGCCATAAGCCGGAAACGCCGCTTACCCATGTAAGACCATAGCCATTTTAGTGGCGACATACAAAGCCTTCTGTGTTTTAAGATTGAAGCTATCACGCTATCACGCTTAAAAATTCATGGCAATAGGTTTTGATCAGGCGGCAGCGACAATGAAAAAAACTATCACATGCAATCTACTACCACCGATGCAGGAATACTGCTTCATACATTGATACCCATCCTACAAGTATCCTAAACGAGGCTCACGGCTCTTGCATGCACTTTCTCCTCTTGTCTTGCTACTTGACGAAAATTTAATTACTATATACAGTAACGCTATACACATTGGCGAATACGTCTTTGGACAGAAGTCATTGTTTGCCGACGCATTGAAGGCGTCGAGTTACGTTAAAAGGAGTTTTTATGAAAGAGCTTGTGGGAACGGAAGCCGTTAAACGAGAAGTTGCTGTGCGGGAAAAGAAGGGATTGGGGATTCGTGAGGTATTGCTCATCGGTATTCTGCTGGCTGCTGGGGCTGTACTCAAATTTTTCGTGGGTTCAGTGATCAACTTCGGGATGAAGCCGAACTTCATCATCGCTATGTACTGTCTGGTGATTCTGCTCATAAGGCCACGCTTCATAGAGGCGGCAATCATCGGTCTACTTTCTGGCGCTATCTGCCAGTTCTTTCCGGGACAGCCCTATATCAACTTTGCCAGTGAGCTTGTCGGCGCGCTGGCTATGTGCTTACTGATCCGGCTTCCACTGGAACGGATCAAGCTACCGGTGAAAACCGTGTTCTGCGCTTTTGTAAGTACATTGGCCTCTGGGTTCAGCTTTATCGGCATCATGTACCTCATGTACTACACAGGCGTTGACATCACGCCAACCCCGCTGGCGATATTCATGGCAATCATCTTTGGTACTGCCACGATCAACGCAGTTATTGTGCAGATACTATATGTGCCGCTCAAACTTGCCCTAAAGATAAACGATGATAAGCGTTAAGGGCTTAACATTCCGCTACGCTGGCTCCAATCGGGACGTGCTTTCTAAGATCAGTCTGGAAATCGCTGATGGGGACTTTGTGGGGATCATTGGTCATTCGGGCGCGGGGAAATCAACACTCACCTTTGCCATAAATGGGGTTGTGCCGCACCACTATTCCGGCGACTTTTACGGCAGTGTTACCGTGAATGGCCTTGACACAGTGGACGCGGGAACAGAAAACCTCTCGCGCATTGTGGGGAGTGTGTTCCAAGACATTGACGCTCAGATGGTCGCAGGCGTGGTGGAGGACGAGCTTCTCTTTGGCCTTGAAAACTTCGGCGTTCCCCACGACGAGATCGAAACACGGGTGAGCGAGGCTTTGTCCGCAGCTGGCATCGCGGATTTGCGACACCGGCCGCTCAATTCCCTGTCCGGCGGACAGAAGCAGAAGACCGCCATTGCCGCGATCACAGCCCTGCGCCCTAAGGTGATCGTGCTTGATGAGCCGACCGGCGAGCTTGACCCGTGTTCAAGCCGTAGAATCTTTGAGTATTTGAAAGAACTCAACGAGCAATACGGCATGACTGTTATCATTGTTGAGCAGAAGATCATGCTCCTGTGTGAATTTGCTCGCCGGCTACTCGTGCTGAACCACGGCGTTCTACTATTGGAAGGTACGGTTAAAGATGTGTTGCAGCACGCTGGGGCGCTTGAAGAAAGCGGCGTCAACATCCCCCGTGTTACAACCTTGGGTAAGCGTTTACGTGAGCAGGCTTTGTATCAGGGGAACCTGCCGCTCAATCTTGAGGAGGGGCTTGCCATGACGCGACAGGCCCTGGCGCGTGCACATGCCTATGCTGCGCCTTAATAAGGTAGATTTTGGCTACGAGGCCAGGTCTATCATACGCGATGTGTCCTTTGAGATAGACGCCGGTCAGTTTGTTGCCCTGGTTGGCGAAAACGGGGCAGGGAAATCGACCCTGTGCAGGCTATGCAACGGCCTTTTGAAGCCGTCATCAGGAACCGTTACCCTTGACGGCAAAGATACCCGAAATGCGCGAGTGAGCGACCTAGCGCGGACTGTGGCGTATCTGTTCCAGAATCCTGATCGCCAGATTTGCCAGAACACGGTTCGGGATGAAATCATGTTCGGCCTTGAATACGTGGTGTCAGACACTGAGGAACAGAGCCGCCGTTGTGAGCAGATGCTTTCGCTCTTTGCGCTGGACGGCAGACGGGAACCATTCAGCATGAGCCGGGGCGAGCGACAGCAGCTTGCCCTTGCCTCGATACTTGCCCGTGAACCAAAGGTTCTTATCCTTGACGAGCCAACCACTGGCTTGGATTACCGCGAATGTATGTTCATTATGGAAATTATTTCCCATCTTCATAAAAAAGGCGCGACCATCCTCATGATTTCTCATGACATGGAAGTGGTTGCTGATTTTGCGGACCGGGCGCTTGTTCTGAGCAAAGGCCGGCTCATCGGCGACGACACAGTGCGTGCGCTGATGAAAAACCGCGCTCTACTCAGCGAAGCCTCTCTACTGCCAGCACAGATACCAGCGCTTGCCCTTGAGCTGGGCGCTGGTTTTGAGCAGGTGTTTACGATTGACGATATGCTTAAACGGATAAAGGAGACACAATGAACGGACTGCTTGATTATATTGACGGTAACTCTTTTTTATACCGTCTCAATCCCCTGATTAAACTTGTGCTTGCGTTTGCGCTCTGTGCAGCCTGTTTCATAAGCGACAAGCTGCTCTTTGTCGTAGGAGTCATCATTGTGAACCTCTGTCTTTCAGCCACAGCAGGAATTGTCTCTCGCTCGATCAGAATCATGCTCTCACTCATAAAGTTATCCATTGTGCTATTCATGGTACAGATATTCTTTGTTCGTGACGGAACGATCCTGCTCAGGCTTCCCCTGAACATCTACATCACGGATCGCGGTCTGCTCTTTTCCCTGCTCTTTGTAACGCGGCTCATCGCGGCAACCATGCCGTTAACCCTGATGTTGTCTGTAACTAAAATGACCGACATTTCAAACGCGCTGACTCAGAAGCTGCACATTCCCTATAAATACACCTTTGTCCTCACTACAGCGATCCGCTTCATTCCCCTGTTTGCCGCTGAAATGACCGGAATCATAGAAGCGCAAGTAGCGCGGGGTGTTGAGTTTGACACTAGAAACTTCTTCAAAAAGATAAAACTGATCCTGCCGCTCTGTGTGCCATTGCTTATCTCTTCAGTGCGGAAAATCGAGGGCGGCGCCATTTCCGCTGATCTGAGGGGTTTTAATCAGCGGAAGCGGGACAGCGGCTATAAGCGCTATCCGTTCACTGGGAGAGACGCCACTGTTTTCTGCCTCTGCGTCCTCATCGTCGCTGCTGCGCTGTACTTCAGATGACCATCCATTCAAACGAATGCCGCCGCCTTCACCTTGTCAACGTAGTCCTGGTGCGACGGATACAGTTTCAGTAATTGTTTTGCCATAAACGGCAAGCTGTAAGCAAGCATAAGATACAGGCAAAACTCAAACCGGCTAGGGCAGATGCCAAAGGAGATGACAAGACTAGGTATGACTTACCGATAGCGCCATACACCCAACTATGAGAGCGGAGCTTTGCCTGGTTATGCCTAAGGTATTATAGCAGAAAATAGCGGGCCGAACTCTCCAACTTCGCCTTTACTGTTTTCATACCTAATACAAAAAAACACGGTTTTGCCGCTGTCTCCGTCGAACTTAAACCGTTCTTTCCGCCGCCGTGTCCACCGAGAATAGGAAAGCTCCTTCCCGGAAGTTGGCGGCTTCATCAGTTCCCGTTTCTCCCCTATCGCGGCCTCCACTGTGGCTCCACCTGGAGGCATCACTCCCCAGTAGATTCGGTAGCCGTAACCAGAACGCATGTCAAAAGTGGGCTGACCGGCTACAGGTCTGAGGCGCAGGTCAAGAGTATGCACGCCTGGATAACTCACGTCTGCTTCGGGAAACCCTTCAGGCGGCGGTATGGGCGAATGAGCTTTGTGGGGACGGAGACCCAGAGAGGCGAGTTCCGCGTCTGTAAGACCGATGAAGTAGCGGCTCTTGATAAACCGCATCTTCTTTTTCAGATGGTTAAAGTCATCTCTGCATTTAGCGATAATCACTGGGGTACGGTCGCCCGAAACTGCCAGTTCAAGACTGTTTCCCGCCTCATCGGTTATGGTCTTAAGTCCTTCAGCCTCGCCCTGCGGCACGCCGAAGGGCGGCGGGTTACCCGGTAAAAGCACATGTATCCATGTTCTTGCCTTTTCAAGTTGTTTTTCCCGTGTTGTCGGGAACCAATCTGTTCTCTCATTCATAATTCATGCTCCTTTTGCATTGGATATGGCAGTGTCTGAAGACAACGGTTCAGTGTCTGAAGACAATGTTGTGTTCGTATATCTTTTACCTAAGGTGATATAGGTATGAGATATGTTCTACCATATTACCATTCATGTTAAAACCATACTAACAAGTATAATATCTTTCAAGAGAATGTCAAGCGCTTATCAAACAAAAATAGTAAAAAACTTTGTCAATGGTAGGTCAGCGGAGGCGGCTTTTGAGTTGGGCAAAGAGCTTTGCGGAGGCTTGAGCTTCGCTCTCCAGTGTTTCTTCATGTGCGTTTCCACTCGTGATTTCAGCAAGAAAGGGACATGTGGTAAGCCTGAGTTGTCCACGTGCTTGAATGGCTGTGAGTCATGGCGGACGCGCTGCCTGAGAAGAGCGCTGACCTGTTCCAGCGGGCATTTGCCACCAACAGTCCGCTGGAATGGTCGTTTGGCGAGTATGTATTATTTGATCCACACCGCTTATTTAGAGTGGACTGTCTTGCCACCGCATATACCGACAATGAGCGCGAACAGAAAAAGGCCGCCCAGCAAGGCTCCCGCCAATATCTTCATTTTCGGCGCCGTATTTTCAGACGCTATATAACTGAAAACAACCGGGCCTGCTGCCATTGCCGCGTTTTCAATAGCGGAATAAACGCCAAGCGCCTTTGACGATGAAATTCCAGCGTTTTGATATAACGTCGCATAATACGTTTGAATGTTGGTGAGCGCAAATATATTGACAATGGCGAGAATAAATATAACGATAACCAGCATATTCACAGACATATTCAGGGAAAACAAATAGATGGCGCCGGCGTTCAGCGTGAGAGAGAAAATAATAATGAGTTTTATGGATATTTTTTCCGCGATGAACTCGCAAAGGGATGTTCCAAAAAGAATCGCAAACAATCCGTTGAGGAGGATGAGTTGTCCGATATTGGATTCCCGAAGCCCATTTTCAATACCATAAACAGGCATGAAATAACTGGTAAAACTTAAAGATATCACATAAGGAATTATCAAAAAAACAAGCACTGCGAAAACTGATGGGTTTAGCAGAAAAGTAAGCAGAGAACCGCTTTCTTTTTCCCGCTGCGCGCTGATATTATAGATATGTTTTAGATACTTTGAACGAATGGAAAACACCGCGATTCCTATCAGTGCGAGAGCCAGAAGTGAGGAAAAAAAATACACGACCCGGTATGGGAAAAACTGCGCGAGAATAGACCCTAAAACAACTCCGACATTCACTCCGGCAAGATACGAGGCGTTAAAATGGGCAAATCCGTTACTCACGCCATGGATATTTTGTTGACTGCCAATAATGGTGTTAATTACCAAAATGAGGGAACCTCCCGCAAAACCGGTAAAAACATGCGCCATTGCCAGATAAAGCGTATTTTGCGCGATAAAGCAGAGGACATTCCCGATAAATATAAAAATAACTGACACGATACAAATCAATTTCAGGCCAGTTTTTTCGAGTAAAATCGGGATAAGCAGCAATGCTAATGCAGCAGACCCCATATCCGCGATAATTGGAAGGGTTACAATGAATTCTTTGGGCAAACGCAAAAAGGGAGCATAAATCTGCGCGGAATATATGGGCAGTGTTGCCGCTTCGAGGTTGTTTACAATAAACAAAAAGAACACCAGCGCCCTAAAGAGTTCTGGATAAAACGATGGCTTTGTTGTTTTATCATTTTCTATTTCGCTTTTATTTTTTTTCCACGCGGAAAAGACAAGAATAAATTCGATAATGGCCAGAAAAAATGCCACAGTCGCTGCTGCAACGGTAAGCAGTATTTGGATATTGCCGGCGCGCATCCGCGCTTGAACCGACCGCATATCATAGCCAGTTTCGATTAACGCGGCAACCTTGCCATCCTTGTCAAATATGGGGCCGCAGACAAATAGCCAGCTTCCTTCTGATGTTACATCACGGACAATAGGTACATATTTGCCGTTTTCATAAGCCTCCTTATATAATCCATCGATATATTTTTCAAAGGGATAAAATATTCCTACCGAACTTTCCAGATCGTACATAATGTCAATATTTGTATCATGCTTCATTAAAATAAGCTGATATACCCGTTCTCCTGTAAACCCAGTTTGAGAAAACAGTGCTGTCATGGATTCTTTGAACTGTAGATACTTTTCCGTGTCATAATCAGCGGGAGAAGTAAGGGATAACAGCGTCTCTGTGTCAACGATGCTTGTTACCAGCCGAGAAATGTTTTCCAGTTCACTGAATACTTTATTATTATACTGATCGTTCATCTCATTGATGATGAGGAATGAAGCGATAAGACCGCCGAACGCGATGCTGCTTCCCGTGATCAGAATTATTTTTAATGAGCCGTTCAGCTTTTTTTTCAAAAGAGGCATCGCCGCTATAAGCAGAATTGCCAGAAATACCAGAACATTGAGAGCCAAGCCCGCAAACAGGGCAACCTTCAACCTTTGAACAGACGGCGCGTACCGGTACGAACTGATGATCTCATATTCACCCGCGCTGCTGATAAAAATATTATCATTGGACGCTGCGAAAAGTTTCCCGTGAGCATAGTTTATTCGGTAATAGGGGCTTTGGTCTTCAGCAGTCGCGTGTACCTCCGCCCTCGTGTGGTTCTGGGTGTCAAGGCTGAAAATGACGCCTGTCATGATATCCGTGTAAATAAGACTGTTTTTATCATCTGAAACAGCTGTCCAGGGAAGCGCTTTTTCAGCTTGCGCCTCGCTCCACGTATAAGCAAGATTTCCGCTAAAATCAAACTGCTTTATGGCTCCGGCTTTGGTGGTAATAGTGATCCGCTGGTTTTCCGCATTGATATGCCCGTAGACTAAATCACGAAATGCATTTGGATAATTAAAAAACACCCCGCTTATGTCTCCGCTTCCGTCAGCAGCTCTCTGTTCCAGCCAAAAACCGTCTCGTTCCAGCCGCAGAAGGTATATCAAGCCCGCGTGATACGCCATTCCAGCGATTTTTCCTTTGGTGAGAATAAAATCCTCGTTGATATACTGGAGTCGGTAAATCTCGCCGAGATAGGCGCCTTTTTCCGAATATCGTAAAACCCGTTCAATGTTATCTGCAAGGATACCCTCGAAACGGGCGTCGAGTATATAGAGATTGTTTTCCTCGTCTAGGGCCGCGAATTTTGCCACAGAAAATCGCTTCTGATTTTGTGAATCTGCATAAATCTGGTACAGCAGTTCTTTTTTGGTGTTCAGCACGAGCGCTGATTTTTCCGAATCGGTGATTATCACCGTTCTGCTGTCATTCCCTTCCGCGTAGGTTGGCAGAGCAAGCGTTCCCCCAGATTTCCAAGGCTGGAGGCTTATTTCTCCCCAGTTTGCCAGCAGAACAATGGTCAATACAATATTTATTCCCAGCCCGATATACACGGCTTTCCGGCGAATGTTTTGTATCATGGTGTGTTGTCTTCTTTTTTTTGGTAGGTGCACATATATTTCCGCCAATGCTCATAAACGCCTAAATGCGTTTTAAACATACGCAGTCCCGGGTTTCCAACATCAGAATCCAGATTTACATATTCTATATCGCTGAAATAGGTTTTTGTGATCATATACAACAGGTAAAGAAAATAATTTTGTACGGGAGATTTTGCAAAATACGCCATACTAACTTTTGAATTGATCAGTTCACCGATGCAGTATCCTACTGGAATATCGTCATAACAGAGAAAAAGCCCTTTGTGAAAACGCTCGTCAAAAATAGCGACCATAACTTCAAGCGCTTTTTTTTCACACCCGATATAGGACGCGCAGATGGCGCAATCTTTGTTAGTACACCAGTTATTCTGTATTTCCAGACATATACCGGCGTCTTTGCGTGTGATTGGATGAAATGAGATGTTTTGCCGCTTGAACAATTTCGTGAGGCGCTGCCTCTTGTTTAAATTGACGGTTCCCTTTAATTTAAGGAAATCCACGGTCCGATAGGCGTATTCACTGTCGCTATCCCGATATTCGGTCTGTATGTTGTATCTGTCAATCAATTTATATTCCTTGAGGAAACGCTCTTCGATACACCGTATCTGCAAAAAAGGAAGCCCTGCTTTCCGGGACAAATCGTACAGCGCATCAAGCGTCCGCCGCAGGGCGCTTGCGGGCGTTTCCGGCAGCCAGTGCAACGTAAAATAAACCGGCTGCTTCCCATCAAAATATGCAATGGACAATATGCCGTTTAGCACTTTGTAAAGCCCATTATAGTTGAACGACCACGCCAAAATAAGCGCGGCGGCCATCTCAGCAATCATGGCGCCGCGCTGGTAGTCCCGCAGCAAAGGATGCGCGTGTATATCAATAGGAACAAACCCTTCTCGGAGAAAGAAAGTATATGCTCTTTTTTCTCCTTCTTCACTCCTGTCTATTCCTAATAATCCCGTTGTGTTTACCATTGCCAGAGTTTTTCAGGATAGATCACCATCCCCAGGGTAAACCACCAGATAGAGCTTTCTATCTTTGAATAATTATTCCTGCCAATAGCCATGCTTGGATCCGCGCCCACAGCTCCCAAAGATATGCTCCCCTTATTGGAATAAACCCCTTCCCAGCCGATACTCGCGATAAAACTCATCTTGTCGGAATGTTTGGGATGATAGGTGAATAACGTTTCCGCGTAAAATCCCATGCCGCCTTTCATGGTATCGTGGAACCGGGTTTTCCGCAGAATATGGGTGTCTATCGTATTGACTTCCATGTACGGGTAATAAGCGCCTACAAAGTAGGTCTCAAAGCGGTCCCAGAAAGTATATCCAAGTCCCAGGCCAATAACCGGAAACCATATTGATTCTTCGTAGGTGATGACCGTTCCTCCAAGCTGCTGCTTTGGCAGCGAGTCCGACCAGGCTTGTCCGGTTTGGGTGTACTGGGTGTAGCCGTCCAGGGCTGACCACTTGCGGGTTCTGAACATGACGCCCGCCTGGGGAACAATGATGAAATTCCCCAGTTGGAACCGGTAGCCGATAGCCGGGTTGAACTCCAGATGCTTTTCAAACTGGGCGGTGTGCTGGGAATAATGGGTATACGCCGTGCTGCCGGGATTCATATAGTCAAAGTCCTTCATAAGCCCGCCATTAGAGGACAGGATGGATAAAAAGGAAAAATAGAACAGGACATTTTTAACATCGAATTCCATGACAAGCGCGACATAGGGAACAAAATGTTCCTGCCAGTCCAGGCGGCTTAACACCTCGTCCCCCTCGTAGACAAATTCGCTCATAGTTCCGTAGAAAAAACCAGTACTGGTTTCCATAGATGCGTAAAACCAGGAATTCACAGGCGGGTCCACAGCCACAGGCTCCCGCTCTGCGTCTCCTGTCATTGTTTGCGCGGACAGGGCGGCGCTTAACAGAAAGATCGCCGCAAAAACATATACTACTTGTTTCATGTTGTTTTTCCCATTATGCGCACACCTTACAGAAACAAGCTGTTTAGCCCTTTCCGCAAGATATGCGCGTAAGCGCGTTTACCAGGTAAACGGAACTTTACGTACCGTCAGATAAAGCCAAGCTCCGCCTGCGCTCGTGTTCAGATCGACACGCCCGCCAGCCCATTCATAGCCGGATAAAATCTGACTTGAACCCGCGCTACTTCCAGAATAGCACCCGATAAAATCAATCGCCTTAGTATCGCTCGCGTTTACTTTGCGGTATAGCAACCATAAATATGGTCCCCCTGCGCCTTTATTAAGATCAAAGCTGATCGTATTCCATCCCGCATTGTTCGGGGCGCTGCCAGAACCTCCGGTATTAACGACTCGTATTTCAGCAATCGCGTTATGATTGTTATCTTGTGCTATTTTATAAGGAATCCGTATCCAGGCTCCACCTGCTCCTTGATTTGCGTCCAATACGCCGCCTCCATTGGGATTATACATATCAGTCTTTACCAGATTGGTATAACCGCTGGGTACTCCATCGCCCCGCTGTTCAATGACATTGATGTCGGTAACATAGGAGTAGACAGGCGCGGGTGGAACATATTTATAGCCATCAAGGGCTACTCCCTGTGCGCTGGCTATTTTGTTAAATTCCTGCTCGATTAGTGCCGCCCTGGTCGAGCTTACCTCCTTCGCTATACTCCAGATGGGGATTAAATCGTTATTGAAGTTAGGAATCCCGCAGAGATCAGGTTGATTTTTAACGGTCTGCACCCAGTCGGCATACCCAGCAGTGAATTGTTCCGCAGTAACCCAAGAGGTATTAGCTCCGCCCCGGGACGAGGAAAAAAAGGTAGAGTTAGAGTTCAGTTCCTGTGCGTTTTTCTTGTTTTCCACGCTTGCTTCCCCGTTGAACCCCCCATAGCTGGCATTCAGCGCTGCTTTTATATCCTGATCGTTTTTCAATTCTGTTCCGGTATAGGAGTAGTTAAATTCCGCTTCCCCACCCCAATAGCTGCGGGCAATCAGATGAGTCCCGTATGTCGCCAGAATGTAGGACGCGCTTTGTTCCATAATATCATCTTTAAAAGTATTATCCAGGAGATTCTTCAGTACCGAAGGCGAAGTTTGCCTTAGAAACTCTTCCTTAGTAATTTGGAATCCCCGTCCCTTGGCGTAACGAACGATCTGTTTGGAGCTTGAACTGGTTGAAAATTCCGCGCTCACTTTGCCGCTGAATAATGCCCCCTTGTATGCCACGCTGGCGGAAGCGTTGAGACTTTCAAACAATTCCTTGACCGACTCTCCACTTGCGGACTCCCAGAAGCTTGATGTAGTTGCTGACTGCCTAACCAGATCGAGGGTGTTCACCTTATTCACGTCAAGGATGGGATGACCCATTTTTACATCGCTCCGGTTTATGTAGGAAGATTTAATCACATCATACCCGTAAAGTAGAAAGGTATTTTCTTCGCTTACTGCGATCCGTTCTGGGTCATTCTCTGTTCCCTTTTTCTTGATGACCCCCAGCACGTCAAGGGTGGTCGTCTCCGTGTCTTTTTGGAAAGAAAGGGTTATTACCTCCCCATTAGAGATACCTCTCCCGATAGTTTCTTCGTCCTTCGGTTCGGAAACTGGGTCTTCTTCTTTGACAAAATTTTCTTCCACGGGGGGCATTGTACCAGTAAAGAAAATCCTTCCGTTCCGCAGAGCAAAATAACCGCTCTCATCGGTGCTGTCAACCGAAACGACTATATCCCGGTTGGCGATTTTTCCGGGGATAAGCCGGATAACTTGGTCGGTAACATCCGTATCTGCATCGCTTGCGTCAAAATAGAAAGATACCGCGGTCTCATACTTCGCCTTTTCATTTACCAGCACAGCTGCGCGAATATAGTCCTCGCCGCCTTCGCTTACCACTTCGGTAGGGCATCCAGTCAGGATGGCCAGCGTTGCCGCCGCCACCATTCCCAATAAAACCTTGTTCTTTGCCATATATTTTCTCCTTCACTTTGGCAATAAAATATTTCGTTATACATTGCAATTCATTTTTAATGCTGCATAACATTTTTAACATCTCGTATACGCCGCGAATTCCATATACTGAATATCCGTTTTCTTCTAAAACAGGCGCCATGCCCGCGCAAAACCTTTTTGCCTATCCACCTCCTTCATTTCGTATATATACTGTTGGGGTCGATGCGCCCCCATTTGCCATGAAGAGGTTCCTTGCAACGGATGCTCCAGTTGTTTCAAGGATGCTCCAGTTGTTTTCTTTGCTAACGAGTGAGAGGTTTTTGCTTAAAAATGAGATATTTGGCGTCAGGTACTTGACATGCTGTCTTTTAGTAGAGTATAATTGGTCGTGGGTCGTGGGTCGTGGGTCGTGGGTCGTGGGTCGTGGGTCGTGGGTCGTGGGTCGTGGGTCGTGGGTCGTGGGTCGTGGGTCGTGGGTCGTGGGTCGTGGGTCGTGGGTCGT
>JAIRYV010000099.1 GCA_031267685.1 Treponema sp.
CACAGTCCTGCGCTAAGCTTGATCACAGTCCTGCGCTAAGCTTGATCACTACCCTGCGCTAAGCCTGATCACGAGTGTGCGCTAAGCTTGATCACTACCCTGCGCTAAGCCTGATCACGAGTGTGCGCTAAGCTTGATCACTACCCTGCGCTAAGCCTGATCACTACCCTGCGCTAAGCTTGATCACTACCCTGCGCTAAGCTTGATCACTACCCTGCGCTAAGCTTGATCACAGCCCTGCGCTAAGCCTACACAGAATGAGCGGTCAGTTTGAACTCAGACAATACCTCCCGCAGGTTTTTGAGAATCCCGCTGCCGTGCCGGGTGGAACTTTGCGTAATCACCTTGAGAGCGTAGTCCTTGCCAATAGTCAGAGACGGGGGAATTATCACCTTGATTGTGCGCGGCTCGTTCACCGCTAAAATCTCCGCCTTGACCGGCGCAGACTCGCCGTCGTCAAAGAAAAGACCGACCTGAGCCTGGTGATCAGTGTCTGCCTCAATCTTAAGGCCAGAACCTCGAATCGTAAGCAGGTTACCCAAGGTTATCACCTCGTCAGACTGACCTGTATGCTCGTCTATTGCTTCGGCGATAAGTCCATCGTGCTGATCAATGCCGTCAAACTCGACCTGCACCCGCTCCCGAATGTACGCCCGCAGTGCCGCACTTGCCTGAAGCCGGGGTTCTGGGTGGATGCCTTCGGGTAGATGCGTCTCCGCACCATCGTACTCACCAGGTAGGCGAATCCTCAGATTAAAGACCGGAGTCTTTATCTTGTAACCATCCGCAACTAGATAGTAGATGAGTTCGCAGGCAGCAGTAAAACCCTCCTCAATGACCCGTGGCTCAGTTTCAATGTTGTAGACCTCAGCTTTACTGGCTATGCCGTGGATGTCCAGTTCTGGCTGAAACACGGCCTTGAGATTAAAGGGCTTTTTCGCACCCGGTAAAAAAGTATGGGCGTACTTTGCCATAACCTTATGGATTACATCTTTTGCGGTAAAATCTAATGCCATCTCTATTTCCTTCCTCATATAGACATTCTTGCGACAGTATACAGTCGCTTTATTTTCATAATATTATTATTCCACCTCTGTATCAAGAGCATCTTGCCTGCTATGTCTGTGGTACGCTTCCCTCTCCATGACTTTTGCTTGTCCAAGTTGTAGGCAAAGCACAGCAGTACAGAGAAAAGTAGGAGGCAGATGAACTGTGTCAAGCCGATAAGGACACACACGTTCTCTAGCCCGGCCTATCATTAGTATGTTTTATGATCACATTGAACTGTTTCTTATCAGTATCGAGCTAATGTTGATAATCAGCCCATGCCTCATCAGTAAAAAACCTCATGCCATAACTTGAGCGGTTTTAAGACTGAGATTGGACAGATACACCGCATATCGCCCTGCGCAGGCGGCACTTCACTCATTGATCAGGCGGTCATACTGCTTGCTCTCTGCCTCAAGTCGCTTGATCTGCAGCTCTTCCTTCTTCAACTCCAGTTCCAGTATCTCCTTCTGATACTGAAGCTTCTTCGTCTCTTCTTCCAGTTTGATACGTTTAAGGTTGATGCTCTCTCTAATCACCGGCATACCGAGAGCTCCGGCTAGAATTCCCGTTATCGATATCAATGTAATCCCCGCTACAATGACAATTCCTATCATAAGCGCCTCCTCACTCGTTGATCAGGCGGTCATACTGCTTGCTCTCCGCCTCAAGCCGCTTGATCTGCAGCTCTTCCTTCTTCAACTCCAGTTCCAGTATCTCCTTCTGATACTGAAGCTTCTTCGTCTCGTTCCTATTTTTGTTGAGTCTCAGTATAAACGAGAACACTATAGCCGGCGCAGCAACAAAGAGCGATAGTACGGCTATGATTGATACGAACTCCATAAACACCTCCACTGTTAGTCTACACCCTTTTCTTAGCTTTGTCATTCCGATATGCTATTCGTATTATACGAGAAGGAGATACATACAAATGGAAATTTCAGCCTTACAAAAGGCGCGGTATACATACCAGCCAAAATTGCCGGCCAGCCTCTCAGGGGAACTTACCCATATTGTCGTGAAACTCGGTGAACCGACTGAGGCAGAGGCGGATCAGGCCGAGCTGCAGGCGCTTTTCAAGCATAGCTATGGTAAGCCCATTGCACGTTTTGAGTTGGGGGATACGGTAAACAGTCAGCTCACCCGGCAACTCAATGTGGGTGTGATTCTCTCTGGGGGACAGGCTCCTGGTGGACACAATGTAATAGCGGGACTCTTCGATGGGCTTAACAAGGGGAATCCAGGGTCAAAGCTCTATGGGTTTCTGGGCGGCCCGAGTGGGCTTATCGAGAACAAAAACCTGCTCATCACTGGTGAACTCATGGATCGATACCGGAATACTGGGGGCTTTGACATGATTATGTCAGGTCGAACCAAGATTGAAACCCCAGACCAGTTTGCGGCCTCACTCGAGACTGCAAAGGCGCTGAGGCTCAACGCGATTGTGGTCATTGGCGGGGATGATTCTAACACCAATGCGGCGCTCCTTGCCGAGTATTTTATTGAGCAGGGTGAGGCTATTCAGGTCATTGGCTGCCCTAAGACTATTGATGGAGACCTTAAGCATACATACATCGAAACATCCTTTGGTTTTGACACTGCCTGCAAGACCTACGGGGAACTGATTGGTAACATTGGACGGGACGCACTCAGCGCTCAGAAGTATTGGTACTTCATCAAGCTGATGGGGCGTGCGGCCAGTCATATTGCGTTGGAATGTGCGCTCCAGACCCATCCCAACGTGTGTCTCATTTCTGAGGAAGTTGCGGCAAAGAAGCTGTCGCTTGCTCAGGTCGTGGACCAGGTCTGTGATTCCATTGTGAAGCGCGCTGCACAGGGTGAGAACTTTGGTGTGGTTCTTGTTCCAGAAGGGCTGATTGAGTTCATCCCGGAGATCAAGACGCTCATTGCGGAGTTGAATGATGTGATGGCGAAAGGGACTGTGGAATTTGCCCAGTTTCATTCGTTTGACGAGCGAAGGGCTTGGCTTGAGCAGACGCTCAAGGCGGATACGCTTGCCACGTTTAACAGCCTGCCGAGGGAAATCGCGGCGCAGCTTCTCATGGACCGCGATCCGCACGGCAATGTGCAGGTATCACTCATTGCGACTGAGCATTTGCTGTCAACCATGGCAGGTCATCGTCTTGCTGAGTTGAAGAAGGTGGGTGTTTACAAGGGTAAGTTCACTGTCCAGCGTCACTTTTTTGGTTATGAGGGACGTTGTGCCTTCCCGTCAAACTTCGATGCGGACTATTGCTATGCTCTTGGCACGAGTGCCTTTGTGCTTATCGCTGCCGGGCTGACTGGCTACCTTGCCAGTGTACGGAACCTCACGTCGCCTGCGTCCGAATGGATTGCTGGTGGGATTCCGCTTACCATGATGATGAATATGGAGCAACGGCATGGTTCTAAGAAGCCAGTTATCAAGAAGGCGCTTGTTGAGTTGGACGGAGCGCCGTTCAAGGCATTTGCTGCGGCTCGGGATACGTGGGCGGTGAAGAGTAGCTTCCTGTTTCCGGGCGCGATCCAGTATTACGGGCCTTCGGAAGTCTGCGATCAGCCGACCATGACGTTAAAGTTGGAAAGAGGAGTAAAGTAATTGCGAGGGGCAGAGCGTTTTGCTCTGTCCCTTTGCTTAACTTAGTACTGCTTAACTTAGTAGAAGGAGGCTTTTGTAGTGAAGAAAGCGTGTATCTTATCGCTGAGTTTGTTGCTGCTACTGCCTCTCTCGCTTTTGGCGGATTTCATTGAAGATATTGGTAAAAAGGGGAACATTGCGTAGGATAATCTTATACTTCTGTACAAACGCTCTGGTTGGAAGGAACTGGCGCTGGTTAAAACGATTGTGGAACATTGGAGAATATCTGCTTAATGGCACTGATACAGCGCGAGTGTTTCTCTACCAGGCGAGTGAACATGGGCTTGATGTGGGAGAGCCTATGTTCTTGACGGTGATTCTGGGACGGGCTGGGCAATGGCGTGTTTTGTCGTTTTAGAAGAGGGTTTCATCGGCCAACGGTTTCGTGGATGATCTGGAGTGTTTTTTCGATGCAACGGTCCCATGAAAACAGTTGCGCTCGTTCAAGTCCAAGGCGGCGACATTCGCGGTATACATCGCGTTTGGTTGTCAGTGTTACCATACGGTCGGCCATATCTTCCTCGTCTGTGGGGTCGAAGTAGAGGGCTGCGTGTTCTGCGGTTTCCGGCAGGCTGGCTGCGCGGGCGCAGGTAACTGGCACGCCGGAAGCCATAGCCTCAAGTATGCCTAGGCCAAAGCCTTCATATAAGGAGGGAATCACCACAATGTCTGCGCCGGAATACAGTTCGGGTAGGCTCTTATGTGGGAATTGGCCGGTAAAGAAGATGTCGCTCCGGTATGGCGAGGCGGCGGCGATTTCGCGTACCTTCTTTGCGCCTTGGTTTTCCATGCCTGCAAGTACAAGGCGGTGAGGAAACTTAGTGCGTTCACGGAATATGTTAAAGGCTTTGATGAGACGCACATGGTTTTTTATGGGATGTGCGATACGGGAAGCGTAGAGGATGTAGGGTCTGCGGAAGCTAAACGGCTGGATCAGTACCACGCTTTCCTCGTTACGGGGACGGGGATGGAATACCTCAGTGTCAATGCCATTAGGCACAACCTCAATGAGCGATTCTTTTATACCGGTAATTTCGATGAGTTCCTGTTTTATCCATTGACTTACTGCGATGATGCGTCCGAGCTTACGGAGCGCGTTTGGTAGAACGGCGCGAACGAACGACTGCGCGTATCTTCCTGGTGATCGCGCCTTCCACCTCGGGGCCATATCATGCACCACACCGATGCTTGGACAAGGGCTTCCCAAAGGCAACATCTTATGGGCTGCAGGAAAGAAGCACGCATCATAAGCGCGCTTTACCGCGAACTCTGGATACTTAAACACATGCCACAACGAGTTGGCAAAGTTTCCGGTATAACGGCATTTGGGGATAAACTCCATATTTGGAGCTACTTCACTAAACGTAAACCGGTCAAATTCCCAGCCAAACAACTCAAACAAGGCATCTGAAGGGGGAATCCGCTTTAACAACTGCATTGTATAAATACCAATCCCTGAATTTCCACTGTCGCAGGCAAAGGTATCAATACCTATTTTCATAATATAACCCCTACAATCTTATCGGGTTTCCGCGCTATTCATGCGTTGTATAATAGCATAGAGTCAAGATGAATGAAATAGCGCTATACTCTGGCTAAAACTGCCAGCCAAAGCCCAGTGATGGCTGGATATATAGGGGACTATCATTTAGAAGTATATAAGCGAAGTCCACCCCAACGGTAACAAAGAATGGTCTGCGAAGAAACCACTGAAAAGACATACCGCCGCTTACGGATGAAAGCCTTGTAAGAGAATCATTATACATCCAAGAGAAACCGCCGCCAAGCGAGAAGTTGAAGGCCATGACATGGTTGGATAGCCATTGCCGAAACACAAGCCCTAAATGTATGTTCAAGATATGGCCAGCCGAATTCTGATAGTTCCATGAAGAGGCAAACCCAAAGCCCAAACCACGGGTTCCAGCTTTGAGCGGGATGAAATGCAGTTTTAAGGAGGCACCCGCAGGAAAAAACAATGCCGTAGACAGATCGTTAAAGAAACCGGGCGGAAAAGTGATGAGCGGTGAATAGGCTGCCTGAATCACAATGTCCATAGCTGTTTGTGGCAGCGGCGGCGGTGGTTCAGGCTCTGGTTCTGGTGGTTTAGGCTCTGGCTCTGGTTCTGGCGCGGGTGGTTCAGGCTCTGGTTCTGGCGGCTCTGGTTCTGGCAGAACCAGCGGCTCAGGCTCAGGCGAGGGTGGTGCAATGGCCACAACTTCCGGCAGTGAAAAAACCACCTCGAAATACGACCATTCGGAATCAGCCTCGTTTCCAAATACATCATAGGCCGTTACCTGATACCGGTACTGACCTATGGGAAGGGTGCTGTCTATGAAAGGTTCCTCAGTTATCTTTCGCACAAGCTCATGGTATTGGTCGTTGCTGCCCCGCTGTTCTATCACAACCTCGTAATATGACGCGGAGACTGTCGGTTCCCAGCTCAGGCGCTGAACAAAATCGCCGCGGGGCTGAACCACCTCGAAAAACGCCCAGTCAGACGTCACGCCCATTCGTCCAAACAGGTTGTATACTTGCACCTGATACCGATATTGACCAGGAACCAGGGAGCAATCCAGAAACGCCTGAGTGCTTGTTTCCCGTAGAACTTCCTCGCGATTCCAGTCCAGCCGTTCTACAACTACTTCATAATGAGATGCCGCTGGATCAGGTTCCCAAGTGAGGCGCTGAACAAAGCGCTCGATCGGAACTGTCTGGGCTGTCAGCAAGCAAAGCGGCGTAAGAAAAGTGAAACATAAAACAAAGAACATAATACAGGAGGTTCTCTTCGCTACAATGTGTGTTTCAGTAATATTCACTTTGTTTGGATATCCCCCTTATAGACAATTCTTACTTTAAGTATCGACTATCAGAGGTTAAAGACTGGTCGTGCTGCAGTTGTAGTTCGTGCTACAGCTCATAGATTTCATGCAGGAAGAGCGTCGCGGCTTGAGCCACATTGAGGCTGTCTAGTTTACCGCTTCCAGGAATCCGCACCAGCGCGGCACAGCGCTCCTTAACTTCCTTGGGTAAGCCAGTCTCTTCATTGCCCACCACAAGCGCAATACCGGGACGCGTTTTCCGCGCTGGTAAACGAGCGGATATATCCTTGACAATCGTTCTCAGGTCACCCAGACGCCACCTGCTCCGCGTCTCCGCTCCAATCGTAATGAGTACCTGTGAGGCGTCTTTAAGAAACGCCGCTGTATTCTGCACGGTTCTGAATATGATATGTTCCATGCCTCCCTCAGCCACGCGATAGGCACTGGTGGTCAGGAGCGCTTCCTCGTCAAGCGCCGAAGCTACCACGAAATCTACGTCAAAGAACGCAGCTGAACGGACAATAGCGCCAAGGTTATGATCATTCCCGATGGAATGAAGAACAATGCCGGTTTTCCCCTCTTGCGCCCAGAGATTAAGTTCCTCATGGGTAAGGGCGAGGGTTTCCGGCTCTACGATCATCGCAACTACACCCTGATGACGGTTACTCTTGCAGATACGCTCAAGCTCCTCATCGTTGCAGAGTTTATAGGGACGTTTACGGGCGGCAAGCTGTCTACAAACCGCACCAAACAGGGCTAAGCGGTCTTCACGGAGAAAGAGACGGCTAATCTGTTCCGGGTGGGTTTCACCCAAAGCGGTTACGGCGTTAAAGCCGCAAACCGCAAGTTCATTGGTAAGTTTGTTTCTCATGGCAGTTTGGAGGTGGCGGGAGTCGAACCCGCGTCCTAGTACGCGACACACAAGCCTCTACAGGTTTAGCCACGCATTGGATTTCGAGGCTGACTTGGCTGCGCGGCGCGCGGTCAGCCCTTATTTCAGGAGTGTCTTATCATCCTTCTTCTGAACGCGAAGGACAACCAGCCCTGATTGCGTCGCGGGATTCGTCCCTCAAGGCGGCGGAACGGTCCCACGCAGTTATGCCGCTAAGGCGTAGCTGTAATTGTCGTTGTCGGCAATTAAATTTTTGCCGAATGTTAGGAGATCGGCACTCCACCTGCAACCTGTATCCCGAATCGTACCAGTCGAAACCGGTACACCCCCGATATACAAGAAGAGTATATCAAACATGCGCCAACAAGTCAAGCGGGGAAACACCCATTTCTCATAAAATCCCGTTACACTGGATATTTCAATGGTGATCATACAACCATATTAGTGCCAACCATTGCCTTGAACTCATGCTCATCAAGCGTTTCCCTCTCCAGAAGCTGGGCAGCGATGCTGTCAAGCAAGGAGCGACGCTCGGAAAGCATAATCTTAACTATGTTGTACTGAGTCTCCATCATGGACGCCATTTCCTCGTCAATGTACTGCTGGGTGGACTCAGAGTATTCACGCTGAAATTGGGGCTCCCGCTGCTCATGGTTGCCGAGCATAGAAGCACCGCGTTGGGTAAGAGCCACGTTCCTGAAACGAGCGCTCATGCCATAGTCGGTGATCATGCGGCGAGCAACATCAGCGGCTTTGGTCAGGTCATTGGCAGCACCTGTTGAGATTTTGTCAAACACCAGTTCCTCAGCAGCACGTCCGCCTAAAAGCACCTTGATCTTGCCAAGCAACTCGTCCTCAGTCATAAGGTAGCGATCTTCCACCGGCATCTGTAGGGTATAACCAAGCGCACCAAAGCCCCGCGGTACAATCGAGATTTTCTGCACTGGATCAGAACCCGGAGTAAAAGCAGCAATGAGCGCATGACCCGTTTCATGAAAAGCCACGATACGGCGCTCGTCATCCTTGATGATACGATTCTTCTTCTGAAGACCAGCCACTGTTTTTTCAATGGCTTCCTCAAAGTCCTTCTGGATAACAAAGGTACGCCCGCCGCGCACCGCAAGCAAGGCAGCCTCATTCACAATGTTGGCCAGATCAGCGCCTACAAAGCCAGAGGTGAGACGGGCAACCGCCGCAAGATCAACCTGAGGGCTCAGCTTCACCGGCTTTGAGTGAATAGAAAGAATCGCTTCACGACCCTTGAGATCAGGACGATCAACCAGCACCTGCCGATCAAAGCGACCCGGACGCAGAAGCGCTGGATCAAGCACGTCAGGGCGGTTGGTCGCCGCCAGTATGATAAGGCCGCTGGTGGCATCAAAGCCGTCCATCTCAACCAACAGCTGGTTCAAGGTCTGCTCCCGCTCGTCGTTACCGCCTGCAATACTGTTAATGCGACTCTTGCCAATGGCATCAAGCTCGTCAATAAAAATAATACACGGCGCCTTATCCCGCGCCTGCTTGAAGAGATCGCGCACCCGCGCCGCACCCACGCCAACAAACATCTCAACAAAGTCAGCACCGCTCATGCGGAAAAAGGCCACACCAGCCTCACCAGCCACAGCCCGCGCCAACAAGGTCTTGCCAGTTCCCGGCGGCCCCACGAGCAGTACGCCCTTCGGTATCTTTCCGCCAATGTCAGTGTACTTTTTCGGGTTCTTTAAGAAATCAACCACCTCAATCAACTCGTCCTTAGCTTCGTCAACACCAGCCACGTCGGAAAAGCGGGTAACAATGTCGCCCTCAGCCACAATAACAGCGCGGTTCTGACCCACAGAAAGCACATTGCCGCCCATGTTCCCTAGCCGCTTTATAAGAAAACGCCAGATGAAGAAAAAGACAGCGATAGGCAGCACCCAACTGAAGATGATGTTCAGGATAGCGCTGCCCTCACGGGATACGGCATAGTAAGCCACGCCCTGAGAATCAAGCAGGCGTATGAAGTCTTCGGTCAGTATGCCCACCGTGCGATAGATATTCGTTGTACGCAGAGTGCTCCGCAAACCAGGCATCTGAGGAACTTGACGCTGGGACGTATAGCCAGTGAAGTAGGAATCCGTAAGCTCCACCCGTTTGATTTCACCATTCGCAATTCGCGCCTTGAACTCAGAGAAATCAACAGTCGGATTCACCCTGTTCATAAAGACATAGTTAAAAAGACTCATGCCTACGATTAGGATAACAATATAAATAAGGGTGAATTTCCAGCCGCCGAATTTCTTCGGGTCAGGAAGCCCTGGGCCGCCAAAAGGAAAACGCGAACCGCTTTTCTTCGGCTTTTTATTACCGTCGTTCATTACATACTCCTTTCATATAGTGCCATCCAAGTTAACCTCACATTCAGTAATGTCGCCGACTGACTGCTCTGAAAACTGCGCTGGAACTATTCCAATATCTATTTTTTTATAGGTCAGTTCAATACGTTCTTCATCAAACCGCCGCTTGATGTCCATAAGTACCGAAGTCTTGGTTTCAAGCACAAAGTTCTTGTCAAACCACAGGCTCATAATAATGCCAACACCGCGCTCGTCAAACTTGTCGACACGAAACAACGGCGCCGGGTTATCCAGAACATACGTATTCTTTGCCGCAATGTCCATGAGTACATCACGCGCCTGCTCAAGGTTGGTCTTATACGCCACGCTAAATGCTAGGTCAAGCCTGCGTACAGCATAGCGGGTAAGCGTGATGAGGTTCGCCTTGATAATCGTCTCGTTAGGGATACGCACAAAGAGATTATCAAACGTGCGCAGCTTCACCGAAAGCAGATCAACCGATATAACCACGCCCATGAGCGTGTCTATCTGAATCGCATCGCCTACCCTAAACGGTTTCTCAGATATGAGAAAAAAGCCGGAAATACAACTTGCCACAGTGGTTTGAGCAGCAAAACCAAGCACAATGCCCACCACTCCAGCTGCTCCCAAAAGTGCAGAAGTGTCGATCCCCATACTCCTGAACACAAAGAACAGCGCTATCAAAACACCCGTGTACTTGATACTCTTACGAAGAATGAAGTTGTGCTGCGCCGAGAGCTTTCTCTTCAGCACCCGCCCCAGCAGCAGCTGAAACAGGTTAAAGACCATGATGATCGCAAACGCCATAAGCAGAGCGCTTACCGCACGAACAAAAAGCTGAGATGGATTTGTCTCAATGATACGCTCTTCAATATCTCTTATCAAATCATTTGGATTCATATAGCTACCTTTCAGAGTCGGGTGATGTGATGAATAATGTCCATACTCCGGCGAAAGAGCTCATCACCCGGATCAGTTTTAACGCCCGCAGTCAGCATAGCGGGCTTACCATTAGGCTGCTTCACATTCATCTTGAGATCGCTCCCCGTATACTCAAGCTCAAGATGGTCAGTAAGCAGTCTCCCGTGTTCCATATAAATCGAAAGCAGTCTGGGGTATATCACCAGATAGCTCAGGTCAAAGGCGCTCTTCGCCATGTTCCTAACCGTGATATCGCAGCGTGCCAGAGACGCTGGATGCTCATTGTTTCCATCAGACCAGGGCATCAGCGCGTTTACCAGGGAAAGATAGAGATCGCCCTCACTAGTATTCTCACCAAACCATGTCTTCGAGAGCGTATACGGCATGAATTCAGCAAGCGCAATGTCCGGACAACACTCCAGCTTGAATAAAGGCGGCAGGTCTACGATGAAACGTGCCTCATGACCAGCCAAGAGCCGTACGGGTGTCCGCGTGGTTGCGAAGTACGGCGCTGGCAGATAGGGACGCAGCGAAACCCGCTCACCCACACCCCAGGCCGATGCCACCACATACTCACTGGACGGCGCCCGCCCATTGAACAGACCGCACGTACCATCCAGCTTATAAAAAGGAAGAGACTTAAACGAGCTTTGCCACTCAATGCCTGTTTTCCGAAGATAGGCCTCTGCACCGCAGAGTTTCCACTGATACCAACACTCCTCATCAGGCTTAAATATGTTCCACATAGTTCCAAAAATAATAAAATTATTGACAAGAGGCACGGGATAGCGCATGTTTTTAACACTCTTTTTGTAAAACCATTTGCTACTTTTCTCAAGTTAGTATATCAATGTTCATATAAGAAAGCAGTTTCAGAATGTCAGGTTTTGAAACCAGCTCAAACCAGTTTAAGGAGTACAGATACATGGCTGTATTACACACCATCAAAGCATGGCTGTACGAAAACCAGCTGACCGAAGATGAGAACGACTATACCGCACGGGTCAGTGCGGCGCGGACGCTTTCAGTAAGAGACATCTGCGAGTCAGCAGTAGCCCGGGTCGGCGCGGACATCAACGCGTCCGCCATGGAACACGCGGTGGACCTTTTCCACAAGGAGATGGGCTATCGTCTCTGTGACGGTTTCTCCGTCAACACCGGTTGGTACGGGGCATCCATGCACGTCAAGGGCGTATTCGACAGCCCTATAGAACCTTTTGACCCAGAAAAGCACAGTATTCTGGTGGAATTCCACCAGGGCGTAGAACTGCGCAAGGAACTAGCCGCTGTGAACGTGAGCATACTGGGCAAAGCCGAGACCAGCTTCTTTATTGCCCAGGTAACCGACATACGCACCAGCAGCATCAACGATGTCCTGACCCCAGGTCGCAATGCGAGGATCACGGGCAGCAAGCTCAAGATTGTGGGGATGGAAGCAGCCTGTGGTGTATATTTCGTGAACACGGCTACCCAGGAGCGCTTCAAGGTAGACGTGGCGGACATTGTGGAGAATCAGAATGCTCATCTTTTAGTCATCATTCCCACGCTTGTAGCAGGCACGTACAAGCTAGAAGTAACCACGCAATATTCAGGAAACAAGATACCGCTTAAAGAATCCCGCACGACCATATTCGACAAGCCGCTGACCGTGTCGTAAACCGCTTGGCAGTCTCGTATCAGACCGGCTGATAGCCTCGTATCAAGGTGTTTAGCGCACACTCGTGATCAGGCTTAGCGCAGGGTGGTGATCACGCTTAGCGCACACTCGTGATCAGGCTTAGCGCAGGGTGGTGATCACGCTTAGCGCAGGGTGGTGATCACGCTTAGCGCACACTCGTGATCACGCTTAGTACACACTCGTAGTTATTCTTTTCCTATTCTACACTGTTCCAGGTCCTTGAGACGAGCCGCATCTACGTTGATATGCAAATTTTTCTCCTGCGTTGGTAACACCAGCCCTTTGGGGCCGTCTTTGGCACGGCGCAAGAATTTCACTGGGGTATAGAAGAGATCGCCTTCGCCATTGTTCCGGCCTTTTGAGTAAAAAATGGCAAGGTTTCCCGCGTCAAGCAGTATGTCCAGCGGCACAGTCTTGCCGGAACGTTGTTTGATGAACACATACGAGCCTGGATAGTCGCGGGCATGGAGCCAGAGGTCATTGCCTTTGACATGGCGGCGTAGCAAGGCGTCGTTTTCTGTGGCATCTCGTCCAACAATGATGAGCCAGTCGTTACGGCGGAAGGAAAGGCCGGGGCGTTTGCGATCCGCGTCGTTACCTTTGCCTTTGATTGGCAGCGTTCCAGTGGTTTTGAGTTGTTTGTGCAGGGCAAGTGGGTTGTTTTCGATGAGAAGATGCTGCAGAGTGCTTTCAAGCCGGGCAAGTTCCTGTTCGCCAGCCTCGATCTCAGCGGAAATCTCGGCAAGTCCGCTCTTTGCCTTGCGATATTGCGCGTAATACTGTTCTGCACTCCCGGTTGGCCCCTTGTGCGTGTCCAGTTTTATCCGCACGGTCTCGTTATTATAGAAGTTCTTGGTTTCCAGCCATTCATCAGCTTTGTTAATAGAAGCAATGTTCGCCAGAATGATATCGCCATACTCTTTCAGACGCTCCGAAGTCTCGTAATCTGCTTTTTTGACGCGCAGTTTTTCCAGCGATGCCTGTAAGCGACCGATGCTTCCCTCGAAGTTTTTACGCGCCTGTTCCTGCAGTGCGTCAAGGGAGAGCGCACCGCCTTGTTCTGCATACCATGCGTCGATCTTTTCGTTAAAGGTCTTCTTGTCATCGCTATCCGCGAGTTCTCGTATCTCGTATTCCTTTGTTCGCATCCCAGAGCTTTGTGTCGTGGTCTCTGGCACGTAATGCCCCCCGCTTATCTCCCCGCGCTTAGGCAGTCGGCGCATGGCATCAAGCACTACGCCCGCCTCATCGGTTACAACCAGGTTGGCTGCGTTTGACCAGAGCCTGATGTACAAGCGATACTGCTTTGCTCCGAGCTTCACCGTGATGCGCACGATGCGGTTATCGCCCAGTTGGACTGCCTCCTGAATCCAGCTATTCACGATGCGGGAATTGAGGAACTCCGCAAAACGCAGGGGCTTATCATGTCGCGGAATGGTGGCAGAGGTTTCGTGAATCCGGCATGCGCCAGGTGTCAGCGCGATGAGTATGGTCTTGCTCTCACCTCTGCCGTGAACCTTGAGCGCCAGCACATCGTAGGTAGTCTGTATCGCCTTTTGTATCTGGAAACCGCTCAGGTCTAGTTCAGACAGAATCAAGTTGATTTCCTTATAGTTAAGTGACAATGTATCCTCCGTTGTTTATTGTATCATCTGTTTGTGGATTCTGCCCTCTTGTGATTCAAAGTGCAAGATGTTATATATGAAGTTATGAATAAGCAGTGGTGGAAAAAAGCGGTGGTTTATCAGATCTATCCGCGCAGCTTCAAAGATTCGACTGGTTCTGGAGTGGGCGACCTTAACGGTATCACGGAAAAACTTGATTATCTCAAAGCCCTTGGCGTTGATGTGCTATGGCTTTCGCCGATCTACGCCTCCCCTAACGTGGATAATGGCTATGACATCAGCGATTATCAGGCGATTAGTCAAGAATTCGGCAGTATGGCGGACTTTGACCGCCTGCTTACGGCGGCGCATGAACGCGGCCTTAAAATTGTGATGGACCTTGTGGTGAACCATACGTCTAACCAGCATAAGTGGTTTGTGGAATCCCGCTCTTCACGCGAAAATCCAAAGCGCGACTGGTATATATGGCGCGACGGCACTGATGATGGTCTGCCGCCAAACAAGCTCAGCAGCATCTTTTCCGGTTCTGCATGGGAAAAGGACGAGGCCACAGGCCAGTATTACCTGCACCTCTTTGCTCAAGAACAGCCTGACCTTAACTGGCGCAACTCTGAAGTGCGCAGTGCTGTGTTCAGCATGATGAAATGGTGGCTCGATAAGGGCATCGACGGGTTCCGCATGGACGTGATCAACCTTATTGGCAAACCAGACCAGGCGCTTGCCATAAGCGGAAAGCCAGTTAAGCCAATTCCCAACGACAAGCTCACGCACACGTATCTTCAGGAGATGTACGGTGAGGTGCTTTCGCACTACGACATTATGACTGTCGGCGAAACCCCCGGAGTTACTGCCAGCGCAGCCCGTCAATTCGCAGGGTTTGATGCGGGTGAGCTGAACATGGTGTTTCAATTTGAGCTTATGGACGTGGACGCTGATCCCAAAACCGGTAAATGGAACCAGAACCGCTATGATCTGCGCAATGTGAAAAAGATTATGAGCAAGTGGCAGACCGAGCTTTACGGGGCGGCGTGGAATAGCCTGTATTGGAACAACCACGACCAGCCGCGGGTCGTGTCCCGTTTTGGCGACGATTCCTGTGCGGAAACCCGTGTCAGAAGCGCCAAGATGCTTGCCACGTGCCTCCATCTAATGCAGGGAACGCCCTATATCTACCAAGGCGAAGAGCTTGGTATGACCAACTTCCCTATACAAAGCCTTGACGATATACGCGACGTGGAGTCGCTTAACGCGTATCGTGAGCTAGTCAGCAAAGGCGCGGTTTTTAGCCATGAGCAGATGATGGCTGCAATCAGGAAAAGTGGACGGGATAACGCCCGAACCCCGATGCAGTGGGACAAAACCTCCAATGCTGGCTTCACGACCGGCGTTCCCTGGCTCGCGGTGAATCCAAACTACGTCGAGATAAACGCTGAGGCGCAGACTCAAGACCCAGCGTCGGTGTTTTCTTATTACAAAAAACTGATCGCCCTGAGAAAACAGTACCCGATCATCGTACATGGCGATTACGATCTCTTGCTGCCTGATGACGAGCGCCTTTTTGTGTATCAACGGCGCTTTGAGGGAAAAGCAACCCTACTGGTGTTCTGTAACTTCAGCGGCGAAACCGTGCCGCGTCCGCCTGCAACGGGTTTTGGCCGGGGCAGCCTGCTCATCAGCAACTATGCTGAAACCGAACTTGCCGTCGCTCTGGTTCAGCCTTGGGAAGCAACCGCGTATCTGGCCTAAACACAGCGCCGGGCAAATCTCACCCGCTGTATTCACCTTCGCCCCGCCAATCTATCCGCAAATAGGTTTTCCAGGGCGAAATTTCCTAAAATATCATTGTTGACAGGCGCCCTGAATACATCAAGGTGTTGACTCTTTTCGAGCATACCTCTATTTTATAGATACAAATTTATTGATTCGGGGGTATTTATGAAGATTGGTATTAACGGCTTTGGCCGTATCGGACGCATGGTGTTTCGCGCCGCTATTGCGAACTTCTCTGATGTTGAGATCGTGGGTATCAACGATCTCCTTGAACCAGACTATCTCGCGTACATGCTCAAGTACGACTCTGTACATGGGCGCTTCAAAGGCGACATCGCGGTTGAAGGCACAAGCCTTATCGTGAATGGTAAGAAGATTCGGCTTACCGCTGAGAAAGACCCGGGCGCGCTCAAGTGGGGCGACATCGGGGCTGACATTGTAGTCGAGTCCACCGGTCTCTTCCTCACCAAAGAAAAGGCCGAGCTGCATATCAAGGCTGGGGCCAAGAAGGTAATCCTGTCCGCGCCGTCCAAAGATGACACGCCCATGTTCGTGTACGGGGTCAACGACAAGACCTATGCCGGACAGACCATCATCTCAAACGCTTCTTGTACGACAAACTGCCTTGCGCCACTCGCCAAAGTTGTCGATGACGCCTTTGGACTAAAACGTGGCCTTATGACCACCGTTCATGCAACAACAGCCACACAAAAAACCGTTGACGGCCCTTCCAATAAGGATTGGCGCGGCGGACGCGGCATTCTGGAGAACATCATCCCCTCCTCGACCGGCGCGGCAAAGGCTGTAGGCAAGGTGCTTCCTCACTTGAACGGCAAACTCACCGGTATGTCGATCCGTGTCCCCTCGTCCGACGTATCGGTCGTGGACCTCACGGTCGAACTCAACAAACCCGCCAGCTATGACGAAATTTGCAAGGCCGTAAAAGCCGCCAGCGAAGGCGAACTCAAGGGCGTAATCGCCTACACAGAAGAAGCGGTGGTCTCCACAGACTTCCGCGGCGAGGCCGCCACCTCAGTGTTCGACGCCAAAGCCGGCATCGCACTTGACCCAACCTTTGTCAAACTCGTGGCGTGGTACGACAACGAGTGGGGCTACTCCAACAAAGTCCTGGAGATGGTTCGCGTCATCGATAAGTAAGGGATACTGAACAGGGACTGAGGCTTGCCTCAGCCCTTCCCTTACGAAAAGCCTCTAACATCCTGCACCATGGGCTTATCAAAATGCGCGTCAGGGATCAACAAGAGGCTTTAGGCAGGTAGTTTACACCTAAGGTGAGACTATCAAAGAATCAAAGATGATGCTGGATTCAAGTTACTATGATTTTAATGCTCTCTATACGAATCCAGCTATGTTTTGCATCACGGTACACTCACATCATCAATCGCTCAAACGAATCTCTTAATACATGGAGGTATTATGACTACTATCAAAACAGTTAAAAGTGTTGACCTGAAAGATAAACAGGTCATCATGCGGGTCGACTTCAACGTACCCATGAAAGACGGCGTTGTGCAGGACGATACTCGGATCGTCGCAGCGCTCCCCACCATCAAGTACATCTTAGACCAGGGGGCAAAGACCCTGACTCTGATGAGCCACCTCGGCGATCCGAGTAAGGACGCCAAGAAAGCTAAAGAAAAGGCCGAAAAAGACGGCAAAGCATTCGACGAAGCCAAGTACATCGCGGGTAAACACCGCATGAAGCCTGTCGCTGACTACCTCGCCGTCAAGCTAGGCAAGCCAGTTGTGTTCGCAGGCGAGGATGGCTGCTATGGCAAGAAGGCTTTCATCGACGGACAGCCCGCCGGAACCGTCATCATGCTGGAAAACACCCGCTTCCATAAGGAAGAAACCGCGAAAGACCCTGCCGAGCTTGACAAACTGGCCAAAGAGCTTGCCACGTATGGAGATGTCTTCGTCAACGACGCCTTTGGCACTGCACACCGCGACCACGCCTCAACAGCGTCTATCGCCAAGTTCGTCCCCGTGTCTGTCGCCGGATTCCTCATGGAAAAAGAGGTGAACTACCTCGAACCCATCGTTACCAGCCCCCAGAAACCACTCGTGGCAATCATTGGCGGCGCCAAGGTCTCGTCAAAAATCGCCGTGCTGGAGAGCCTCTTGAAAAACGCCAGCGCACTAGTCATCGGCGGCGGCATGGCCTACACCTTCCTCAAGGCACAGGGACACAAAATCGGCAAATCCCTGGTCGAAGACGATCAGATTGACACCGCCAAAAAGATACTTGCCACCGCAAAAGAGGTAGGCGCGGAAATCGTGCTGCCCCTTGACCACGTTGGCGCCGAAGCCTTTGACCCAGCCTCAACACCCATCGCCATTGACAGCATCGACCTACCTGACAACCTCCTCGGCCTTGACGTCGGCCCCAAGACCATCGCCAAGTACAAGGAAACCATCGCCACAGCCAAGACCATCGTCTGGAACGGCCCAGCCGGTGTCTTCGAGTTCGACGCCTTTGCCAAAGGCACTGAGGAAGTCGCCAAACTCGTGGCCGAAGCTACCAGCAAGGGAGTCATCACCGTCGTTGGCGGCGGCGATTCAGTCGCGGCAGTCAACAAGTTTAAGCTCGCAGACAAGATGAGTCACGTCTCCACTGGCGGTGGCGCATCTCTCGAACTGCTGGAAGGCAAGAAACTCCCCGGTATCGAAGTTTGTAGGAGCTAGTGTTTGGTAAGTAGTGGCTAGTTGCAACATACGCTCCACGAGCCACTACTAACTACTAAGTAAAAGGAACAGGTATGCAAGCAACAAAAAGCGTTTTCCCCGGTTCAATTATGGTGTTTGCGGGA
Organism: Treponema sp.; assembly: GCA_031267685.1. Taxonomy (GTDB): domain Bacteria; phylum Spirochaetota; class Spirochaetia; order Treponematales; family Breznakiellaceae; genus JAIRMT01. The sequence continues at coordinate 18,579 of JAIRYV010000099.1, forward strand.
ATCATTGCCTTGTCCTGTGCAAGCGCGCCAGCCCACGCAAGGGGATTAGTGCAGCGCAAAGCAGAGCCTAATGTTACCGCCTATATAAGAACATGGCCGCTTGATTCAGACGGCGAAACCTATTGGACAGCGGACATGATCCACGGAGAATACCTCTCTGAAATCATTATCGCTTTCGCACTCATCGACCAGAATGATAAATCTTCCATTTACATCAGCGATGGAGACCCAGCAAAGCTCTGGACAGAACTTGCATCCCTAAAAGCAAGGCTTCCACACCTGAAAGTTAAGCTTTCTGTTGGCGGCTGGGGCGCAGAGTTTTCCGATACCGCCGCTGACCCTGACACACGGGCAGCCTTTATCGCTAATGTATGCAACTGGCTCAAAACCCATGACCTTGACGGCGTTGATATTGACTGGGAATACCCAGTTGGCCCCGAATGGGGACAGGAAATCAAGTCCCGTCCTGAAGACCGCGAGAATTTCATCGCACTGTTAAGCGAACTGCGCACAGCTCTGGATGCACAAGGCGCACACCTGGGCAAACGGTACGGACTTTCCGCCTGTATTCCAGCAAGCGCATGGTATGTAACGCAGAACGATGTGCTTGCCATAGCCGCCATGGTGGATAACCTCAAACTGATGGCCTATGACTATTACGGCGCCTGGAGCAGCACAACCGGCCATCTGGCAAACCTCCGTAACAACCCAGCTGACCCTGCATGGGGCGGATGGAGTACCGAGCAGGCTGTCAACGTGTACCTTAATGCCGGAGTACCACCAGAAAAGATTGTACTGGGACTGAGCTTCTACGGACGAGCATGGGCAGGCGTGAACCATGGCGAAACAAACGGACTGTTTCAGAACTATACATCCGCTGTATCTGACGCCTTTTCATGGCTTCAGATCAAAAAATTGATCGAAGAAGATTCCACTTATACTCGCTATTGGGACAATAGTGCGCAAGCACCGTATCTGTACAACGGCGACATATTCATCACGTATACAGACCCTCAAGCCATTGCCCTGATCGCTGCTTATGCAAAAGAAAAGGGACTAGGCGGCGTGATGGTATGGGAATATGCTTATGATATTCAAGGGGACTTGTTCAAAGTATTGAACGAACATGTTGAAAAATAAAAATACCCCGCAGAAGACCGGGGATAAGGAGTAGGTTATGAGTAGACAGTATTTCATTGCAGGAAACTGGAAAATGCACAAAACACGCGCAGAGGCCGCAGACCTTGCCAAAACGCTTGTACTTCAGCTGAAAGACGGAAAGCACAAGTATCTTGTGGCGCCGTCATTCACAAGTCTCGAAACCGTTGGCGCTATTGTCAAGGACACCAACGTACTTTTGGGCGCACAGGACGTAGCCGCAGAGGAACAGGGCGCACATACTGGTGAAGTTTCGGTGTTACAGCTCAAAGACTTGGGCGTACAGGTCGTGATACTGGGGCATAGTGAGCGACGTCACACCTACAAGGAAGATGACGCGCTCATCAACAAAAAGGTGAAGCTTGCCCTCAAGCATGGTTTTGAAGTGATCCTCTGTGTTGGTGAAACTCTTGAGGAACGTGAGGCTGGTCAGGCTGAGGTGGTGTGTGAGTCCCAGACGCTCTGGGGACTATCCGGCGTCAGTGCCATAGACCTTGCCAAAGTTACCATTGCCTACGAGCCAGTTTGGGCTATTGGCACGGGTAAAACCGCGTCTCCTGAGGATGCCGAGGCGATTCACGCCTACATTCGCAAGGTGATTGCCCGTGTGTATGGCGAAGAATCGGCACAAAAGCTCATCATCCAGTATGGCGGCTCGGTGAAGCCTGACAATGTGGCTCAGCTTATGGCAAAGGAAAACATTGACGGTGCTCTTGTCGGCGGGGCGGCTCTTAAGTCCGACACCTTTGTTCCAATCGCCCAGTTCTCCTAGGCTAAAACCGCTTTTCACGCAGACTCTGCAACAAAAAAAGCCCACCACTCGGCGGGCTTTTTTACTGTTTTGTATCTGACTTTCAAAGCCACAATTCATGACTACTACCCTGCCGCCATAGGCTAGAATGATCTCTAGAAGTTCTGGAATGATCTCTAGGACTTGTAGAATGATCTCTAGGAGTCCTAGAATGATCTCTAGAAGTTCTGGAATGATCTCTAGGACTTGTAGAATGATCTCTAGGAGTCCTAGAATGATCTCTACAAGTTCTGGAATGATCTCTAGGACTTGTAGAATGATCTCTAGGAGTCCTAGAATGATCTCTACAAGTTCTGGAATGATCTCTAGGAGTCCTAGAAGGGACTATATGACCACTAGAAGGGGTTACAGAATTTCTGGGACACTTTTTTTTAAGAGTGTTGACACCTTTATCGATACTTTGGTACTTTTCTTAAAAAAGGTCAATACTTTTATCACTATTTAGTTACTTTTATTAAAGAGTATCAATGCTTTTACCGATACTCATAACAAAAGAAAACTCATAAAGGAGCAAGAAATGTCGAGCAAAGATTATGTGGAGCATAGCTATTCAGGCTATGACTCACAGCTTAATCTTGTTGCGGAAGCCGTGGAAGAGAACACAAAAACAGGCGGGACTTGGACGCATATTCCTGATGAAAACAAGACCACCGTGAAAGCGCTCTATGACGATTTTCATCCCCGCCATGTTGCGGCAGAAAATCCATCACGCAGCAAGATTGATGTAGAAGAGCGTATAGAAGCTCGTAACCGGACCGAGCCTCTATTCCGCAACTTCTGTCAGCGTTTTTTCTACGACGTGCCGGACTTGGTAACAGATGCGCAGCTTGAGCGCATGAATCTGCGTCCCCGCGACAAGACCAGAACGATTCATGGTAAGCCGGAATGGCGTGTGGCGCTTGAGGTTGAGCCAAGCAAAACACGTACCCATACAATTCGCTGGCATGTGGCTGAAACTAAAGCAAAGGCTATGCCGGAAGAGTGCAATGGCTGGGTACTAGTATACAAAGTGCTTGGTTCCGATGATCCAGTGCCGCGTGATGGCGAGGAGATGGCACACAGCCAATTGGTAACGCGCAATCCTTATGTGGTCGAGCATAAGAGTGAGGATGAGGGGAAGCGTATCGCGTATTGCGGGGCGTTCCAGTCAAGAAGTCGGGGACTGATGGGCGATTGGGGAGAAGTAGTGGTGGCTGTGCTGTCGTAAGCGCGCCAGACAATGACCATGCCAGGAAAAGGTAAGATGAAGGAATAGACGCGACGAATGATCCCGCAGAATTGACGATAGGACAGCGTATTAGACCGGATGATTACACAAAGCAGTCCAGAAATAGCAGGCGATGAATGGCATGAGTATTTCTGGACTGTTTTTATTGCCTATGGTTTACCGAATACGGAGGATGAATTCTGGAACTTGCGTGCAAGTTCGGAGGAGCCAGAAAGAGCAATGCCCATGATTAAGCAGACTACTGAGCCGTATATACTTGAGGCTGAGGCTTCATACCTCGTTGTATTCAAGCCTCCTCGACTTCACTCTGTACCGCTTCATAGCGTGAGGCAGGGCAAAACAGAGGCTGGCGTGTGTCCGACGAATAGCGCGTCGGATACCAGTCTGCTTGACTGGTGTGCTGCTCAATTCGCGGAACTGAGGCGTATACGGGGGAAGCATCCATGGGAAGGCGGCGTTCTTCACCGGCTTGACTATGAGGCACACGGGCTGATTCTAATAGCGCGAACTCAGGAGGCGCTGGATGCGCTTTCTGCCCAGCAGGAAGCTGGACTTTTCGTCAAGGACTATACTGCATTAAGCGTGCTGCGGCCTCAGCCTCTGGGGTTTCCTCAGACGCCTTCACTGTATGGCGCGCCTTGCATTATTGAAAGCGGGTTTCGGCCTTTTGGTCCAGGGCGAAAAGCAGTGCGTCCGGTGGTTTTAGGGAAACGTGCTAAGGAACTGGCGTTGGATCAAGGGAAGCCCTATCAGACAGAAATTGTTGAAACATATACGCTTGGGGATTGTATCCAGTTCAAACTGAGGCTTCGGCGTGGTTTTCGCCATCAGATACGCTGTCATCTTGCATGGCTTGGGTATCCTATCCTCAATGACGCGCTCTATGGCGGCGCGACCACTGATGGAACGCTTTGTCTCCATGCCCACACAATCTCGTTTCTGAAACCTGGATCGGGAATCCGTGTCAGCTATAGCAGTATGAGCCTCAAGGAATCATAAAGAAATAACGCTCAATGTAGGCGATTCGTTTACGGGCATCAGCGCAGAGTGGGCTTTGAGGGTATTCACGGAGCAGGCGACGGTAGTAATCCAGCGAGGAACGAATATCACGCACATTACTGGGCGCTTCAAGGGTCTGGCCGTAGAGTAACCATGCCTCATCGTTGCCTAAGGGGTAGCGTTGTCGGAACGTATCTAGGGCAGTAAGTGCGTCATTGAACTTACCTGCTGTATATGCTTCTCGCGCTTTTTGCAGGTAATCGCCTGAATCAGGCAGAGCGCTTGCGGCAAGTGTTGGCAGGATGGGGGAAACTTCGGTGGATGCGGGCGGAGTTTCTGCTGATGGCGGCGTAGTTTCAGCTTTCTCCACAGCGTTGATTGAGGACAAGTTTAAGTCTTGGGAACTTGTCCACGAAGCTGCTGAACGCTCGGAGGCTTCGTTTACGATTATGCGCACTTGCTCATTGATGATCCGGTCTTGTATGAAATCCTGTTTATAGAATTGCAGGGTATATGTTCCGATGCTTTCAGCCCGGAACACCATCCGCTGACCATCTGTTTCAACACGCCTTGAATCATAAGAAATGCCTTTACGGGACTCGGCTTCTCCCAGATACACCCAGCCGTTTCCCTCGAATGTAATCTCGACAAGCTGTCCCACAAATGTCCGAACCGTGCGTAGAGCAACGTTGCTTTGTGGCGTGGCGGTAATCGGCGTGATTGATGGAGTTGGCGGCGTAGATACTGGCGGGCTGACCGATGGAGGGGCCTGATATGGCGTGGTGGTGGGCTGTTCCTGCTCTGCGATTCCGATAGTGGCGGGTGGGGTCGGCGCTTCACCCGTTATCAGTGGCCGGATGAGTATCATTGAAGAAGACAGTGGTTCACCTGCCGCTGCATCTAAGTCAGTTTGCTGAGCCATGAGTCTTGCCGTGAAACATAATAACATAACCACAAAAAGCCGTATCTTCATAATTGTTTTATCGGCGCTAGAACAGGTGAGGAACAGTAAAATGCGCTGCACAGTGATCATACGCGGCGACTTTATGAGTCTGCGTAACTTCCTTATGTTCTCTTCGTTATACCTAAAGGATGATGCTGAAATACTGAGCAAAAGTGCAGTTTATAAAAGAGGAGTAACGATGGATTTTGAGGATATTCTGGACGAATGGGAGCGGATGACTGCTATACCGCAAGGGAGCAAGAAGCAACTGAAGAAGCAAGCTGAGGGAGACCAAGCCGACGCGTCCCGAAGCAGTGCTGGACATCCTCCGCCTAAGCCAGATGAAGCCCGCCTAAAGAAGGTAGTCCCAGGCTTTGGGGATATTCTGGACGAATGGGAGCGGATGACTGCTATACCGCAAGGGAGCAAGAAGCAGCTCAAGAAGCGGGCTGAAAGAGCCAAAGTCGCCGCGTCCCGAAGCAGCGCTAAACAGCCTGCATCTAAGCCGGATGAAGTGCGTGTAAAGAAGGCAGCTCCATACACCAGCGCCAAACAGCCCTCGCCTAAGCCGGATGAAGCGTGCGTAAAGAAGGCAGCTCCATACACCAGCGCCGAACAGTCCGCGTCTAAGCCGGATGAAGCGCGCCTAGAGAAGGCAGCTCCATACACCAGCGCCAAACAGCCCGCGCCTAAGCTAGGTGAAGCGCGTCTAGAGAGGGCAGACCCACTCACCGCGTGGTTACGTATTCACGGGGTATACAATAAGGATACGGATGCCGAAGCATCCACGTATGAAACAGGGGCAGATGCCGGCAAACGCCGTCGTCGTTTGCTCCAGAAAAAGCCAGATGCGGTGATCGACCTGCATGGACTTACCCAGGCAGAGGCATGGAACGCGCTTGACAACTTCTTTGAAGACAGCAGACAGCATGGTTTTGAGAAGCTGTGCATTATTCACGGCAAAGGCAACCATTCCGATGGAAATGCGGTGTTAAAACAGCTCACCAGGCGTTTCATAGAATGCTGTCCCTTTGCCGGAGAAAGCGGGCATGGTAATGCTGCGTCTGGCGGTAGTGGGGCGACGTGGGTGATTCTAAAAAGGGGAGGGACTTGCTAATTATATAGAAGGAAAAGAAACAAAACCTCGTCTTAGACAGCGGTACTAACGCTCACGGTAGATGATACGCCCCCGGCTCAAATCATACGGGGAGAGCGCGATACGCACATGGTCTCCGGGTACGATACGGATGTAATGCTTACGCATTTTACCGGAAAGGTGGGCAAGTATGAGATGCCCATTCTGGTTATCGAGTTCCACTCGGAACATGGTATTGGGAAGCGCCTCACGCACTATACCCTCTACTTCAATCGCTTCTTCTTTCGCCACAATATCTCCTTAATTACAATGGATATTTTTATAGTGTAACATAAAGGATGATTAAAGGAAAGCCCTTTAGAGATGAAACTTAGACTGTTGGCATTTTCTCATAAACAGAAGTACAAAGGCGCAAAGGCACAGAGCAGCTTCAGAAGCTATTACCCTGTGCGCTTCATGCCTTATGGCTTATCTTAGCGCTGTACCCTTGCAGAACCGCCTTTGGCAAACGCCTCCACCTGATCCAGCGACACCATTGAGACATCGCCCGGAGTGGTGGTGATCAGAGCGCCATGCGCCCAGCCAAGTCGCAGTGCCTCTTCTGGCGATTTACCGGCGAGAAGGCCGTAGAACAAGCCAGCGGCAAAGCCGTCGCCGCCGCCAATGCGGTCGTACACGTCAAGCTCGCAAGTCGGGGCAGTGTAGCTCTTGCCATCAAGCCAAAGCACCGCGCTCCATGAATGACGGTTGGTGGAATGAACTTCACGCAGGGTTGTTGCCACAGCTTTGATGTTGGGGAAGTCCTTGATAACGCTTTCCATCATGGCAAAGAAGGTCGATGAATCGAGCTTGCCCTTTGATTCGACTTCTGGTCCCTTCAGACCCAGTCCTTTCTGCAGGTCTTCCTCGTTACCAACCAGCACATCCACATGCTTGACGATATTGCGGAGTGTTTGCGCCGCGCCTTCGCTTGCCTGTTCCGCACTCAGTCCCTGTTCAGCCGCCGCGACTGCCCAGAGCTTGGCGCGATAGTTCAGGTCAAACGAGACCACTGCGCCAGCAGCCCTCGCCGCCTCCATCGCCTCGATCACCAGTTCCGATGTTGTCGGGGACAGCGCTGAAAAGATGCCTCCTGAATGGAACCAGCGTATACCCTTGGCGAAAATCGCCTTCCAGTCGAAGCTACCCGGCTTGAGTCTGCCAGCAGCCTCGTTGGAGCGGTTATAGAACACCACTGGCGCTCGCACACCCTGGCCACGGTCGCTCCACACGATAGCCATGTTGGGACCACGCACCCCGTCAAAGGCAAAGCGTTGATAATACGGCGTCACACCGGCCTTACGAACCGCGATCTCAATGTGCTTGCCAATCGGATTGTCCACTATGGCGCTAGCAACAGCAGTTCGCAGACCAAAGCAGGTCGACAGATTGGTCGCCACATTGTACTCGCCGCCAGAAACGTGCATAGCGTACTCGCTCGCTTCGGCAAAAGGAACGATTCCGGGATCAAGCCGCGTAACCAGCGCCCCCAGAGCCAGTAAGTCATGCGCCGTGTTCGACGCAGACAGGATTGTTAATGATGACATAAAAACCTCCTCATACTTAACCACTCTACAAAAACTCGTAGTTTGGTGGTTTCTTAGTTATACCGTATACGTTGACGCGCTGGTACTACCACCGTGGCCTGTCCAGTTGGTGTGAAAGAATTCACCGCGTGGCTTATCCGTGCGCTCGTAGGTATGCGCGCCAAAGTAGTCGCGCTGTGCCTGAAGCAGGTTTGCCGGCAAACGCGCGCTGCGATAGCCGTCAAAGTAGCTTAGTGCGCTGGAAAACGCCGGAACTGGAATGCCGTTAGCCACTGCTGCTGCCACGACACGCCGCCACGACGCCTGCGCATCCTCAATGATGCCCGTGAAGAATGGGTCGAGTAGCAAGTTTTCAAGCTCACTGTTTTTGTCAAAGGCTTCCTTTATCTTACCCAGAAACACCGAGCGGATGATGCAACCGCCGCGCCACATCAGCGCGATGCCGCCATAGTTGAGGTTCCACTGGTGTTCTTTTGCCGCCTCGCGCATGAGTAAGTATCCCTGGGCATAAGACACGACCTTTGCCGCGTAGAGCGCCTTCTCAAGATCATTGACAAAGCCTTGAGCGTCGGTGGGCTTAGTAATCGTGGGTTTGGAAAAGACCTTCGCGGCCTTAACTCGCTCTCCTTTAGCAGCCGACAAACAGCGACTGAACACCGCCTCGGCGATCAACGTCAGCGGCACACCCGCGTCAAGCGCCGCAATGCCGGTCCACTTACCCGTACCTTTCTGACCGGCAGTGTCGAGGATGTGTTCCACCAGCGCCGAACCATCGGTGTCCTTATAGCGCAGTATGTCTCGCGTGATCTCAACGAGGTAGCTGTTAAGATTACCCTTGTTCCAGCCATCGAAAACATCGCCCATCTCGGCGCTGCTAAGCCCCAGCACATTCTGCAAGAGGTCGTAGCTCTCGCAGATGAGTTCCATGTCGCCATATTCAATGCCGTTGTGTACCATTTTGACGAAATGGCCGGCGCCATTCTCGCCAACCCAATCACAACACGCTACGTCGCCCTCAACCTTAGCCGCGATAGCCTGAAGGATCGGCTTCACGGTTGGCCACGCTGCTGGCGACCCGCCCGGCATGATCGATGGTCCGGTGAGCGCCCCTTCCTCGCCGCCCGATACGCCGGTGCCGATGTAGAGTAGGCCCTTTGACTCAGCATAAGCCGTGCGCCGTATCGTGTCCTGATAGTTAGAGTTACCGCCATCGATGATGATGTCGCCAGCTTCAAGCACTGACAGTAGCTGCTCAATCGTATCATCCACCGCCTGCCCAGCTTTCACCATGATCATCACCTTGCGGGGGCGTTTAAGCGCGGCTGCAAGCGCCGTCAGGTCGTGACAACCCACGATATGCTTACCCGCGCCGCGCCCCTCGGTGAAGGTATCAACCTTAGCGACTGTACGATTGTACACCGCCACTGTAAAACCCTTGCTTTCCATGTTGAGAACCAGATTCTCCCCCATGACCGCAAGCCCGATAAGTCCAATGTCCGCGTTGTTCATAAGCTCTCCTCTATTTGTTTGCTTACTTGTTTACTGTTTCTTTCTATGCGCTCATAAGGAACGCACGTATACCTTTTCATTATACCATAAATCTCATTGTCAATGTCAAATAGGTTACTCTTTTTCATGAAGAAACTGAACATCAGCGCCTCAACGTTGCCTCTAAGTCCAAGGCTGGTTTCCATGATCGTCCAGGTTCGATACAAACGCCGCCAAAGAAGCTCGCAACCTCATGCTCATGTAGAGATGAAGAAGGCACTCAAGGTGCCAAACCCACTTGATAGTGTTTGAACGGTACCTTTCTATCATATCATAATTTTAAATTTTCTATAAAACTGCTTGACAGGTTTTTACAAAAATGTATAGTATAGATGTGTCATGTTTTGTACATGCGTATGGATGTCGTGTTACATCCATAAATTTTTGTTCGTGTAACAGTGCTAAAACCGGTCAAGCGGTGGTGTGGGATTCCGGCACTTGTGTAAGGAGATAATATGAAATTTATTGAGAAAATCAGTGTTATTCTAGCAATCATAGATAAGTATTTGCCAGCTGAAAACGATGAATCTATAGCAGACCGCGCTAATGTTAGACCCCAGACAGTTGCGTCATGGAGAGAAACTGGAAAGGCTAATTCTAACAAAGCATTTCAGCTTGTTATTTCGTTTTATGAAGATCCTTTGTTTGATTATTTTATTCATGACGCGGAAGTCATGAGTTTTTTAGAAGGCTACCTTAAATATAGTAATCGGCATTTTATAGAACCAGAATTGAGATATGTTTTGAGAGATATTGTTAAACCGGAATATAGAAAAATGACATTTGAGAATGCATTAGATATATTAGAATTAAAATATAAAGGTAAATGGGGTTTACCAACCACTGGTAATGAAGATGCAAGAGAATATGGTGAATAATATTCTGTGATATTTAAAAATACATAGCAGATATCAAAGAACAGAAAACGAGCATGAACGGGTGATAGTCATGAGCGCTTTATTGTTGATGATATGGTTATTGATATTCCAAAAACACAGGCAATAAAATATACCGGCTCTAAACTTAAATTATTGCCTTATATACTTAGCCTTTCAAAACAGGTTTCCGATAATTCAAAAAATAATAGCATCTTTGACGGATTTTCCGGTTCTACACGAGTTAGCCAAGCATACGCAAAAACTGGCTATAAAGTTTATGCCAATGATATTGCGCCGTACACAAAAGTTTTTAATACAGCATTTCTGTTGAATACGCAAGAACCTAAAAGTTATCAGCCCTTAATCAACCATCTCAATTCACTAAAACCTATTGATGGCTGGTTTACAGAACATTATGGCGGTGATGGAAATCATAAAATTTCAAATAATGGCGATGGTTTGAAAAAACCATGGCAAAAAAAGAATACGCGCAGACTTGACGCAATCCGTGATGAAATAGATAAACTAAACCTTGATGAAATTACAAAAGCCGTTGCTATTACTAGCTTAATACTGGCGCTGGATCAGGTAGATAGTACACTTGGACATTATGTTTCATATTTAAGTGAATGGGCGCCGCGTTCATATAATGATATGAAGTTGCAAGTGCCAAATTTATGGATAAACAAGGAACAAAATGTTGTTATGAACCAAGATGTTTTTAATGCAATAAAAAAACTGCCTAACAATATTAGTATTGCCTATTTTGATCCGCCTTATGGCTCGAATAACGAGAAAATGCCGCCTTCCCGTGTCCGCTATGCGTCTTATTACCATATTTGGACAACAATATGCTTAAATGATAAGCCCGAAGTCTTTGGCAAGGCAAAAAGAAGGACAGACAGTTCTGACACCATAGCTGGCTCTGTTTTTGAGGAATTCAGAAAGGGAAAATCCGGGAAATATATAGTAATTGAAGCAATAGAAGAACTTATAAAAGTAACATCCACAAACTATATTATTTTATCCTACAACTCTAGGGGAAGAGCAACAGTAAATGAATTAAGTGAAACGCTTAACAGTTATGGAAAAATAATTGAAATTGAAAAAATAAATTATAGAAAAAATGTTATGTCAATAATGAAATGGACAAAAGATTGGATTAAAGAAATAGAAGAAGAAAATTTTGAATATCTATTCTTAATGGAAAAGAAATAATATAATAAAAAGATGACTGCTACTTGACTTATTGAAGCTACGGCGCTATATTGTATACAGGCAAGATACGTATGAAGGGCTATAGAACATGAATGGGGCAAATAGTTTTTGCCTTATCGCGAAAAAAGGAGTTACTATGACCCATGAAGAACAGCTTCATTTCCTCATTGATTATTTACAGGCCGAATATACCCACATACCAAAACGAGCGAATTGTGATCAGACACGGGCTTTGCTTCGGAGTCTCGTAAATATACGCCCGCCACACCCTGTTTCTGAAGAATTTATCAGAATACAAGATGAATTCTTGCAGGAAGAAGCACGGCAAAAGGGGATAGTCAATGTCGCGGATATACCGCCCTGCCATCCGAAAAGTCCCATAGCACTTTGGCAAGGGGATATTACCAGGCTGGCGCTTGACGCAATAGTAAATGCCGCCAATGCAAAGCTGCTTGGCTGTTTTGTCCCAGACCACGACTGTATTGATAACGTCATTCATACCTTTGCGGGAGTACAGCTCCGGCAAGCCTGTTCCGAGCTTATGCAAGCTCAGGGACATGACGAAGTAACAGGCACGGCCAAAATTACGGCAGCTTACAACTTGCCGAGCCATTATGTGCTTCATACGGTAGGGCCAATTGTCCGTGGAGCATTAACACAAAAACACTGCGCTGAACTTGCGCGTTGTTATCACTCATGCCTTGCCTTAGCCGCCAAACATGGCCTCAAAAGTATCGCGTTTTGCTGCATTTCTACCGGAGCTTTCGGGTTCCCAAAGCAGGAAGCGGCAAAAATAGCCGTCAAGACCGTTACCGAATTCCTTCGTCATGAATCGCCAATTCAGCGGGTGGTGTTCAACGTATTCACAGACGATGATTACTTGATTTACCATGACTTGTTGACCATGTACGTTTCCTAAAATGGCTTTATTGCCAGTAGAAGCGGATCAATTGTATATATACTTATAAGATAAGAGAAAACAATGACAGATGTTTCTTATCTAAACTTTACCGCCGTGCCATACGCTATTACTTCTGCAGCATTCTGCATTACTGATGATGAGGCATACCTTATATTTACAACCCCATCTGCCCCCATTGATTCAGCTTCTTCAGCCATTCTTTTCGTGGCCAATGCTCGCGCCTCATTCATCATTTCATTATAGGCTTTCAATTCCCCACCTAATAATGATTTTAACGCCTGGGTTATGTCTTTACCCAAATTCTTTGATTGAATTGTGCTTCCTTTTACAAGTCCAATCGTTTCCAGCTCTTTGCCGGAAATGTAATCAGTATTTACTAAGATCATCTTCTTCTCCCCCTTTAATTTCCTTAATCCGTTCAACAAGCATCATAATCATTACTATACTTATTATGATTATTACAGCAAAACCGCCTATTTTAATGATACTTGGAATAGCTACGGTTATTATAACTACTCCATATATAATACAATAAGTAATAAGAAATATTGTAACAATTATAGGCGCTATACTTTTATTCACATGCTTTCTCATAGCTTTATAACCCTTCAAAAAATGATAAGCAGGCCGAAGCGCTTTTAACGGCGGCGGACTACGTTGCGCTGCTCACAACCCTCGTGAATTATACAGCGAGAACAAAACGGGCTGACCGGCTGACAAATGCCCTGACCATAACGCACAAGCAAAGCGTTAATCAATTTCCAGTGCTTCTTAGGCAATATCTCCCTCAGCGCAAACTCAGTTTGATCAGGGCTTGTCGTGGATACCCAGCCGCGCCTGTTGCTGATGCGATGTACATGCGTATCAACACAGATGCCGTCCATGTCAAAGGCTTCAATAAGCACAAGGTTCGCAGTCTTCCTGCCCACACCGGGTAATTCAAGCAAAGCGTCCATATCCGCCGGAACAATGCCTTTGTACTGATTCACCAGAATAGCAGCAATGTGCTTAAGGCTCTTCGCCTTTGTTTTGTAAAACCCAGCTGGATAAATGAGGCGGGCAACCTCATCTTCCGGAATTGGTAGAAGAGCTGCCGGCGTGGGAGCCTTGTCCAGCAGAGACCGAGAAGCAACCAACGTAACCGCATCTTTGGTACGCAGGCTCAGTACGGTCGAAGCAAGCACTGCCCACGGGTCTTGCTTATAGCGTTCCGCCACTGTTGTTACTGAAGGCACTGTCGTTACCGTCTCATCAAGGGCTTTCAACCCATGGCGCCACGTTTCAAGCGCTGAGATCACCATATCCCAATCAACATCAGTCATTCTTTGTTCTCCATTGTGCTTTTTCTCCGCGTCTTCACACATTCGGTCAACAGGTATTCAATTTGACCATTAACAGAACGGAATTCAGCGTCAGCCCATGCTGCTAGTTCTACCCAAAGCGAATAGGACAAGCGCAGGGGAATCTGCTTCTTCTTATCGCCGCTTGCACTGCCTTCACTAGCAGCGTCGCTTTGCTCATTCATCACGCCTCGCTAATAGATACTGCCGCTATTGACCACTGGCTGAGTCTCCTTGTTGGAACAAAGCACTACCAAAAGGTTACTCACCATAGCTGCTTTTCGTTCCTCGTCAAGCTGTACGATTCTTTTGTCGCTGAGCCTGGCAAGAGCCATCTCTACCATACCAACTGCCCCATCTACGATGATCTGTCGCGCATCAATCACTGCTGATGCCTGCTGACGCTGGAGCATTGCCGCCGCAATCTCTGGCGCGTAGGCAAGCTGGGTGATTCGCGCTTCTTCAATAAGCAAACCTGCCACATCAACCTTCGCTTGAAGCTCGTTACGCAGTTGTGCCGCAATCTCCTGACTGCTTCCGCGCAGGGATTTTTCACCATCAGCCTCACCTGAAACATCATAAGGATAGCGATTGACCGTACTTCGCAGGGCTGCATCGCTCTGTATTGATAGAAATTCTTCATAGTTATCAACATTAAACGCTGCTTTCGCGGTATTTACTACTCGCCATATTACAACAATGCCAATGATTATGGGATTTCCCTGTAAATCGTTTATCTTTTGCTCTTTGTTATCAAGCGTTTGCATCTTTAAGGATATAGCTCCCCCCAATTTTACCAGTGGATTAACGAAAAAGAAGCCCGAACCACTAAGCGTACCATAGTAATTCCCGAATAGCACGAGTACTTGGGCTTCGTTTGGCTTTAGTATCCTTAGACCCTTATACAAAATTGGCCCGATGAAGCAGATGTAGACGAGTGTCGGCACAAGTAGGGTCATTGGTATATTGTCGCCCAAGTCTATAAAGCCCCACACTAGCGCTACTGTTGCTGCCAGCATCAGTACGGTGTTTATCACCAGAACTGCCATTCCACTAAGGCGTGAAGCCGCCTTTTCATTCACGCCGCTGTCCATAAAGTTTACGGATGTACTGTTTTCACTTGCCATACTCTTCTCCTTGAAATCTATATAGTATAGATATAATATCAATATGATATATACAATGTATCGGAAAGTCATTAGTATTGTCAAGAGGATTTTTAAAGAATTTATCAAAACCATTGTAAAACCTCTGGTATGGGAAGACAGTGCAACGACAAAAGATAGGCTTGAAAATCTCGTATTGACATTGAGCTAAAGATAGTTTAGTATACTTTCTTGTAACCGTGTAGTGCGGGCAAGGAGTGCCTGTTGACATGGCAGTTCTAGCTCCTGGCGACAAAGGCGCAAGCGTTGTGCGCATACAACTTATAGAGCAAGCCGAATGATTGTTTAAATGCAAAAGTTCCAGTCTTTATGTATTGATTTGCTGACATTAGTTTGTTCTATAACTGCTCGCTCATGAGCTATCGGTCTTACAATATGAGTTAATGGTCTTATCTTATGAGTTAACGGTCTTATCTTGTGAGTTATCGGTGTTATCTTATGAGTTAACGGTCTTATCTTGTGAGTTATCGGTGTTACAATATGAGTTAGCATGACTAACTTGTAAATTATCGGTCTTATCTTATAATATAACGGTCTTACAATACAGGTTAGCATGACTAACTTATAAGCGAGCGGTCTTATCTTGTGAGCTGGCGGATTTATGATATGAGTTGTCAGGACTAAATGAAAAAGTCCCTTTATTCTTGAACGTAAGAACAAGGGACTTATGTTTTAGTTCGACGCTGCAATCGCAGCTTCGCGCTCTCTGAGCCAGCGCGTGTATGCAGCGTGATAGTCGTCATTGCTCATGGGCTTAGCGAGAAGGTGTAGGCCCTTGAAGCGGAATGGTGGGATACCAAAAGGTGCGTACTGTTGCTCAAAGGGGTCGATTCTATTGGCAACATAGCCGTAAGTATCTACTGAAAAGGGAATTGCCAGTGCGTGATTGATGGCGAACGCCTCAGCATCGGCAAGGGCAGTGTAGCGAGGTACAATATCCGCAATAGCTCGCCCTAATTCTTGCAAGCGCAGGTATTCAGTCGCCAGTGCCTGAGTCGCAGGGCTTTTGTTTATGGCGGGCTTGCCATCAACAGTTTTGGACTCATCCTGATACATGAAGTTATAAGTGTTATCACGCGCTCCAAAAGGCGTAATCCATGTTTCAGGATCAACATAGCCTGCTCCACAATTGCACTTCATAAAGGCATACTTTCCAGAACGGCGGATTGACTGCAAAAAACCGGTGGATGGCCCAGCCTCAAGGATGATGTCAATATAATCTGCGCCGAGCAGGGCTTCCATTTGCTGTTCCACAAGCTGACACTCTTTATCCCAGTTCGCCACTGTTGGGTTATAGGGCATGAGTATCTTAATCGGAAACGTTGCGCCGGCAGTCCGCAGTTCTGGTATGGCCTGTGCCTTATACTCAAGCGCCTTTGCTGGTATAAAGCTGTCTCTATCCGAGATCGGCTTCAGCGCTGGATACTGTGTGTAATCCTTGCCAGCGCCAACACTGAATGCTGCCGGCGTTATGCTGTTGTTCACGAGAGACTCAGGCGCGTCAGGCGCCAACACTGAAAGCGCCCGCAGTCGATCAAGCGCATAAAACAGGGACTGACGGAAGTTCTCGTTATTGACAGCGATAAGCCAATTATCCGGCTCATACACTGCATCAAAGCGCGGCTCAAAGTTAAACAGATAAAAGTAGGAATAGGAGCGATCCGGCGGGCTATTCCGCACGAGGTCTTTGGTAGCGGGATTGCTCAACCATTGAGTTACCATCTCTGAATTAATCGTGGCACTATCAACCTCGCCCCGCTGAAACATCACGGGCGACAGACGCGCTGCTTCAGCATTGTAGGTATGCTCAAGCCTGTTGATAAACACATTATCTTTGTCCCAATAGGTCGGGTTCTTAACATAGACCCGCTCTTGTTGGGGTTTATGGCTTGAAAGAAGATAAGCGCCGTTGTAGAGCAGGTTTTCATTACCAATACCAAAGTTGATGCCCTGCTGATCAAGAAAAGGCTTATACACTGGCATATACGGGCCGTTTGATACGATGCTGAGATAGTAACTGACCGGGCGTTCCAGCGTGTATTGCAGAGTATAAGTATCCAGCGCCTTTACTCCAATGTCGTTAAGGGTGAGACTAAGGGAAGCGGGGTTAATGTTATTTGCTGCATAGTAGTCCTCCACTGTTCTGTACTCGCCGGCTTTAACCGCGTTAGCCGCGACCATGCGTGTCCCGCTCTGCTCGTAGTATTCCTGGGCATTCTTGACATACCCGCCGTATAGACCAAAGTGCGCTCCATTTGACGCTTCCACAATATAGTGAGCTGTGCTTACCCAGTCATTAGCGGTTACGTCCGCAATCACCTTGCCGGTATGGTCGACCCACTTAACGCCCTGCCTAATTTTGAAAGTCCACACTGTTAGGTCATTGCTATGTTCCCAGGTTGTTGCCAGTGCGGGCTTAATCACGCCGTACTTGTCATACTCGATCAAAGTATCGACGAGGTTGGCGTAGGCAGCCCAGTCGTTGGTGTTTGCCGTAACCAGATAGTTGTAGGTAGAGACCTCGCCTGAATACAGGCTTCGATATACTGCTTCGCTACTACTCGCGGCTGGGGCAGCGTTTCTGTTGCCCGAGGCGAATACCGACGTAGCAAGCATGAGCAGTGCCACGGTTACTACAATTTTCTTCATATAAGAACCTCCGTAAAGAATTTTCGCCCATAACAGAGGGTGCGCGGACACACCCTCTGTTATGGCGATATCAGATAGCATAACACGAATTAAGCCGCAGTGCCAGACATCAAAGACTGCGTCCTATTAACGCGACGCTGCCAGTGCCTCAGCGCGCTCATTTCGCCATTGCTCATAAGCGGTCTTGAACTCGGCGTTACTCATAGGCTTGTCGAGCAGATGCTGACCTTTGAAACGGTATGATGCAAGGCCAAAGACCGAGAACTGGGCTTCAAAGGGATTTAATCGGCTGGCAGTGTATCCGAGGGTGTCCACAGAGAACGGGATGATGAACGCATGGTTAATGAAGTACGCCTCAGCCTCAGCAAAAGCGGCATACCGTTGCTCCACGTCAACCGTGTAGTTTTTGGCGACCTTCACCAGTCGGTGGTATTCGGCGACAATGGCTTGTGTCTCTGGCGTCTTGTTGATCGCAGGCTTCCCATCAACCGCCTGATTAGGCTGTTGAGCAATAAAGTTGTACGTGTTGTTTACCTCGCGGAAAGGCTCTGCCCATGTTTCAGGGTCAGCGTAGTCAGCGCCCCAATTCCCTTTACAGAGCGCGTACTTGCCTGAGCGCCGTACTGCATTGAGGAAGCCTGTAGAAGGGCCAGCCTCAATGATAATATCGATGTAGTCAGTTCCTAAAAGTGCTTCAAGCTGTTGCTCAACCACCTGACATTCCCTGTCCCAGTTTGTTATTATTGGATTATAGGGTACGAGTATCTTAATAGGGAGTGTGGCTCCGGCGGCGCGCAGTTCTGGCAAGGCTTTTGTCTTGTAATCAAGGGCCTTTGCCGTGTCAAAGCTGTCGCGGTTGCTAATTGGCTTTATCGCGTCATACTGGGTGAAGTCCTTGCCTGCGCCCACCGCAAATTCTGCTGGTGTTACTGTGTTTAACAAGAGCGTGGAAGGGTCTTCAGGATCAATAACTGCGAGGGCTTTGAGCCGGTCGAGTCCCCAAAAGATGGACTGTCGGAAGTTTTCGTTGTTCACCGCGATAAGCCAGTTATCTGGCTCATACACTGCGTCAAAGCGTGGCTCAAAGTTGAAGATATACCAGTAAGAATAAGAACGATCTGGCTGGTTGTTTCGCACGAGGTCTTTTGTTGCGGGGTTTGACAGCCATTGGCTCAGAATGTCTGAGTTGACGTTGGCGTAGTCAGTCTCGCCTCGCTGAAACAAGGTTGGGGCAATGGTATTGGCTTGTGCATTAAACGTATACTCAACGCGGTCAATGAACACATTAGGCAAGTCCCAGTACAAAGGGTTTTTTTGTATTATGCGTTCCTGTTGAGGCTTGAAGCTGGCGAGGTAATACGCGCCACAGTAGAGAAGTGATTCGTGATCTCGTCCAAAGGCTGCTCCTTTCTGAGCGAGGAAGGGTGCATAGGTTGGCAGGTAGCAGGCGAAGGAGAGTGTGGAGATAAAGTAGACGCAGGGGTTTTCCAGGGTGAATTGCAGGGTATAGGTATCCAGCGCCTTAACCCCGATGTCTTCGGGCTTGAGTGTCTGAGGCGTGCTTAGGTCTGCGGTCTGGGCAAAATACGCCTCGGCGTTTTTAATATAGCCATTATAGATGTACTCAATGTTGGAATTATTGTTAGCATTGGCAACCCATTGCACAGTGCTGACCCAATCATGCGCTGTTACGTCAGCCACAGCTTTGCCGGTATGGTCGACCCACTTAACGCCCTGCCTGATCTTGAAGGTCCACACCGTGTAATCAGCGTTATGCTCCCAACTCGTGGCCAGTGCGGGCTTAATCACGCCATACCGGTCGTGTTCAACCAGCGCGTCAACGACATTAGCGGGGACCCGCCAATCATTTGCGTTTGACGACCACAGGTAGTTCAGGGTTTCCACCTCAGCTGCGTACAAGATGCGGTACACCGCGCCTACAGCAGGTGCTGTCGCGTTTCTGTTTCCGCTTGCAAAGACTGGCGCAACAAGCAGAAGCGCCGCCACTACACTTAACAATGTCTTTTTCATAAGAACATCTCCTCAAAGGTATTTTGTATAAAAATACGATACTTCTCAACTTTATACAAGCCATATACAGTTACCCGGCTCTTTAGCTATGATGGGATAATATTCAAAAAATTATTAAGGATATATGGAATATTGGCTGGAGGAAGATAAATAGTAAAAGCAAAACCTACTTCGCATAACTCGGCAACTTCGTTGCTGCGGTCTGTTTATGCTTTGCCGCCAGTAGGCAGCTTGGCGGTTTATGGCTGGCTAGGTTATTCGCTTTGCTCATTCTCAAACTATAGTATAGCATAGTTTACGTAGTGTGAATACGTACTAGTGTCATAATCAGATACTTTTTCCCCCAGCCCTTCGCGGAACCTTTGCCAGCAGCCTCATCAGGAAACAGCCACTTACGCTGCCCAGTATCGCGCCACCTACATCAGCCAGCCAGTCATACGCCGATACCTCCCGATACGGCGTAAAGGATTGATGCCACTCGTCAAGAATGCCGTACAGGGCAACACCTACAACGCAGATCAGTATGTTACGCACAGAATGTTTCTTCCAACTATTCAATGGAAACCAAAATGTCCAACTCCCCGCAAGTCCCGCAAAACAAACCAGATGGATCAGTTTGTCCGAAATCCGCACACCAAGCATCGGAATATGGGGCAAAGATGAAAGATAGATACTGGCTACCGTGATAAAAAGCGCGGGAATCCGAACTAATACACTGATAATTAAACCTTTTTTATTGATACTAATACAAATACTCCTTAATCTGGCTTTCGCTCCACACGCCTTCTTCAACAGGCTTTCTAGTTAAACACCCCGAATGAGGTCATCAGTACAAGCGTCGTCGAGATCGACAGTATGGTCGTAACAACCGGCGCAACTCGATTAAAACCATACAGAAAATTGTTCGATTTGGCCGTTACGGTGGTCTCCGGCGCTATGAAACCACCTCTGCTCATCTTCTTCCCATTCATGTCTATAATCGTAATCGCCTCGACAGCGTTGTTTTCCGTAAAGCCACTTATTACTCATGGCGTTACACCGTCCTTTTTCACGCGCTTAATAGCGTGGGATGTATAGTGAATGACTGAAAAAAAGATAATCATGGCAAGCAGAGCTACAAACAACACGAGAGAACCACGTAAACCATCAATCCACAGCATCACAATAAGCGAAATCACACACAAACCTACCTGAATCACTACCAGAAGACCCAGAATACTCAACGGCGTATACCCCATGTTCAGTAACTTATGATGCAGATGCGCCTTGTCCGGCGAAAAAAAGGAACGGCTCTCCCGCGTCCGCCGCCACATCGCCGCAAAGGTATCTAGAATCGGAATTGACACAAGCACTACTACCATTGGAAACATATTATAGTCAAGCTTTGGTGCGTCCTTGAATAGTGGAAACGCCGCAATCATAAAACCCAGAAACTGGCTACCGCCATCCCCCATGAAAATCTTCGCCTTTGGTTTGTTATATACCAAAAACCCAAGCACAGCAGCGGAAAGAATAAACAAAAGCGCCGTGTAATCAGAGCTACCCCGCAACTGGAGTATCGCTGCCAGAGTAAGCAGTATGCTCAGTGAAATCAAGCCGCACAGCGCGTCAATCCCGTCAATGAGGTTTAGCGCATTCGTCAGCCCCACAAACCAGACAAAGGTGATGATCTTGCCCACAAAACCCAGATGAATGGGACCAAACTGGGTGAACTGGAACCCAAACAACACTGGAATAAGACTGGCAACACACTGTCCAATAAACTTGGTACGCGCCCGCAGGTCGCGGAAGTCGTCCACTACGCCCATAACAAATACGATAAGCGCGGAGATAAAGATCGGCATGGTCTTGATGAAAGCATCAGGACGCGTTCTTAAAAGATACACCGAGCCGACCAGCAGGAAACAGAGCGTGAATCCCACGCCGCCCAGCCGGGGTATGTCGCCAGTATGTATCTTGCGGCTGTTTACTTTGTCATACCAGTGCTTCTTATTACATAAGAGTATGATTAAAGGTATTACGAAGACAGTAAGGGTAAACGCCGCGAGCGCATAGATGATGATACGAATTTTGATACTCCTTAGTTAAATACGCCAAGCGCTATCATAAGCGTGAGTGTTGTTGAAAGAATCGACAATGTAGTCGTAATAACGGGCGCTATTCGGTTAAAATTATACAAGAAATCATTCGATTGAGCAGTTATCGTAGTCTCAGGCGTGATGGGATCAGCCTTCTTCATCTTCTTCCCATTTATATCCATAACCGTAATAGTCTCACCAGCGTTATTTTGCGTGAAGCCGCCGGCCAGACCTATGTAATAATCCCATCCACGATCAGGGATATAGGGATACCGTCCGGGGGAATATACTGCGCCTGCCACAGAAACGAAGTATTGCCTGAAAGGAACAATGAGCGTATCGTTCTCTCTAATCGCAATATCATTTTCATAGTTAGGGTCATAGAGCAACGGGTTTATGTTTAGCGGGATTCGTGTACCATCCCGAAGAATATAGGCGTTCTGCGTATCAGACACTGCTGAAAACCAGCTTTGGCTTCGGCGGAGGAAAGCGCCATACGTATCACCCAGAACAAAATCTATCGTGAGGTGGTTGGAAGTTGCAAGCGCTGTCGCACTGACGTTGACCGCGCCTTCCACAAAGAAGCTCGGACGAAATACGGCTATACTGGGAATCGTAATGCTGTCCAGATGTTCCAGAGGAAGATTATTTATTATATCCGACTCGTTCAGGCTGATTCTATCACCGGTAAGCGCAACGCGATTAGTATAGCGTATCAGCTCGATTCTCGTGGTATCCGCAAGGAGAGTTAGCCCATCGCCATATACTTCTATTAGGTCTTTCAGGTTCTCATCCATGCGTAACTGATAAGTACCGGGCCGCCGCACCGCGCCTGCAATGGTGATTTGACGCTCATAGCGTTCCTGAGTAACAACCGGACGTTCCGCTGTTACCGAGCGGATTGTAACCTCATCAAAATTTTGCAGGCGATAGTTATTTAGCAAATCCTGGTTGGATAACAAAGTTCTATCACCAGACCCTGATTGGCTATCGATATAGCGTACCAGATCGATTCTTGTGGTATCCGCAAAGTCGGTAAGTCCATAACCATATACCTCTACCAACTGTTTGAGATTTTCTCCCCGCAGGAGTTCGTAGGTTCCGGGGCGCTCCACCGCGCCGTTTATCGTAACCTTACGGTCAATACGGTTTACCGTGATAATATCGTCGGGACGTACATAGGGGTCCTGACTGAGATCGCCAGCGCGGTTGGCCATGAACAGATCGTAGGTACGTACCTGCCCATTACTCGAGCGAATCTGTATGTTTCTCATTGATGAGTATGAGGTTAAATTATTTCCCAGCACTGTGGAAAGCCGTGTCAATGCCCAGACCTGCATTTCCCGCGTTGTATGCACTTCTCCCTTGATGTATATCTTGAACACTGCTGGTTGACGGAGGACAAGCTGGGCCGCACCCAAGGGATAGTTGCTCAGGACAATGGTTTCAACTTGGGCTTTCAGCTGGTTAAAAGTTTTACCGGCGCCGTCGATCACGCCTAGATTGGAGACCCGTATTCGGTAAGTGTTGTCCACCGTAATGGTGTACTCCACAGGGGTTGATCCAGCGAAGTAAGCCAGTATATAGACATCGCCTACGGTAACCCTGTAGTCGGGCGATGAGAGGGCAAGTTGGGCGCTTGGTGACAAGTTATTAATAAGTAGTTCATCCTCGACCTCTGTAACTTGACCACCGGTTCCGCCTTCACTTCCTCCTGTCTGCGCCTCAAGCGGTGTTACACTCCAAATTAGCATTGTTAGCAAGAAATAAACGCTTATACGTTTCACCATAAGTATTTCCTCAGTTAAAGTTTTTGGTCGTACCAGTGGCATGTTCAAACGGAACGCCACGAAGTTTTGCCATTGCTTCAGGGTCTTTTCTGATATTAGCAATAGCGTTCATTACAAAGGCGAGGAATACTGCGAAGAAGCCTGCCGCCAAAGTAACTATAATACAGATTATACCACGGCTTGGCCCAGATTTCAGGTCTGGCACTTCAGCAAGTTCAACAACTTGAAAAACAGGCCTTTCGCTCGCCATGCTCACCTTGAGCAGTTCGTACTGTACCCGCAGTTGAGTGTACACCTCTTTCTGGATACCTAACTCCATCTCAATACGATTCAGTTCCATTGTTATTGCTGGAATAATCCCAGTACCATTATCTCTCACCGAGAAGGCCAGTTCTTGGCTTTGCCGCTCAAAGCTCTGTATCTGCCGAAAGGTGTTCTCAATGTTTATTTCGAGGTTTTCTTTCTCAAGTCGATTTTTATCAAGACCCATTTCAGTAAAACTTTGTTCAAGTTCATGCATACAGTAGTTCGCCACCGTTTGGGCGAACTCAGGGTCGGTATCGGTGAAGCTGACAGTAAGGATGCCGCTTTTCTCGTCGCTTTCACCAACGAGCTTTTTCTTGAGTATTTTGCGGCTATCAGCGCGTGGAGATTTTGGGGGTTCCTTTCCTTCAACAACAATCTTATACCGCGTAAGCAGGTCAAACGTATCGACTACTTGGTCGAGAAAGCTATTGGTTCCCAGCATATAGATGGCAAGCTCGCTGACCGTAGAACCGGTACTGCTCACGCCTGCGAGACTAGCAAGTCCTCCAAGTCCCGACGCGTTGATCATTGCGGATACTCCTCCGCTTGAAGAGCCTGTGTTATTGATGAGCATGAGCGCCTTAGGGGTATACTCATTGGGGAGCGGGGAAATATCAGATGGCAATACGAGAGAAAGAATCGAGAACATCGCCACGCCAGCTGCGGCAACCAGGGTAATGACGATGATCATGATTCTTCGATGCCATAACACCGCGAAGAGGTCGATGAGGCTGATCTCGTCATCGTCGGTTTCTTGTGAGGGTACAGGGGCTGTATCATTAAATTTTTGAGCCATGTAACTATAATACCAACCTGTGGGTCATGAATTCAAGCCTTTGCTTACAACATCTTACATTTTTGTTACAGGGCTTGGCGGATATGTCTGGCGCCACACATCCGGCACTGCGTGTCTGACACCGTGTGTAACACCGCATATCTGACATCGCGTCTGGCACTTCGCCTCCACTGTCTGGCACCGCGTGTCTGACACCGTGTGTAACACCGCATATCTGACATCGCGTCTGGCACCTCGCCTCCACTGTCTGGCACCGCGTGTCTGACACCGTGTGTAACACCGCATATCTACACCGCGTCTGGCACCTCGCCTCCACTGTCTGACACCACATGTCTGACACCACATGTCTGGCACCGCGTGTCTGACACCGTGTGTAACACCGCATATCTACACCGCATCCGTTGTCTGGCACCGCGTGTCTGACACCGCGTGTCTGACACTACGTCTGACACCATGTGTAACACCGCATATCTACACCGCGTCTGACACCATGTGTAACACCGCATATCTACACCGCGTCTGACACCACGTGTCTGACACTACGTCTGACACCATGTGTAACACCGCATATCTACACCACGTCTGACACCACGTGTCTGACACCACATGTCTGACACTGCGTCTGACACCACATGTCTGACACCATGTGTAACACCGCATATCTACACCGCGTCTGACACCACGTGTCTGACACCGCGTGCGTCTGACACCACGTGTCTGACACTGCGAAGAAGCGTATCATCAGGTTTAGCCGCGCACAGCATGATGAATAGCGCATCCAGTCGCTTTTGCTGTAGGAATAGGATAATAAGAGCGATATTGTGGTTTTAATATGCCTTCAGTGGTACATCGAAAGACTCTATCGTGTCGCCGTCCTGTTTCAGAATGCCAACTCCAAAGTTCCGCGCATGTTCTACAACCGTTTCGTCCATTGA
>JAIRYV010000096.1 GCA_031267685.1 Treponema sp.
TCACCTCCTCAAACTCTTTATAACTATCATATATACTTACCAATAACTCTTCAATATGCTCCAACACTATCCGACTATCACTCGCGTCCAACCCATGCGCCTTCCTCCCACGCTCCACCGCCGCCTCTAACTCCAACACTAGCTCACGCATCTGAGCCGCATAACACACTCGCGCCTCACTCGTCGACGCTCGCTCTACCTCATGCCGCAGCTTCAATACATAAAACGGTAACAGTATCGTCAGCCCCTGCGCCTCAAGCTCCGCTATGCTGTGTTCCAGTAGTTTCACTGTCGCAACCCGATAGATAAACGTCCCCTGTCGTCCAAAGTCTAGCACTAACTCCTCCTCTTCCGGCGCGTTTGCCTCCAGATAAAATATCTTAGGTTCAGGAAAGATCAGCCGTAACGACTCTCGCCCTTTCTTTCCCGCACTTAAACGCCGCTGTATCGATAGACCAAGCCCATACTCAAACACGCGAATGACTAGACCAGGATCGTCTTTAGTCTGAGCCTCCACAAGGTAATCGTGTTCCCCATTATAGGTGATCCTGATGATGATGTCCGCAAGGCGCTTCCTGCCTTTGCGGTTTCGGCTTTCCGTACTGGGATAACTCACTGTGCAGCTCGGCGGATAGTTTGTCTCAAACTGCTTGTTGATAAACTGGATGATTGCCCGGTTTGAAAGCTGCATAAGGCGCTTGAAAACCCCATCAAAGTTGGGACGAACTTTGCGCTTTCTCTTGATCATGCTTCATCTTCCTTGTATTTATGTATCTGATACTGAATACTGTTCCTAAAACATTGCTCACTATACCTGAGCGTCGGTATCTTATGCAATGACCTTAAGCGCCAATGCATAAGCTCGCTCAATATCGACGCGAGTGGAACTGTTTAACGTATCACAACCGTCAAAAGTCGCATAGCCGATGCTGATAACCTTTTCCGGGATCATGATTGCTATCAAGCTAGTGCAGCCTCCAAAAGCCGCATAGCCTATGCTGATAACGCTTGAAGGGAGCATGATTGCTATCAGGCTAGTGCAATACCAAAAAGCCGTATAGCCTATGCTGATAACGCTTGAGGAGAGCGTGATTGCTGTCAGGCTGAATCAATGCCAAAAAGCCGAATCGCTAATGCTGATAACGCTTGCGCCGTTGATGCTCTCCGGGACTATCACAGAAGCGTCAGACCCTGTGTATCCCGTAATGCTCAACCCAACTCCGCTGGTTCCAACCGTGAAGCCGTGCGGGTTTATGTGGGAAAAGGCGATGAGAACCGTTTTGTCTGCATCTCCGTTTATCTCTTGGCTGAATAACCAGCCGTCAGGAGTGCTTATGCTCACTTTGGTAATGCTAGAAAAAACATTCTGAATAGCTGCGCTGCTGCAGACTTTTACCGTAACCCGTGTGTCTTGATTGTCTATCGATATTGCATCCGTACTGATAGAGCTTACCTGAATAGTGCCGGTCGTGTTGTCAGTCATGAACACTAGGGCATTGGAATTGAGCGAATGGCTGCGGTTTGCAATGGAACTTGACAGATACTGACGCTGGGAGTTGCCAGTTAGAGAGAGCGTCTCAGCGGTGATGCCTGCCATGACCAGTGCAATGGGATCAGGCTTGGCAATGTGTTTGAGAAACGCTTCGGCAAAAGGGTTGTTGCGTCTTTCGGGCTGACTATCTGTGGCTGTGCTTCCTACAGCGGTTGAGTATATGATAATGATGTCGGGCGGCGTACTTGATACCACAGAAAGACCACGCGAATTCCCCGCACTTCGAGTTATTGAGGGAAGCGTGCTGTTTCGATACGCATCCATTACAATTACATTGGCGCGGTTCCGTGTTCGCTCTAGCTGACTAAGCAGGTTGTTCAGCGCGTAGGCACTTTGCACTATCCGGTCGCGGTTATCGGGACAATCTTCGATTGAGAGAAAGTCAATTGGCAGTAGATAATTGCCGTCATTATCCAACTGGATGCTATGCCCTGCATACTAGAAGAAGCCTGGTTACTGGCATATTGCTCCAGCTTCCGGATATACGCTGAGATTGCTTCATCAAAGCGGTCAATGTCAAGATTCCACCGCAGGTCAACCTGATACCTCAGATTGCTCAAAGCTGTCGCAATGTCCTCTGCGTCATTCACTGTGCTGGGCATCTTAGTTAGATTGTGGTAATCCGTGTTATAGGGTACTCAATTCACTGTTTTTCCCTATAATCTATGCTTTATGAGCTATAAACTATGAAAACAGAGCGATTTTTAATGATTTTTATATGCCTGTAATCAAACTTTATAATTATGCGAAACAGTTTTGGTGATCCAAAACTTATTTTTGGTGATCTGTTTATGACTTTTGGTGATCCAAAACTAGTTTTTGGTAGTCCAAAGATACTTTTTGGTGATCTGTTTGTCAATTTTGGTAATCTTTTAATGACTTTTGGTGATCTGTTTGTTAATTTTGGTAATCTGTTAACAAGTTTTGGTAATCTTAAAAAGAGTCATTAAAGGCAATATAGGATATTAAAGAACCAGCTCATAACGATGCTCTCTGCAAATGTAAGAAGAAAAAGTCAATTTTTTCAGCAACGTCAAAAAAATTATTCACCTTGCCAATAGCTGTGTACGACTCTCAAGCCTACTCTCACGTGTCTGAACCTCTTTACTAGGCTAATTCAGCGATCTTGGCTAACAAGAATAGCTTAAAGTGCGGGTGTCTGGCAGTGGCGCGTGTATGGCGCTCCATCTGATAAACGGTTATCTATATTCCCCGCACTTTGCGAACTATACCTTGCCCCTTGTACCCTGCTTCTCCCCTATGCTCAGTTGACTATGCCCTATGGCTACGCTCGTTGAACTATGCGCTATGCATTATGTTATACGCTTCCTTGCCAATAAACAAGATCGCGGCAAACTTCACGTCATCGCGTCCCGCAAATAGCGACGATGCACGGTATCGCGCTAACTGCGCACGCATCGCCTCTTGCACTGCCACAATCTGCTTTTCAGTGGCATCAGCTTTCTTCAGGTACTTCAACTCCCATACCCACTCATACGGAATATCCGGAAACAGTGGGCTGCGCTGTAGGAATATATCAATGTAACCATGCTCCACTTCTTTTTTGCTGCTCGGAACATAAAGACGGCTGCGGAATAAACTGCCTAAGAACATCAGCTTAATATATTTCTCG
Organism: Treponema sp.; assembly: GCA_031267685.1. GTDB lineage: Bacteria > Spirochaetota > Spirochaetia > Treponematales > Breznakiellaceae > JAIRMT01. The sequence continues at coordinate 3,186 of JAIRYV010000096.1, forward strand.
TCAAAGCCAATGAGGTCATGGTCGGATAGACGCTGGAAGATGTTTTTGCTCATATAGTTGATGTAAGAATCAATATCGCCGTTATATGCCAACGCTCTGATCGCCGCGCTCTCTTTGCGGCTGTCGATTATGACGTTCTTGTTCAGGTTTCTGGTGAACAGTTCAATGTATTCCCAATAGATCGTTCTAATCGAGTAGTTAGGGGGTTTTAGAATGGTGATTCCCTGATCAACGCGGTCGATAGTAAGAAGACCCATGTAGAACAACAGAGAAGCGAAATACTGCTCACTATACATCTCATCAATCGAAAAGCTCGCTGCCACCTCATCAGTGATGGTATCATTTTTCATGATATTCAGTAAAACCGTGCGGTTATGTTCGTTCTCAGCGAGTTGGTGCAGAATGGAATAGTTGGTACGCAGATTGACATTGATGATGTCTTCTGGTGGTAACTGTGTACTGTGAATCTGGTTCAGACAGTAGAGCGTCATCGTGGGATTATAAACACGGGTACTGGCGTGTTTGTTAAAGAGATAGCCGTTGTAATAATGTTCCATATCCATGGTGATGAGCGCGCGGTCTATACTGCTTGCGTTAATGAACGTGTTTATCTCATCGTGGGAGAAGCCCAGCATTTCGTTGTATTGGAGATTGAGGCTGAGATTTGAGATGATATTGAAGCTGCTGGCGAGGTCGTTCATCATCATGGGACTGATACCGGTGATGAAAATATGATTCACTACGGACTTTGTACCTATTTTGAGCGTTTCATAAAAGACGCGCACGATCCCGTTTGCTTTTATCATGTTGCGATAGATATTATTGCCTGCTGTACCAAGGGCGATAAGATCATAAACAAAGTGGTCGTATTCATCAATGAGGATGAAAAGCTTTGCATTAACAAACGACGCTGCGCTAAAAATCGTTCGTAACGCGCTAATGCTCTGAGGGGTCTGTTTTATCTGCTCTGCTATGTCTGCTGAGTCAGAAAACAAGTGCTGATAGGCTTTCACAAAATCAAGCAGGGCTTTTTGTATGCTATCATAGAATGATGCAGTGAACCGCTCCACGCTACTCGTGTCCAGACCGGAGAAATCAAACTTGAGCATGGTGAAGTTGTTATGCTTTGGCGTTGGATGCTTGCCGATGTACAGTCCTTTGAATAGAGTCTCGAACTTGTCAGCGTAATTCAGATCGTAGTAACAAGAGAGTGTAGTGAAAAAGAGGCTCTTGCCGAATGTGCGCGGACGTATGAAGAGCTGATATGGGTTAAACTCATGTTCGAGCTGCTCAATGAAACGTGTTTTGTCAACATATGCATATCTTTCAGTGATGAGTCTCTCAAAGTTACTGATGCCATACGGGAGCTTTGCTGCTGTATGGCTCTGTTTAGCGGTGATTATTATACTCATGGCGTGAGTATAAGCGCTATACGCAGCTTTGGCAAGCTATACGCATTGCATCTGTCCGCCTGTTTAGCGAAATAGCACAGGCTCTGTGATACAGGGGAATGTTTATTCTCTCGGTAAATGTTTTCGTATAGAGAGATTTAACTCTCTGTCTTTCTATGTATGCTAATTATTCCATAAAATAAAGGCAGCACAATACCTGGTTTTATATGTTTGTTTATTTTATTTATATTACGTATCCCTATATATATAAGTGCAGTGCATAATACAAAGTCTTCACCAGCAATAAAGCTGTCGCGGACTGTTTATGCGCAGACCTGCTCTGCTGGTTTGACATTGTTATTGCTGAATAAGGCTGATGGAAGTGATTTAAAAGTATGCTTAAAAATAATACCCGCGAACCACGTTAAAGAAAGTTTGCGTGGTTCGCGGGTTTGCTTTTTTACTCCGCCATTTCGAAGTCATCTGCGCCGTGCTTGCAGAGCGGGCATACAAAGTCAGGCGGCAGTTCATCGCCTTCGTAGATATAGCCGCAGACCTTGCAAACCCAGATCCGCTTCTTTTTCCGCGTAAAAGGCGGTTTTGGCTTGACGTGGTCAAAGTAATACTGATAGGTGAGAGACGGCGTATCAGCTAAGACCGCTGCTTCGGTAACATCGGCGGTAAAGAGGACGTGGGTACCATAATCGATGGCGTTTATCACCGTGCAGGAGAAGAAGGCGTTTGTTTCCTCACTTGCGTAGACCAAGCCATTTTCGCTCCGTTTGAGTGCGATGGGGCTGTCGGCCAGCTTGTCGAGATTCCGGCCGCTCTGGAAACCGAAGTGCTGAAATACCTTAAACACCGTGTCTGTTGTCAAGACCGATACGTTGAATACGTTGGTTTTGAGGATCATCTCGCAGGTATAGTTCTGTTTGTTTACGGCGATGTTGACGCGCTTTGGCGTGTCGGTGAGTTGCGCTGCAGTGTTGATGATACATGCATTGTCCTTTGCGCTGTCTTTTGTTGAGAGGAGGAAGAGCCCATAGCTCAGCTTGAAGAAAGCTGCGGGTTCTACTGCAAGAGACCGTGCGTCGTGGGTGGGAGCAGCACTTTTGGGCATCGAAGCAACGATACTGTCGGCAAGGGCGTTAAGAGCCGCGAGGCTTTCGTCCTTTACCGATGATTTTAGCGTTACTGTTTGCTCCAGAATCGTGATATGTTCAAGGGCGGCAAAGATGTCCCGCATCTGAGCGCTTGCTGTGGGCGCCCATGAGCCGTTTTCGATGAAGGCGATGGTACGATTCTTGAGATTATGTTCCTTTATATCGAGCAGGACTTCTTCCATCTTGATGAAGATGTTTGCGTTGTAAGTTGTGGCTGCAAATACGATATGGCTGCACCGGAAGGCTTCGCTGACAATCACCGACGAGTCAGTTACCGAGACGTCATAGACCACCATTCGGCGCACGCCCCGGTCGTCGAGAGCGCCTGCGAGGATGTTTACGGCGTTTTCTGTGTTTCCATACACGGTGTTATAGACAATCATCACGGTGTTATCCTCTGGTGTATTGCTTGCCCAGCGCTGATACTTTTCCATGAAGAAGCTGAAGTTTTTGCGCCAAATGGGACCGTGGAGCGGGCAAACCATCGCTATGTCGAGTTTTGCGGCTTTTTCGAGGAGCATCTGCACTTGATCGCCGTATTTACCCACAATGTTGGTATAGTAGCGGCGTGCGTCGTCAAGCCAATCGCGCTCAAAGTCGAGTTCATCGGCAAAGATGTTACCGGGGAGTGCGCCAAAAGTGCCAAAGGCATCTGCCGAGTAGAGTATCTTGTCGGTTATGTCGTAGGTAACCATGACTTCAGGCCAGTGAACCATGGGCGCCATCACAAAGGTAAAGGTGTGTGTGCCGCTTGAGAGTGTCCCGCCTTCTTCCACTAGAACAATGCGGCTATCAATGTCAAAGGTGAAGAAGTTTTTGATCATAGTATGGGTCTTGTGGTTACACACGATCTTGAGTTCTGGATAACGGAACACCAGTTCTGGCAGCTGGGCGCAGTGATCCGGCTCCATGTGATTGACGATTACGTAATCCAAAGGCCGATTGTTCAGCACGTGGGCGATGTTTTCAAAGAAAAGGCCACTGATAGCCTTATCAACGGTGTCGAGGAGTACTGTCTTCTCGTCCAGCAGGAGGTATGCGTTGTACGATACTCCTCGTGGAATATGATAGACCCCTTCAAATAGGGCGAGTCTTCGGTCATTTCCCCCGACCCAGAACAGATTCTGTTTGATTTCTTTTACTTGATACATAGTTTCTCCTTGTTATTACACACGTTATTGTGTGCAGGTATACCAAAGACGGCGAGAGTTAGTCTTTTACGGTCTTTGCAAGATGTTCAGGCACTGGTTTTCACCAAGTGGCTGCTGCACAGGGAAGATCGCGTGACTTTTCTACGCTGAACTATCTTTGCGCAGGTTTTACAATAGACCTTTAGAGGCATGTTCGACAAGCCCTGTTGCGCCTTCTTTAGCGCTATGGAGCGCTGATTTGGCGTAAGGGCTTGTTTGGCGTTGTCTGTTGCTTTACGCTGCGACTCAGAACTTCTAATGAGGCAGCATCACCGTTGATTCAAACAGAGGGCGTGGATAGGCTTATATGCTCCATTTTTAGGTAACGTATGCAACACGGTCGAGTTGGCTGATTGCTTTTTTTGTATGGCGCTGCTTCTCAAAACTATACAAGTTGGCTATACTCACGCTATGAGTAGATATGGCGTATGAATGGGTATAGGAACTGAAGTATTTGAAGAAAGAGGAAGCTACCGAGGCGAAGGTTTCAGCGACGTTGGAAGCTGTGCGGACATAGTTAGCGAGATACCGGCAGTCTGCACTGTTTGCGGGGCGGGATGACGTGAAGTTTGCTGCGCTCTTGTTTATTGGCAAGGATCAGTACCAGCCTGTCCCACTTCTATAAGGGAACTTGCTCAACCTATTGAAGTAATCGTTAGTCGATACATACATTGATACACCAGCCAATCTTTGGATCATGCTCCGTCCGCTTGTTCTGTCTGATTTTCATGAGGCACCTAGTGCCGGTGTTTAATCCTTGCAGTGTGCCTTTGGCTGAAAAGCTATAACCGCTGACTCGCGGGCTAGACAAGCAGAATTATGGGCTATAGCTGGAAAATTTACCGCTCAACAGCGGGGTACTAAACTCCGCTGTGAAAAATGGGTTTGGTCGCGCTCAAGTAACATTGTTGGAAAAAACAACTAGAGATAGTATATTATGGAGAGGAGGGTTATTGTAGATGTGTATCAAGCGTAGTGTATGCATATTGGCACTTATAGGATTGTGCGTATCCCTTTCAGGGATCGATTTCCAGGGGAGAAGACATTTTGGCCTGAGCGGGCTTCTGATCTTCTCCGGTACAAGTGAAGGGCCTGTGGAGATCGATGGTCTCTCAAGCGGCAGGATTCAGCCGATCATAGACATGGGTCTTTATGGGCAGATGAATATTGGTCGAAGCCTGCATTTTGGTCTGGGTTTCCGGGTGGCATCGATCATAGTGGCAACCATGACATGGCCTACAGTATATGCTGAGCTAGACCTGTGGCGTTTTTCGCTGAATGCGCAGCTTGGCGGTGGTTTTTATGCGGGGCTTGCGGGGTTTTACCCTTTTTTTCTAGTCGGCGACTCTGTGATTCCAGAAGTCTCGCTATGGTTCCGGTTTTCGCATAGTCGGATTGGGGTCGGGGCGCTTTCTTTTCTTTCAGTTTCATCGCTAAACACTGAGTTTTTTAAGGAAATTAGCGCGGCGGACCCAATCAAAAACCACAAGGTGCTGCTATACCTGAGCTATGTCTGGTCGATAAAATAGGGTGAATGGATTTTGTCGCGCTCATGCGAGCGCGTGGATTAAACAAACAGACAAACGAATGAACAAACTAACAAACACCAATGGTTGTTCCGAGAAACGGCTTTCCCTGGAGCAGGTTTTTCAGGTTTTCAAGGTTTCGTCCCGCGGCGCATATCACCGTGAGGCCGATTTTTTGTGCGTGAGCGCTTGCCACAGGATCAAAAGGTACGTTTTTACCGGGAACCCACTCGTCCCCAACCAGGGCGCGGAACTCTGGCCAGGTGATTTTGTCGATAGGCTTTGCGGTGGGATCAAGGCGGGGATCAGCAGTGTAGACTTGTTCAATGTTAGAAAGGTTTATCACGTGGGCGGCTTTGAAACGCTCGGCAAGCAGCACCGCGTCATAGTCTGACGAAAACCCCGGTTTCCAGCCGGCAGCTACGAGAACGCGGCCTTCAAAGGACAGTGCCTCCATCGGGTTTGTTACTACTGGCTCCTTGCACCAATCCCCTAGTATTGCCTTGATGAGCTGGGCGTTGAGCCGCGTAGCCATGACGCCGATCCAGTCGGCCTGCTCGTCGCAGCTTTGTTCTGCAATGGCGCGATACGCCTTCTGCCATGCACGCGCTGGCCCGCCGCCGCCCACCACGAAGATGAAGCGCTGGTCCGCGTCTTCTGCGACCAGTTCCTGTAGCAGCTTCACAAACGCCTTCAAAAAAGCCTCGTCTACCCCATCGGGCGCGACAATCGAACCACCTAAAGAAATCACTGTAATCATATAACTCACTCCTCCTCGCCCTTATGGGGCATTTTTCCACTGATGATAATATCGCTCCATAGAGCTGTATAACTTTCAAGCCCTCCGACCGCTTCTTCCCAGAGGCTTTGCAGGGCATAAGCGCGATCCCTCGTCGTGATCCGTCCCTGGGGGTTCATCTGGGAAAACACCGCGATCCCGCGGGAAAACATGATCCGCTGATTATCCAGATTACCAAAATAGTATGTTGATGGATTATCATGCGCGTCAAAGTCAGTCGGTATATCTCCGGCTCCTAGCACGGGGTCCAGCGGAATCCAGCCAAAGTCATCAAGCCAGAATTCAGCCCAGTAGTGGGGGAACACCTGATTCAACTGGTTCACCAGGACGCCTGCTATTGGAACCGCAGAAACGCCTGAAGCGCGGGCAAGTGCGCAAAACAGGAGTGATGCTGCCCATGAATCAGCGCTCTGGGTTTCCAAGGCATCAAGCACAGAGACTGGCCTGCTAAGGCGGTTTATCCAGCCCTGGTTTATGAGCCATTCATAGAGGCGCCGGGCGATTTCGTAGGGATTTTGCTCTCTGCCGATGATGGTGCTTGCCAGCGCCTTTATGCGCTCGTCGTCCGAAGGCATCAGCGTCGAGGGCATGGTGTAAAGCGAGGCCATATTCGATGAACCCACAGCCTGTCTGACCAGCTGGTTCCTGACGCTGGTTTCTACGGTATACACATCAACACTGTACGAGAGCTTGATGCCGGTATAGGCGTCGGTTGTAAGGTCGTTTAGCTGAAAAACGCTTGTTCCCTGATACTGTTCAGCCAATGGAAGCATACTACGCTCAAGGCGTTCAATGTTTCGCTGGGAAGCGGAGGAAACCGGCTCAGGAACCCAGAGGTAAAGGGTGTTTGGCGAGACAGCATTTATAACCTGAACATCGACCGTATAGGTAATGGTATAGCGCTGCCGTTCTCCGAATGTTTTTACCCCAGGCTGTCCTGTAACAGTGAATGCGACTGGCGTTGAAGTGCCGCCTCTGGTTCGTACCTCAAGGTTACCGCTTGTTACCCCATCGGGAATCCGCACGTGGATTTCACGGTCGTTCCATAGTTCATAGTCACGCTCGGACGCGCCAAGCATACCGTTGTCGTGTTCCGGGGTTCCGGCTGACAAAGCAAAGAACACGCCGCTTCCTTCCCGCGTTACGCCGAACCCACTGCCCTGTATCGTAATCAGCGAACCAATAGGCCCGGAAACCGGCCTTACCTGCCTGACAAGTAGGGCAACGCCGTTACTTCCCTGTTTTACTTCCGGTATGCTATTCCGGTTGGCAAACACGGCGGGATTACTTCTTTTGCCGTTTCGATGTACATAGAGAATACCGGAACCTGTTTTAGGAAAGCTGACTGAGATATAGCTGTCATTCCACTCAAGGTAGGCAGAACTCACCGGTGGAGAACCGCCAATCGTGATATATGCTCCGTTTCGCTCATCCCCGAAGCCGGTTCCGGTGATGAGCAGTATTTCGTCCTCTGTGCCTATTTTGGGATCAATTGATAGAATCACTGGCAACTCGTCTTCACAGGAAAAGAGAGAGACGAGCAAAATAAGGAAAACAAGGTAACGGTAACAGGGGTTATTCATAAGGATTAGGAGGATGCTTCTGGGGCTTCTGGCGACGTGGCTGATTCTGTTGTCGCGTCAGGAGTCGTTTCTTTAGACTCCTGCTCTAGGTAAGGGCGCAGGGCAAGCTGAATCTCAATATGCGCTTCATCTCCAGATACAACCGTTCCAAGAGGGAAGAAGTAGACCTGCTCTCCAAACTCCAGCGGGATTGTTTGCATGGTAGTTTGATAAGTGATACCTAGATTTGGCACATCGATCCAGATTTGCCCCTGGGCGACCAGGACATTGTTTCCATCGGGTTTGAGATACGGGGTGAATTGCACTATTACCACGATATTTGTGCCGACAAGCTGCAAGCCCACGGACCGTCCCGGAATCGTAACCTTTGAACTGGCGGAGTTCCATATCTCTTTTCGATCATTTTCCACTACTCGTGCTACCATATCAATCACAATGGCCTGTTCTCTGAATGTGGGCAAGAGTTCCTCTAGTGAAAGTTCCTGCGCTGCCAGGTTAGGGGTAGCGCCAGCGACAATCAACAAAAGGCCAGCCTGAATGACCGGCAAGACCGGGAAAAACCGCCATTTAGTCATTGCGTGTTTTTACTCCTTGAATAATCAGCCGCTTTGATGAGGGCTGGCTCACCAGAACTGGAAAAACTTTTACTTTCGGGAAGTCTGATGAGCATAATATCCGTTGCGTCTTGATTGCCCAAGTATTGCAGCACCTCGTTGATGGTTGAAACTGGTACTAGGGGACTTTGGGCAACACCCATGGTATCTGTAGTCTGCGGGACTGTTTGGGTGAGCATGAGAGTTGCCGCCACGACCAGCGCCGCTGCTGCTACGGCAACAGCGGGCAGGGGAACCGAGACCCGACGCCGCCAGATTCCCGGATGCTGGTTCCTCACCACGCTTGTCGCGGGTTCCAGGCGGCTGAGTCGCTGCCATACCCGCTCCTGCGCCGCGTCGAGCGCCGCTTCCAAAGCTCCGTCATCGCTACTACGGAGCGCCAGGCGTTTGAGCGCCACAAGCCGCTCAATACATTGAGGGCATGAAGCAAGATGGACTTCCATTTTCTCTTTCCATGGAGAGGGAAGTTCTCCATCAACATACACAGACAAAATTTGATGATCAGGACACATTATGAACCTTTCTTTGGACTATAGTCCACAGCCAAAAGCGATGCCAGGCGTTCCCTGGCCCTAAATACCCGAACTTTTACATTTCCCTCACTGATTCCCAAGGCACGTCCAATTTCTTTGTAATTCAGTTCACCGTACTCTTTCAATACTAACACCATTCGCAGATTCTCCGGCAGTTTTTCTAGTGCCTTCTGGATTTCCATTTGGGTTTCTTCCTTGATCAGGATTTGTTCCCCGGTCTCGGTTTCCCTCGTATCTTCACGAAACGCCTTCTGGTACGCCCTCCGCTCCCGTTCCTTGCGTTTCGCATAGTTCAACGCAGTATTTTTCACCACCCGAATGAGCCAATACTTGGCCTCTTCGGGATTGGGGAAAACCATATTTTTCTCATGCAGACGAAAAAATGCTTCCTGACTGAGATCCTCCGCAGCTTCCTCGCTTCCCGCGATACGATAAGCGACCCTGAACAGGATGGGAAACACCGTTTCATACAACGCACGGAATTCCGTCTCGGGCATTTTAACTTCCATATTTTCAAACAAGTTTTATTTCTAACCGTTACAGGACACGCCATACGGTCTGATCTGACTTATCTTCCAGGATAATGCCCCGCTCTTTCAAGTCCTGCCGGATTTCATCAGCTCTGGCGAAGTTCTTCGCTTTCTTTGCCGCAAGCCGTTCCGCAATAAGGCCAGTGATTTCAGCAACCAGCGCCGCATCCTCAGCTGGTTTCTCCCGCTGAACCGTTTCCTGTTCAAGCCTCAGCCCCAACACCTGATCCATATCGAACAACACAGCAAGCGCCTCCGCCGCTTCCACTTCGCTGTCCCGCGCCAGTCCCCAAACTTCAGCAAGAGCGCGAGGTGTTGAAAGATCATCTTCTAACGCCTCGTTGAAGGCGTCAAGATATATTTTCGCTTTACCTTCGACATTCTTTGCTGGAGCGCCCGCCTTATCCGCCAGCGCTCTGATACGGTCGCCCAGAGCCTTCCGCGCATTACGCGCCCCATCAAGCGCTGTGTAGGAAAACTGCAACTGGCTGCGATAGTGGCCACCCAGCAGGAAGTAACGATAATCAAGCGCGTCATAGCCCGCGTCGATCAAGGCTTGCAGGGTGATAAAACCACCGGAAGACTTTGACATCTTATCCCGATCCATCACCAGAAACTCGTTATGCACCCAGTAGTTGACCCACGGGTGCTTGTTAGTGGCCGCTTCGCTCTGGGCAATCTCATTAGTATGGTGAATGGCCACATGATCAATGCCGCCCGCGTGTATATCAATGGTCTCGCCCAGATACTTGATGCTCATGGCTGAACACTCAATATGCCAGCCCGGATAGCCTCGTCCCCAGGGACTGTCCCACACCAGCGCCTGATTCTCAAACTTGCTCTTGGTAAACCAAAGCACAAAGTCATGGGGATTGCGTTTGTTGTTATCAACCGCAATCCGCGCTCCAGCCTTGAGATCGTCCAGCCGCAGACGCGCAAGCTTCCCATAAGCCGGGAACTTAGTTATATCGAAATAGAGGTTGCCGCCTGCAAAATAGGTGTACCCATGCTCCTCGATCCGTTTGATAAGTGCGATCATGTCTGGGATATGCTCCGTAGCCTTGCAGACTATAGTAGGACGCTCAATGTTCATGCGCCCCGTGTCGTTAAAGAAGGCTTTGGTGTAGAAATCAGCCAGTTCAAGCACAGATTTCCCGCGTTCCGCAGCGCTTTTCACCATCTTATCATCGCCTTCATCGTTATCGCCAGAAAGATGCCCCACATCAGTGATGTTCATCACATGAGTTACCTCAAACCCTGCGCGACGAAGCGTCCGGGTGAGTATATCGTGAACCAGATATGCCCGCAGATTCCCAATATGGGCGTAGTTATATACGGTAGGTCCGCAGCCATAAAAGCCAAGCGCTCCAGGTTTGATGGACTGAAAGCGCTGAACCTCATGGCCAAGGGTATTGAATAAAGTCAGTGGCATAGAAACTCCATGTTAAAGATTGTATAATAAGAACATGACTAAACTACGCGAATTCCTGGAAAAAATCAATACAAGAGCTGGCTTCTCCGGCCACATTCGCTATGACGAGCCAATGGCCTTACACACCACGTTTCGCGTTGGCGGGCCAGCCGATGTCTGGATACAACCAGACCCCGCCGTGTTCCCTCAGTACGCAGCAGCCCTGCTGCACGCTGCCAGAGACGAGGCCATTCCGGTCTTCATCTTGGGGCATGGAGCAAACCTTGTGGTGTCAGACACCGGTCTCCACGGCATTGTGCTGGATACCAGCGCATGGGCCGGCGTCTCTGCCCCGCATCTACTGCGGTTCCGCGCCGGCACTGCAGTAGATGCCGCTGTGGAAGCCGCAGCTCAACAAGGCGCAGGCGCACTCGCGTTCCTCGCCGGTATGCCCGCATCCATCGGCGGCGCAGTCTATATGAACGCCCGCTGTTATGAACGCTCTGTGGCCGACACCCTCATTGAGGTTGAGATTCTGGATGAAACGTTCCACCAGACAATCGTACCGTTCAAACCCCAAGACTACGGCTACAAGAAAAGCCCATTCCAAAACCGCGCTGTCCTCATACTAGCCGCCACGTTCCGGCCTGAACCACGTCCACCAGCCGAAATATGGCTGGAAATAGAAGCCCATCGACAAGACCGCACGCGTAAAGGACACTACCGTTTTCCATCAGCCGGGTCTGTGTTCAAAAACAACCACGCCTTTGGTAAACCTACCGGCCAAATCATCGACGAGTTGGGCTTGCGCGGCCTACGCTCCGGCGGCGCTCAAGTCGCGCCATGGCATGGCAACATCATCATCAACACCGGAACCGCCACTGCCGCCGATATACGCACTTTGGTGGATGAGCTTATCACGCGAGTTCACGCAGCCCTCAGTATAACGCTTGAGCCGGAGATTCTGTTCGTGCCGACCACTCACCCATGATAGCTGCGCAGCTTGTCAAGTAAGTCCCTGGCAGAAGCGCACGCCATAGGATGATACCGTCCATTGGAAATACTTACAAGCAGCGCCTCTGTATCAGTGTCCAGCCTCCAGCCGTTCTCAGATGCAAACCTTTCGTAGGCTCTCAGGGCGGCAAAGGCAAGCAGATTATCAGGAAGCGTAACATCAAAATGCCTAACCCGTTTCGTGATGAGCTTTACCGTCTCGTTGTTCGGGTTCAGGCCAACTGCCATGAGCGCATTCACCACCTCAGTAAGCACAAACGCCTGCGTTTCAGCTCCCAGCATCCGTATAAGAATGGTATATGCCTGAGTCCCACCCATTATCCCAAGACAACGCGCCGTTCTGCTTCGTATATCTGGAAAGTTATTAACAATAACCCCGTCTTTCATGGTTCTGTTCACGATTCCCTCCAGACTCATGGTTTCTAGCGCAATCCGTATCTCCTCGTTCCTCGCCCCCCGCTGTAAAGCCGCCTCAATAGTCGCAAGAGCGCTTTCTTTCACCTCACGACTCTCCGACCGGCTCTGCTCCCGAATAAGCATACTGTCTATTGATTCCTGAAGATACGACTCTTCCAACGCAATCCCACGTCCGCCCCGGCTATCCTGCCCCGTAAGCAGCGCAACTGCTATGAGCGCCAGCGTTACAAAACCTATCAATTTTCGCATACCAACTCCTTGACTTATTTTCGGCCTTTGCTCAAAACCGGTACACTGATTTGTTATTACCAGTATCGATAAACACACAGCGCGTAACCCCATCATCAGCAAGGCTTTCAGTGATAGCGTCCTGCGACGTATGCCCCACGATGTGGGTATAGCCCGGAAGTGCATCCTGTTTCAGCGCTTCAGGGCGTATCCAGAGCGGCCCCTGACTGATGTCATTGCCGTACAGGTCATAACCATCAAAGGCAAAGAGCTGGCGATCTTGTCTGAACGCGGCATTGAGGCGCTCAGGCGTCTTAATGCCATTGCCCTGCGCCTTTTCCATAAAGGTTCGAGAAATACCAGCATGGGAAAGAAGATAGTGATCCGAAGTTAGGTACACTATGTTGAACAATGCCATTGTCGCTTCCAGAATCTCCTGAATTACCGCATAATGCTGGTAACTAAAGCGCGAATAGCGTTCATCAGCGGGAATTCCTTTGAGATAATGGTAATCATGGTTCCCCAGGCAGAGCTTTAAGCGGGAATCCTGCTGCGCTGCGTTACGGAGCCGCTGGAAATTCGCGTACTCCTGCTTAAACGAACCCCCGTAACTATCAAAGTAGTCTCCAAGAATGAAGTATTCGGTAAAATTCTCGTCCAGGAAGTGTTCCCAGAATGGTTTACCATGAATATCGCCTATTGCCAGTCGCATGAAGCGCCCTCCTTTTGTCCGCAAGCAACACCGTCTTAGTAGAGTCTAAGCTCTGTGTATCTCAATGTCAACAAGCAGTTTTCCATGCCCGGCTACGTCCACTTCAGCCCTTAGGTCGATGCGTATTATCATTCCCGGTTATTGCGGTGGGCAAACCTGGGCGCTCATGGTGATACGCTTGACAGGACTGATACCATGCGCTATATATTCAAGCTATGGTGAATTATAATTTAGAAAAACAACATCAAAAGGGAAAACTGCACGCTATTGAGCGGATTAAACTGCTCCTCGACGAAGGTTCATTTCTGGAGGTCTATTCAGGGGTTAAGCCAGACGGGGTAAAAGAAATTCCGTATGATGGGGTTATCACCGGGTTCGGAACAATACACGGAAAAATAGTCGCGGTATACGCGCAGGATTTTACCGTGCAAGGAGGAACCCTGGGTAATTTGCACGGCAGGAAAATTGCCGAGCTGTATCAGCGGGCAATTGATATTCATTGTCCGCTGATTGGAATTAACGATTCTGGCGGAGCGCGTATTCAAGAAGGGGTGAGCGCACTTGCTGGTTATGGCGATGTATTTACGCAAAATGTGCGTGCTTCGGGCTATATTCCACAGATTTCTATCATCGCGGGGCCGTGCGCTGGCGGTGCGGTATATTCTCCGGGAATAACCGACTTTATTTTTGTTATTGACCGCATTGGACTCATGTTTATTACTGGTTCAAAAGTGGTAAAGGCGGCAATGGCGATTGATATAAGCGATGAGGAATTGGGCGGCAGTCTTATGCATGCGCAAAAAAGCGGGGTTGCGCATTTCCGGATCGACAGCGAGAAACAATGCTACGAGACGGTGCGACGTCTGCTTGATTATATTCCGCACTGGAACAATGAAGCGCCGTCTCAAAGAGCTTTTAAATTTAGCAAGGTGAAGCTCACGACGCTCAATAAGATAATACCGGAACGTTCTAATCAAGGGTATGATATACGCTCTGTTATTAATGTGTTGGTGGACGATGATTCTTTTTTCGAGGTACAAGCTGAATTTGCCCCGAATATGCTTATTGGATTTGCGTATATCAATGGCTGGCTGACGGGCATCATTGCCAACAACCCGATATTTCTTGGAGGTATTGCTGATTCTGATGCCAGTGATAAGGCAGCGCGTTTTATTCGCTACTGCGATGCTTTTAATATTCCGCTGCTGACTCTTGTGGATATTCCCGGATTTGTTCCTGGGCCTGACGAGGAAAAAAAGGGCATTATCCGTCATGGTGCAAAGCTGATTTACGCATACGCGGAATCAACCGTGCCGAAGGTTACGCTGATTGTGCGGAAGGCGTATGGCGGCGCGTATATTGCCATGTGTTCAAAGCACCTGGGGGCTGATTTTGTATTTGCGTGGCCCACGTCCGAGATTGCGGTTATGGGGGCTGATGGGGCAATACAGATTCTTTATGCAAAGGAATTGCTTACCCATGACAGTGAATATCGCAAGACCTTGCAGCAGCAGTATCAGGAAACATACATGACGCCGCGAATCGCGGCTGAAAAGGGATATATCACGGAAGTCATTGCGCCTGAAGAGAGCAGGTCAAAGATTGCGCACGGCTTTGAGGTATTGCGGGGCAAAAACATCAGTGAAGGCATACGGAAAAAGCATGGCAACATTCCGTTGTAGCCTGTGTATCGAACCCTCTTGACGTTAATGGGTACATTAACTTTTATCCTATCTTCATTTCCTTCATTATAAAGGTATGTAGGCTATTCCTAAGACCCTGATACGACGAGTTTCTAAATGAAATTTTTGCCGCACTTGCCGCGTTTTCTCAAAGCGGCCTTGCGGCGTAAAATTTTTCCAGTCCTGCAAAAACCGCTTGACCTGTTCCTTTTGTTTTGGTAAGCTAGACCACATGAATAAGCCAAGCCAAGCCAAGCCAAGCCAAGCCAAGCCAAGCCAAGCCAAGCCAAGCCAAGCCAAGCCAAGCCAAGCCAAGCCAAGCCAAGCCAAGCCAAGCCAAGCCAAGCCAAGCCA
>JAIRYV010000026.1 GCA_031267685.1 Treponema sp.
TATGCTGTTCAATGACACTAGCCTATGCTACTCAATGACACTAACTAGAATCACTCGATAACACTAGCTAGAATCACTCAATGACACTAGCCTATGCTGTTCAATGACACTAGCCTGTGTTACTCAATGACACTAGCCTGTGCTGTTCAATGACACTAGGGCGTATTGACACTACGCAAACTATGCGATACTACAGTTATGGAAATAAGTATGGTATACTGGTTCACTAGCCTGTTTCAAAATGCTTCGCTTGTGACTTTTGAATAGGCTTATAGACTATATTATGTTTGAAGGAGCATATAGTGGATATAAAAGTAAGAGCAAAAGAACTCGTTTCCCAGATGAGCCTTGAGGAAAAGGTTTCTCAGATGTTGTATAACGCGGCAGCAGTGCCGAGATTGGGGATTCCTTCGTACAACTGGTGGAATGAGGCGTTACATGGGGTCGCCCGTGCAGGCGTGGCAACGATGTTCCCACAGGCTATAGCACTGGCTGCGACGTTTGATGAGGAACTAGTGCAGACAGTGGCAGATGTGGTTTCAACTGAGGGACGGGCTAAATTCAACATTCAGCAGGAAGAGGGGGATCACGACATCTACAAGGGTATCACTTTCTGGACCCCGAACATTAACATCTTTCGCGATCCGCGCTGGGGACGCGGTCATGAAACATATGGCGAAGACCCATACCTCACCTCGCGTATGGGCTTTGCGTTTATCAGGGGCTTGCAGGGGCTACATCGCGAACAGCTCAAAACTGCTGCCTGTGCCAAGCACTTTGCCGTACATTCCGGGCCAGAAGACGAGCGTCATCGCTTCAACGCCATTGTAGATAAGTACGACCTCTGGAATACCTACCTCGCGGCCTTTGAGGTTGCGGTGAAAGAGGCTGGAGTTGAAATAGTAATGGGTGCGTATAACCGTACGCTGGATGAACCATGCTGCGGCTCAAAGCTGCTCCTGTGTGATATTCTGCGCGATAAGTGGGGCTTTGACGGCCATGTGGTGTCAGATTGCTGGGCGATAAAGGACTTTCACGAAAACCACCGCGTTACTGCCTCACCGCTGGAGTCTGTGGCGCTTGCCATTAAACATGGCTGTGATATTAACTGCGGCAACCTCTATCCGCTGGCTGTTGAGGCCGTGAACAAGGGTCTGCTCACCGAAGATCAGATCAATGCGGCAGTAACCCGGCTCTTCACTACTCGTATGCGACTTGGCTTGCTGGGCGCGCCTGCAAACGAAGCTTATACCAACATTCCTTACGAGGAAGTGGACAGTCCAAAACACCGCGCCTTTAACCTTGATGTGGCCCGCCGAACTCTTGTACTACTCAAGAACGATGGTGCGTTGCCCTTTAAGCCGGGGGCGCTCAAAACCATTGGCGTGATCGGGCCAAACGCTGACAGTCGCCGGGCGCTTGAGGGTAACTATCAAGGTACGGCAAGTCAACACAGTACCGTATTAGAGGGCATTCGTGAGATTGCCGAGAAACAGGACATTCGCGTCCTCTTCTCCGAAGGCTGCGATCTGCTGAGAACTAAACGTGAAGGGCTTTCCGAGTCAGACGACCGCCTCGCTGAAGCCCGTGCTGTGGCAAAACGCTCTGACGCACTGCTTCTTGTACTGGGCTTGGACGGTTCTGTTGAAGGCGAAGAAAGCGATCAGTACAGCGAGAGCTTTGGCGGGGACCGACCGTACCTTGAACTTCCTGCGTCTCAAGAAAAACTGCTGCAAAACGTGGTTGAGGCAGCCCGGGGTAAACCTGTCATTGTGATAAACATCTCAGGGAGTACGATGTCCCTTGGCTGGGCGCAGGATAACGTGAGTAGCATCATGCAGGCTTTTTATCCGGGTGCGATGGGCGGCAGGGCGATTGCCGAGGCGCTTTTCGGCGAGTTCAGTCCTTCCGGCAAGCTCCCGCTTACCTGCTATAAAAACACCGCTGATATACCGGCCTTCACGGACTACAACATGGCGAACCGCACCTATCGCTATTACAAGGGCGAGCCGCTCTATCCCTTTGGGTATGGCCTTTCGTACTCCACCTTCCGCCTGAGCGACGTTAAGGCTGACAAGACGACAGTGAACGTAAGTGTTGAAAACACTGGTTCCATGCCAGCGCGGGAGACTGTGCAGGTTTATGTCAGCAGTCCGGGTACAAAAGAAATCCGCAGCCTGTGTGGAATCGGCAATCTCTTTCTGAACGCTGGCGAGAAAACCACGCTGGCCATCAAGCTCAATAAAAACGCCTTCTCCCGTTATGATGAAAATGGCAATAGGTACGAGATCAGGGGGAAGCATAGCCTCTCTGTTGGCTTCACCCAGCCCGACCCGCTCAGCATCCGTCTATACGGGCAAACCCCGTTCACCGTAGAGCTGACAGTCTAAGGTAAAGGGTCGGGTAAGCCTGACCCTTTATTTTTTCACTTGACGCAAGAAGATATGAAGCACCTCGACAAAGTTGCTCAACTTCTGGTACACGTCGGCGAATCGCTGTCTCAATGGGATACCGGTGATCTCAAGTGCGTTCCAGTTTCGGATAAGCTGGTTAGCTCGGTTTGCCTGGTCATCACAGAGTGATTTGAGCAGAACCTCTATCCCGGCGAGGGATTTGGTGAGGCTCTCAAGTAACTCTTGCGCCCTGTTGTCGATAGTGTTGAGGACAATAGTAGCCTGGTTTTTGTTTTTCGCCAGGGAGGAATGTAGTTTCGCCCCTAGCGAGTTTTCTATTGACAGAGACTCATCAAAGGCAAGAAACTCTTCAAAATTAGTCAAGACTTCGTGAAAATTGTCGGAGAACTGCCGGTTCATATCGGTCTTGATCCATTGACCGCGCAGTTCACACATATCAAAAAGTTCCCTTATATCCTTTTTATAAAAATCAAGGATAAAGGCTTTCAAATAGTTAAGTTCGTGGACATAGATATAGCCCTCCAGACCGTTTTCCCTCAGGGCTTCATGCTCTTCAAATGTGTAATAGTGCATACGGTTTCCCACTTCGTCAGGGCCAAACACTACGGTCAAAAGCTGGGCGAGCTGTTTTTGTTCCCTTTCCTGTATAATGCCGTCTACGCATATTTTTGCCGTGTCAACAACTGCCGTGCGATAGGCGTCGGTGATATGCTCCCGCTGGATTCGGGGAATACTCTTCCAGAGCGGGTCATGGTCAACATGTCTGACAATGAGTACCAGGATGCTCGTACTCTGTATCAATGAAAGCTGTAAGAGGATCGTTTTCCATTCATCAAGCGTGATACCCAGTTTCTCCTTGTACTGGTTTGCTATGTTCAGCATAGTTTCCCAGTCCTGAGTCTCGTCAAGCGGGTAAGAAATTTCTAGGAAGTCTTTGATTAGCTCAATAACTCTTTTCGCGCTAATCTCCTGGAACTTGGGCTGAAAGAGGTTTAGGTCTCGTTCTGACATGAGCGGGTCAAACTCTTTAAGCAGGGTGAGAAAGTCAAAAACCACGAACTGGCTAAACATGAGGATCAGGTTATAATACCGGTCTGTGTTTTCGATAAAGGCTGTATCAAAGGCTGCATTGAACTGGGCAATGTCTCGCTCAACCCGCTCGCTCAGGTACTCATTGTTCAGGTTTGCTGCGTATTCGACAATGGCTTGAGGCGCCAAGCGGTCCTTGAGTGTCAATAAGGACTCGTCCATGTGGAACTCCACAGCGAGAATCTTGAGCTGTTCTGATTCAGCAGCGTTTTGCATACTGATTCCTGCCTGGGCTGAAAGATGGTATAGCTCATAAAAAAAATTGCCAACTTCTTTGGTAAGCTTCTGTTTCCATATGCGATACCATTTGCGATGTCTGCTCCGGTTAAGGTCTCGTGTTACCATCGAAAGGAGTCTTCTTTGATTCGTGTCGGAAGAATCAAAATGCGACATCAGAAACGAACGTAATGCTTCAAAAAAAGTAATAGCCATATCGTTTACTCCTATTTAATATGACAGCCATTATTAAATCTTTGGCTTCAGCATTGATATTGGTAAGAACAATTCTGCCTTACGTTATTAGTAAAGTATTATACTTAAGAATGGATGTTAAGGTCAATTTCATTATGCTCAGAGACCTAATTGCGAAACTTACCCGAATCACTTACGCTTAGGTATGTTTACGATTGCTTTTACCGGCGGCGGGACAGGCGGGCATATATACCCCGGACTTGCGGTCGCCGCTTACCTGCGACAACGCGGTGCTTACCGCATATTCTGGATAGGTTCCAGCAAAGGTATGGACTGTGAGATTGTCGAAAAGGCTGGAATTGAATTCTTCGGGATTCCATCTGGGAAACTGCGACGCTATGTTTCCCTGCAGAATGTGTCTGACGTGTTCAGGATTGGCGCGGGCTTCTTTGCCGCTCGCCGTATATTGCGGCGTGAGAAGCCTCAGTTGCTGTTCTCCAAAGGCGGTTTTGTGAGCGTGCCTCCCTGTGTAGCCGCCACCTCTCTGGGCATACCGGTATTCACCCATGAATCAGACTTCAGTCCTGGGCTTGCCACAAAACTGAACACGCGATTCGCTAAACAGATATTTTTGGCTTATCAAGACACGGTGGCACTCTTCCAGCCTAAGTATCGTGAGCGCCTGCTCGTGTCTGGTAACCCTGTGCGCCCGGATTTTCGGACAGCTGACTCGGCAAAAGGCCGCGCTTTTCTGGGCATCGGCCACAATGAGCGCATACTTCTTGTATTAGGGGCAAGTCAGGGGGCGCGGCAGATAAACGAGCTGGTACGGGACACGCTGCCTGAGCTTACCAAACACTACACACTTGTTCATCAGGTAGGTCCAAGTACCGAGTGGAACCTGACAAAGACGGAAAAGTACCGGCCATACCCATTCTTTCATGAGGAGATGCCTCATGTACTTGCGGCAGCGGAGCTGGTGTTGTGCCGTAGTGGGGCTGGAACAGTATGGGAATGTGCCACACTTGGTCGGCCAATGGTGCTTATCCCCCTGAGTGGCTCGGCGACTCGAGGAGATCAGGTGGAAAATGCCCGTGTCTTTGAGAAAGCGGGCGCGGCAGTGGCACTTATCGGAAACGCCGCTACGCCGTCAGCGCTTGTTCAGGCGATTTCGTCCATAGCTGAGAATGTGGAAACGCGGCGACTCATGGCCGAGTCTTCGGCGCGTCTGGGTAAGACTGATGCAGCGGCGTTTATTGCCGAAACTATAACAAACGCGCTCTCGATAAGCGCTTGTTAACTGGAGGTTATTATGACTCGATTCGTCATGCTCGACATTATCTGCGTTGTGCTTGTTCTGCTTTTTGTGCTTCGCTGCTCCATGCGAGGTTTTGTGAAGGAGCTTATGTCCATGGCCGCGACCGTATTGGGCATACTTGTGGGTACTTTCTTCTATAAAGATGTGGCGGCGTTCATACGAGATCAGGTTATGCCGGAGACTAAGGTAGTTCCTGAGATACTGGGCTTTATCGTACTTTTTGTGATCGTGTTTGTCGTGGTACGGATTGTGTGCGTCATGCTTAAGGAGATTCTTGACCAGATGAACCTGAGCGGGGTAGATCGCTTTCTGGGCGCAGTTTTTGGCCTTGTCGAGGGCTTAGCTGTAGTATCGCTGATACTCTTCTTGATCAACATACAGCCAGTCATTGACCGGGAAAAAATTCTCAGTGGCAGCATCTTTGCTGAGCGGCTTTTGCCACTTGTTTCCCGACTGCCGTTACCTGACCTGCTCCAATCGCCCTGATTCATGTTGCCGCGGCTCCAAGTCACTCAGCACACTGAGTACCAGACACATGGCAAAGACAGACGAGGTTTTTCTCCCCATACCTCTTTATTCGTGTCCATTCGCGGACGCTTTCCCTTGTTTACCACTCAAAAACCTCGTTCCCGAAGCGCCGCTCAATGTCAGCGCGAGTGGAACTGTCCAATGTATCGCAGCCAGAAAAAGCTGATTCGCCAATGCTGGTAACACTTGCCGGAACCGTGATTGATGCCAGACTGGCGCAGCCGCCAAAAGCCGCATCGCCGATGCTACTAACGCTTGAGGGGATCGTGATTGATGCCAGACTGGCGCAGCCGCCAAAAGCCGCATCACCGATACTACTAACGCTTGAGGGGATCGTGATTGATGCCAGGCCCACACAACCGTAAAAAGCCCCATCACCGATGCTGGTAACGCTTGCCGGGATGGTATAGGCGCTTCCGCTCTTACCACTTGGGTAGGAATGGATTGTTTTCTCGTCTTTTGAAAACAACACGCCGTCTATGTCTTTATAATGCTCATTTGACGGCACTACGTTGATTGATCTCAGCTTAGCGCAATCGGAAAAAGCCGCAGAGTCAATGCTACTAACGCCTGCTGGTATCGTGATTGATGTCAGACCTGTACACTTATAAAAAGCCGCAGTGCCAATGCTACTAACACTTGAGGGGATCGTGATTGATGTCAGGCCGGCGCAACCAGAAAAAGCCTCCTTGCCGATGCTGGTAACACTCGCCGGTATCGTGATTGATGCCAGGCCCGCGCAACCATCAAAAGCCGACTCGCCGATACTACTCACACTTTCCGGAATCGTGATTGATCTCAGGCTGGCGCAACCGCCAAAAACCGAATCGCCGATGTTGCTAATGCTTGCCAGTATCGTGATTGATCTTAACTTGCCGCAGCCATCAAAAGCCGAATCGCCAATGCGGGTAACACTTGCGGGGATCATGATTGCTTTCAGTTTACCGCAACTATAAAAAGCCCCATCGCCAATACGGGTAACGCTTTCGGGGATCGTGATTGATGTCAGGCTGCTGCAACGAGCAAAAGTATCATCGCCGATGCTGCTCACACTTTCGGGGATCGTGATTGATCTCAGACTGGCGCAATAGGCAAAAGCCAAATCACTAATGCTGCTAACGCCTGCCGGGATGGCATAGTCGGTTCCGCTCTTGCCTTTTGGATAAAAATAAAGTGTTTTCCCGTCTTTTGAAAACAACACGCCGTCTATGTCTTTATAATGTTCGTTTGACGGTACTACATTGATTGCTGTCAGGTTGTTGCAAACGGAAAAAGCCTCATTGCCGATACGGGTAATGCTTTCGGGAATCGTGATTGAACTCAGACCGGCGCAACCACCAAAAGCCCCATCACCGATACGGGTAACGCTTGAGGGAATCGTAATTGATCTCAGACCCGTGCAACGGGCAAAAGCCTCATTGCCGATGCTGGTAACACTTTCGGGGATCGTGATTGAACTCAGACCGGCACAATCTAAAAAAGCCAAATTGCCAATGTGGGCAACACTTGCCGGGATAGTATAGGCGCTTCCGCTCTTACCAGGCGGGTAGGAACAGAGTGTTTTCCCATCTTTTGAAAACAACATGCCATCTATGTCTTTATAATGCTCATTTGACGACGCTACATTGATTGATCTCAGCTTGACGCAACCATCAAAAGTAGCATTGCCGATGTGAGTAACGCTTCCCGGTATGGTGATTGATCTCAGGTCCGAGCAATCGTTAAAAGCCTGCTCACCAATACTGCTAACGCCTTCCGGTATGGTGATTGCTGTCATGCCCACGCAATGGGCAAAAGCCCAGTCGCCAATGCTGCTAACCCTTGTGCCGTTGATGCTTTCCGGGATTATCACAGAAGCGTCAGACCCATCGTATCTTGTAATAACCAAGCCGCTTTCCTCTGATTCAACAGCGAAGTCTTGCGGGAAGGACACAGCAGAATTCAGGTCGGGCGCTGAAGCTTGATTGTCATCCGCACGTGCCCGGGTTTCGCTGTCATAAGCGTCGTCGCCGGCACTAGGGCCTTGTTCATTTGTTTCTTTAAAGTCATTCATCATTCAAACTCCTTCTGTAGCTGTGGCGTTTTATTGTTGGCAAAACGTCAAAACCTTCGGCACAGCCTAAGCTCAAACATATCACGAAATGACCGCGTTGAACATATCGCTCCAGCCCCTTTGAGCTTGGCACTGCTTTCTCAGTGCGCCACAAAAACATCCACTTAAACCGCTCGCTTGCCTTGAAGCTCAGGTTCAGCGGGTTTGCGGTGGTAAAACCCATTTTATCGCAACCACGAAAAGCTGTAAAGTCGATCACGCTTATTATAAACTGGCGTATAAGCGAACTGTTGCAACATCCATGTCCAGCGTTTCTGCTATCTTGGTGTCCTGCCATCCCTCAGCATAGAGCTTCCGCACCCGCTTAATATCAGCCTGCTTCCATTCCTCTTCAGCTCGTACTCGCTTAATATCAGCCTGCTTCCATTCCTCTTCAGCTCGTACCCGTTCCGCCCGCTCAGCCTCAAGTTTCGGAGCCCAGAACTTGTCCCGTTGCGCAGTAACACGCTTCTCTGCACGCTCAGAAACCGATAACAATGTACCCGCTATCATGTCAGTCACCTCCTCAAACTCTTTATAACTATCATATATAC
>JAIRYV010000057.1 GCA_031267685.1 Treponema sp.
CATTGAACAGCACAGGCTAGTGTTATCGATGAGCACAGGCTAGTGTCATCGAGGAGCACAGGCTAGTGTCATTGGATAGCACAGGCTAGTGTCATCGAGTAGCATAGGCTAGTGTCATCGAGTAGCATAGGCTAGTGTCATTGGATAGCATAGGCTAGTGTCATTGGATAGCACAGGCTAGTGTCATCGAGTAGCACAGGCTAGTGTCATTGGATAGCACAGGCTAGTGTCATCGAGTAGCATAGGCTAGTGTCATTGGATAGCATAGGCTAGTGTCATCGAGTAGCATAGGCTAGTGTCATTGGATAGCATAGGCTAGTGTCATTGGATAGCATAGGCTAGTGTCATCGAGTAGCACAGGCTAGTGTCATTGGATAGCATAGGCTAGTGTCATCGAGGAGCACAGGCTAGTGTCATTGGATAGCACAGGCTAGTGTCATCGAGTAGCATCTAGCTGATGGTGGTGAAAAGAACTCAGCGGTATAAGGAAGTTATTGAAGGAAGCGTTTTTGCCGTTGATTGATATAGCGTATTGTTAGAAAATAGGAGGAATCTTGAAAAATTACATTGGCTTAATCGAACACTTGTGCCGTGCGCCGGGGGTTTCCGGGTTTGAAGATGAGGTGGTTCGGGTCGCGGCGGATTACGCGAAGAGTAACAACATCGCTGAAACACGCGAAACGAATATCCGTAACCTCTATCTCAAGCGACGAGGTAATACGGGCGGGAAACCCGTGGTAATGCTGGACGCGCATACGGACGAGGTGGGATTCATGGTACAGGCGATTCGACCTGATGGGTGTCTGTGTTTTGCTGACGTTGGCCACATGAGCCGCGAAAAGATTCAGGGGCAGGGAATGCTCGTGCGTAACGCGGAAGGTCGTTACATTAACGCGCTCGTTTCCAGTAAGCCGCCGCATTACGCGAGCGCGGACAACGATATATGCCTTGATGTTGGCGCGCGCTCGGCGGAAGAGGCGGTCACTGTGTACAAAATCCGTATCGGCGAACCGATTGTTCCGGCGTCGCCCTTCATCTGGGATCAGGCTAATGGGAACATCTTTGCCAAGGCGCTTGACTGCCGTATTGGCTGCGCAGCGGTACTGGCTGTGCTGGAAACGCTCGCTGGCGAAGAACTGGCGCTTGATGTTGTTGGCGCGCTGAACACGCAAGAGGAAATCGGCGGCAGAGGCGCAAAGGTCGCGGCACAGACAGTACTGCCTGCCGCTGCCATTGTCTTTGAGGGCGCTCCGGCTGACGATACGTTTAACACTGGCTATCCGCCTCAGACTGCACTGAAGCGCGGGCCTATGCTGCGCCACATGGACGGCAGCATGATCGCTAACCCACGCTTCATGCGTTTTGCACTTGATGTGGCTAAAAACAACGACATTGAGGTACAGGAAGCAGTGCGCTCCGGCAGTGGTACTAATGGCGGTGTCATTCACCAAACTGGCGAAGGCATACCAACTATTGTCATCAGTATACCTGTACGCTATGCTCACGCCCCGCTCGGCATCTCGGCATACAGTGACTGTGAAAGTGCAGTGCGGCTTGCCATTGCTCTCTTGCGAGTGCTTAACGCAGAATGTATCGCGGGGTTTTAAGCGAGTTAAACGACAAAACGCAGATACGGAAAGCACTCTGGCCTATGAGAGTCATAGGCGCCGTGTGCGCCAAGCGCCCAGCCAGCGCTTCCCGTGTTCTGGCCATTGAAGCGCATGTTCTCAAAGCGGAAGCAGTTTACCCGCAGAGTATCGCCCTCAGTAGGCGGGAAAGTACGGCTGGCGTACATCTTGCTAATGCCTTTCCAAGGGAAAGCCAGCTCCACAGTCCAGCCCTTATCAGCGCAAGAAGGGTCGTTTATAGTGCCGTCAACCTTGACCGCGGTCTTCAGTCCAGGGAAATCGTAGTCCATGAAAGCCCAGCGCTTGCCGCGTGGGTGCTTGTTATAACGTGTGGGGTCTTGAAATCCGCTCAGCACATCAACATTGCGGGTATACAGGTCGAATTCTGGTGTGTCAAAGCGGCTTCCTCGCCGAAGCGCATCCTGATAAATAAACATAACCTCGTATATGGTGTTAAAAGCGTTGATTTCAAACTCATAGTAACAGTCATCCCCGTCAATAAACACTTCAACATCGTTGTCATACCAGATGAAGGAGTCCCGTTCCGTGAGGCTTGCCCGCACGTTGGGTTCCGCTAGCCAGAAACCCAGATACAGGTTTTGTTCGTCCCAGAGACTGGCGACCCGCGTCTCCAGAAACGCTGGTTCGCCATTAACCATATCCACAAAAGGACGGGACTTCTCTGCCTTTTGCCAGACTGCTTTGTCAAGGTTGCCGTCAATAACGATTGCCTCATTCGTTTTACGACAGGTATAATACATTGGTTCTTTGGTAGTCATGGTATAATATTACCTAAACTTACACAGAAGTTCAAGAAAGCGCCAGACTCAAGCTGGCGCACTAAAATCAAAGGAGTTATTAGAAACATGCGTATTGTTGTTGGCGGTATGAACCATGAGTCAAACACGCTCAACCCTATCATCACTGGAGAGGACGACTTTGTTGTGTTTTATGGTGATGAGATACTTTCAAAGGGCGCCTCGCCCTACCATTCCTCTACTGGTATTACGAAAACCCTTGCGGAAGCGGGTTGTGTCCTGGTACCTACTGTGCTTGCCCGTGCTGTGCCAAACGGTGTGGTCTCGTCTGTATTTTACCAGCGCATAAAGGCGGAGTTTCTGCGGCGGGTGGCGGAAGCCTTGAAACAAGGCCCCATTGATGGGGTCTGCCTTGCGCTGCATGGTTCCATGAAGGTTGAACACCTGGGCTGTGCTGAGGGCGACCTGCTCACCGCGATACGGGAACTCTTGCCCAGTGTTCCGCTGACAGTGGCGCTTGATATGCACGCGACCATCACGCCAGAGTTGCTCGCCTGCGTCAATGGCTTTGTGGGCTACAAAACTGCGCCTCATGTTGACTGTCAGGAAACCGGCGCACATGCGGCACGAATGTTGTTGGAATCGCTCAAGACCAGCAGAAAACTTTACACTGCCTACCGACGGATTCCCATGCTCATTGCTGGCGAAAAGTCTGAGTCTGAGGTTGAGCCGATGAGGGCGCTCATTGAGGCGTGCCGTGTTGTTGAACAACAGTCGGAGATACGCGCTGCCTCTTTCCTGCTTGGTTTTCCCTGGGCTGACGATGAGCATAACGCCGTGTCTGTGCTGGTAACCAGTCTGGACGCGCCGGAGCCTGCGGAGCAATGTGCGGAACAGCTCGCTGCTGCGTTTTGGGCGCGTCGCGATGACTTTACGTTTCGCGCTGAACATTACGACTCAGCCCTTTCTCTAGAGACCGCGTATCAGGCTGTGCTTGAACAAAAGCAGCGCCCGGTCTTTGTCTCTGATTCTGGCGACAACCCCACTGCTGGAGCTGCTGGTGATGCGACCGATGTTCTGGAACAGATCATGCTGACAATGGGCACCGCAGATCGTCTGCCAACGCCGCTCCTCTACAGCGGGTTCTACGATGCGCCTGCTGTTGGGGCCTGTATAAGCGCTGGTGAAGGCGCGATTCTGGACATCACCCTCGGCGGCAACTGGGATACGATCAACGGCAAAAAGATTCCCCTGCGTGTGGAAGTGAAAAAGCTCGTCCACGGCTATGGCGCTTATCATGCGGACCTGGCGCTCGTTGCTCACCGGAACCTGCTCATCGCGATTACCTCAAAGCACATCGGTTTTGGAGACGAAAGGCTGCTGCCCGCGCTTGGAGTGCAGGCTGAAGATTACTGCCTTGTGGTAGTGAAGCTCGGCTATCTGGAACCCTGTTTTCGCACTATTGCAGCCCGTGCAATCATGGCGACCAGCAAGGGCTGCTCTAACGAGTTGCTGGAAACCATTCCATACCAGAAGGTTCGCCGGCCATTATACCCACTGGACAGGTAAGCAAACGGCGGCTTTTAAAGGCCGCCGGCCTGCATAACTATGTGGTATGTTCAGGTTATCACTCTGTTATCAATTTCCATCTTGAAATGGTTATATAACTAAAAGTTATCTTGTTTTAGTCCATTATTTATCGTTATTTTTCTCTCCTAATTTGACAAAGAAAACGGTGATTGTTATATTTTATAAAAGGTGATGTTGATAGATAGGATAATAAAATGAAAATGGTGATTTTGCTTATTGGCTTTTTGGTACTAGGCGCGACTTGTTTTGCTGATCCGGTGGAAGGTTACTGGGTCAGTATCGACGACAAAACAGGACGCGCTACTGCTGGTTGGCAGATATACACGGAACATGGTCAGCTCTATGGTAAGATACTGTCGATAAGCGGCTATCCACAGGATGTGAAGGCGCTCAAGTGTAAGAAATCGTATCGCGGGTTTCCGTTTGCCGGAGACGTGAGCGCCATGCCAGTGATTGGGACGCCGTGGATATTCGGCCTGCAGCTGGTACGGAACGGTGAATGGAGCAAGGGTAACATCATTGACCCGGAAAGCGGCAATATGTATCAGTGCCGTATTATTTTTCACGCGGCTGATGGTAAGCGCTATTCGCTTGACACGCTAGAGATGCGTGGTGAAATCGGTCTAGGCATTGGCAGAAGCCAGTTTTGGCGAAAAAGTACGCACGAGGAAAGCGCTGGTCTGCGTTGAAATAATTTTAGAAAAAGGTTCTTAACCAAGTGCAAAAAGCTGCGCACTATGGTGTTTAATATGTAGGCTGAAAGCAACTCTCTTATAAAACAGTCTGTAACTCATGAATTGTTGTGCGAAAGCACCGCATGGGTAATCTTATATTAGCTTGAAGTATACTTGGAGTATATATGAGTGTTTTTCGTATAGTAAAAAAGGTATTTAATCAGATGTTTATCGCGTTGGTAGGCGCAATGGTTTTACTGAACGCCTGTGCGTCAACTATTACCATACAGCAGGATTTGAGCGGCTTTCCCCTCGCCTCATACAATAGCGAGGATATAAACGGCGCTTTCCCGGAAGCGATATACATTAAAACAAAAACGCAAACTTTTAATACATACCACTATTACCTTGTCCGTGACGGATTTATATGGTATAAAAGCATTGATCCAGAAAAAGCGCCGAAGAACTGGGTGCTTTTTGACAGAACCGGTGTGCCGCATAATGCCTGGGACTTTGATTTTTCCAAGACCAGCGCGGTGATGGAAATAAGCGCTGATGCTGATGAGCTTGTCGCACTTTCAGCGGAAGGCGGGTTTTACCGTTATTCTTTTGATAAAAGCATCGCGTACAAAACGAAGGTCTGGCTTGACAAGCAGGGCTGGCCCAAAGGCAGCCAGCTTCTGCTTGACGCGCATACTGCTCGAAACCGGACATGGGCTTTGGGTAAACGAAATATGCAGGTTCTGTATTATGAAGACCCTTTTGGCAACCAGCATCATAACGGAACCATGGACATAGCGACAACGTATATCCTGCTTGAGGATGGACAGGAAATTGCTTTTGCGGATAATGGGCTGCCGAGTGATTTTTCACGGAACTTTACTGGCCCGGAACGCGGTGCGTTTAAGGCTGTGTCGCTGTCAGCAAGCGCATCAACGATGTTTGTCATAAACGACGCTGGCGAAATGTACACCCGTATCGCAGATTTTGATATTGTTGGCCGCGATCCTATGCTTTTTAAATATACCTATATCCCTTATAAATCTGATGTACCTGGAAACAACTATTTGTCTAACCTGAATGAATGGGGTCTGCCTGCTGAGGATTGGCTGGCGCAGCCGCGTATTCCGCTTGCTGGGAAAGCCGCAATTACGCGCCATATCACGATCTTGCAAAACGGACATGGCAATGGCGCGCGTGAGCTGCGTGTGGGCGGCTTTAACGAGGCAGGTCAGTCGGGTTATTGGACAAAGGCGATTTTCGCCGATGAGTGGCAATTTGTAACTGCGCCCCTGCTTTTTGCCAAAGATGCGCTACTAAACAGCGCCGACGCCATAGGTGAGCGCGGAGAGACTATGGACAGGAGCATGAGTGGTTATTGGTGGAATAAGAACAAAAAAGAGACTGAATTTAAATATACACTATCTAATTTCAACATTCTTGAAGGCGATTGTAATCTTCATATTAGCTGGCGCGATGAAACCTGCGTTCTAAAACTGCATCCGATTGAGCTTTGGACCTATATCAAACGCGATTATTTGCCCGGAAGAAACGGCCCCCCGAAAATGTTCTTGGTTACACTGGACATTCCTGAAAACGCCTTCAAGGGCCTGTCAGACGAATTCACTCAGGCACTTGACGCTGAGTTTGGCGGGAAGGATAACAAGCTTTTCCATTATACCATAATGGCGTCAACGCACTATGTGATTATGCAGGAAAACGAGAAACCTAAGCGGAACTTATTCCTGGTTGATGAAACCTTATCCGATAATTTCCTTGAATTTCAGCGTCTTTGGTATATTACTAATTTCAGCGAGCTACAGCGTTATGAATCAAGCGAACTGATGCTTGACAACTCCGTGGCGCTGGGAAGAGAGCGCTATGGCGAACTACGGCAAAAAATAGCGTTAAACGTAACATTCCGCGACGAGCTTAAAGCGCGGGTTTCCGCATTGGGCTGGAATAAATATGACGCCTTTACCTTTAACTCCATCTATTTACCGCTGCATTATATCATTCGCTTTACTCCCTTGAACTTTATCAATGTGCCTAAGTTCAATACGATTACCCGCTATGGCAAAGAAATTGTTCTGACGAATAGTACCTACATAGACACTGTTTCCAACATCCGTATCTGGCTTTTCGAGAAAACCATCGCACTTCTGGATATTAGAATACAGTGTTACACTGATATAGCAAAACAGCTTGAGCATGGCGCTGAATCAGTTGCTTTCCCCGCGTGGTATTCCGAATACCCACACGCTTATTGGAATATTGCTAGGCTCCCCACAAGTATATCCGGCACGCTTTTCACGTTATCATCCAAAGAGGCGCCTGTTGTACTAACTTTTTCACCGCTGCAAGAAGGATATTTCTGCTGGTCTCTTCTCGTAAACGATCCTGCTGGCAATGCTACGCCTTTTTCAATTTTCATTGATCCGATTCAAAGTGTGAAAGACTTGTATGAACGCAAAGGGAAAACACCGGAAGCCAAAACCATGCGTATTAAATGCAGTATCTATTTCAATACTGATAGCAGTCGCGCTGACAGCGTGAACCCGGATATCGAGGCTAAACTGTTGTCAATCGCGGCTCTTTTTGATAAGGAGGTCAACGCGGTGATTACGTTTGACGGGAAGACCTTTGAAATAAGAAGAGAGTCAGCGCCGCCGGATCACACGCTTATTTTTCACGGCACTGTGCATTAGTATATGCAGGAGTCTTGTCTCAAACTCCCGTTTGTGCAGACTCCTGTTTCATGGTATACTCATCCTATGCTGCTTCGTTATACCTTGTCCGGTCATGTGTTTATCACACCGGAAGATGACCTCGACATGCTGGTCGATGAACTTATCTCAACCGGCTATGACGAGGAGTTCTGTATTGCTACGGATATTTCGCCAGACTTTATAGCCCGCCTTATGAAGGCAGGCTTTCTGGTAATGTCTGTTGATACGCAAAATGGAGTGCTTCTTCTTCCTAAGATTCACCTCACCCGTTCAGTGCTTCTCTTCCCAGAACTTCATGTTAAGAAGTCGATTAAGCGCTTTCTCGGTCGTTATGAACTGCGCGTTGACACGGACTTTAACCACATACTCGATCGTTGTATTGAGGTTCACGGCAATGGCTGGCTCACGCTGCCACTGACGCGCTGTATCAAGTGGCTCCACCATACGCATGCGTCTATGGCGCGTCCCCTTTCCTTTGGCGTGTATCGTAACGGAAAACTGAGAGCCGGCGAGTTCGGCGTGGTGTCTGGGCGGGTATACACAAGCTATTCAGGCTACTACAACGAGCCAAACGCGGGAACCTGCCAGCTTGTATTGACCACACGCTATCTGCAGAACACAGGCTTCGCGTTTTTTGATTTGGGGATGCCGCTTCCATACAAGGACGACCTGGGAGCGCAGAATATAGATACGCAGAGCTTTGTTGCACTATTCCGCCAGAGTCGTTAAACTGGGGATATGCATATCATTGATTACTTAGAATTTGATGACTATTGGAGAGCAGCTGCACGGCAAGAGGAAGACTCGGCGCTGATAGACACAGTACAGCGTGTGATAAACGCAGTGCGCTGCGAAGGAGATGCGGCAGTGCGCTGCTTTGCCGCTCAGTTCGACAAAAGCGCTCCTCAAACGCTGGAAGTGTCGCCAGATTGTATACAGGCTGCGTATCAAAGGCTAGAGCGCGATGATCCTGAGCTTCACTGGGCATTGAGCCTGGCCGCGACGCATATCCGATGCTTCGCAGAACAGCAAAAAGCCCAACTCGTGGACTTCGAGTATCACATGGCGGATGGCCTTGTTACTGGACAGCGGGTGATTCCTGTGCAGCGCGCTGGGATATATGCACCGGCTGGGCGTTTCCCCCTCATCTCAACCGTGCTTATGGACGTGATTCCAGCACTACTTGCTGGCGTGGATGATCTGTTCGTGGCCTCGCCGCCGCTGGAAAACGGCCTGCCTGACGAGCGTGTTATGGCAGCTGCATACATAGCCGGCGCTGGAAAAGTCCGCGTCTTTGCCATGGGCGGAGCACAGGCAATCGCGGCGCTGGCCCTCGGTACAGAAACGGTTCCGCGTGTTGACGTCATTGCTGGACCGGGGAACAAGTATGTAGCCACAGCCAAGCGGCTTCTCTATGGTGAGACCGGCATCGACTTTATCGCTGGTCCAAGCGACATACTGATTATTGCCGATGCCCCTAATGCTAACGCGGACATCATTGCTGCTGACATGCTTGCTCAGGCTGAACATGATCCAGACGCCTGCGCCCGAGCGCTGGTTCCAGATAGCGCCTTTGCCGCACTGCTTGTCGAGCGCCTTAATGCGCGCCTGGACAGCCTGCCCACTGCGCAAACTGCCCGTGCATCTCTGGACGCTGGCGGGCTTATCATCACGTATGCCGCAAAGGAAGACGCAGTTCGTATCGCTAACACCATAGCGCCGGAACATCTGGAGCTTCAGGTTGCGGCACCGGATGTTTGGATACCGTGTCTGAGAAACTATGGTTCGTTGTTTATCGGGAGCCTGGCAGCTGAGGTACTGGGCGACTATTCAGCGGGCATCAGCAATACCTTGCCTACAGCGGGAAGCGCCCGTTTTACTGGCGGTCTTTCCGTACGCCACTTCCTCAAAACCCTCACCACGCTTCGCTGCGCCCCTGGCTCTGGTTATGACGACACACGTCGCGCTGCCCAGATCATCGCACGGGCTGAGGGACTCGCGGCTCATGCGGAAAGCGCTGCCATACGGTGAGCTAGAGCCACATAGTTCTGGTGAACTAGACTATGTGGCTCTAGCTTCGTAAACGTTAAACAAACTTGCCTATAGCTGCCGTTAGGCCATAGTGCCTTGCGAGGAAGAGAGATGTTTCAAATCGCTCGTATAGATGATGAGGCTTACTCTCAGGAGCTTTTATAGGATTATCTTAACCGTTATGCCACAGCTTACGGGGAATATTTTAATGTATCCATCTTTTATGACGATAAGGATGACTCAATAGCATAAACCTTACCTCCGGGATATAAGGCTCTTATGTCCGGGAGGTAAGATGATTACCTCCTTGAGGTAAGGTAATTATGTCCCGGACATAAGGCTCTTACCTCCCGGAGGTAAGGTGCTTATGTCCGGGAGGTAAGATGATCGTATCATCTAAGAGGCGCTGATCTATTCTTGATTGAATAATCAGCACTTCCCTCAGTACTATCTCTTAACATGTTGACAGCGGGAGACTTATCCCTTTTATTTTTGAGTATATTGTCGGGATATTGGATATACCCAGACCTCGAATTAGCGTTCTGATACGTTGAAGCGGCACGTGTCTATAGGCAAGGCCAGACACTACTCTATCTCTTCATCAAAGCAAACCGCGACCTTGCCACAATTTCCGCTAGCCATAAGCTGATAGGATTCATTCGCTTTCTCTAACGGGAACCGGTGCGTTATCAGCACTTCTGGATGCAGGTTTCAGCGAAGCAGTCCTTCAACCAGATTCTCCATGAGCCAGATACTCGTTACCCATGAGCCGTAGATGCTCTTCTGGGGATGAATAATGTCCGGGCTGGGGTTAAAGTGGATGGTTCCACCTTCCCCCACAAAGGCGATTTTACTCAACTGCCGTGTGGCACGGATGGCAGTGGGGCGACCCACGTCACTTGACGAGGCATCAACGGATCGCTCAACCCCATTGCCATTGGTCAGCGCCCGTATCTCATCAACATTGGTACTAGCCGGCGCGAAAATATGGTCTGCCAGCTTGAGTCTCTTCCGACTTGCGTCCCGTATGCATAGCTTAGAGAATCCGGCAGGTCAACTAGGTCTTTTTCATCACAGAGAAGGTAATCTGCCATACCACCGTCTCTCTGCCAGCCATAAGTAGCACGCAGCGGGGACGAGCAGGAGATCATGTAACCCATACGGCAATCGTGACAGACTCTGCAGCCTGAAATGTGATACACAATCACCCGCGAACCTTTCTTGAAGCGCCGTATACCTGCGCCTTCCTCCACCAACTGACCACACGGTTCATGCCCCGCGATAACGTTCTGGTAGCCCTCTGCGCCCTTGCCAGTGTGTTCGTGGTAGATTGCGCGGATATCGCTGCCGCAGATGGTAGATGCCTTCATCTTCACCTTTATTTTACTGTTTTAGGTATCAAAGGCTGCCAGGTTCCGGGGCCTTCCGCCAGTTTACCGGATATGCCTGCTTTGATTGCATCAGCGCCAACAAGGTATGAGTCTGAGAAAAACACAATGGGGACCTTGCGATCCTGGTCTGGCACGTTATATGCCTCAAAAAATGCAGCGATACGATCCCCGTTGTTACCAGAACGAGTATTTATCCTGATAATGTCGAGTGGTACATCTTTGCTGTTCATCACCATAACGCTTGCCGGCAGTTCATCAATGAGGGGCTTTACCTTGGCACATTCTGGACAGGTGATACGGTAGTAATAGACCAGCGTTACATGATCGGGAGTAATAGCATAATCATCAAAGAGCTGCGTGCCGGTTTTTCGCGTGGCTGGATTGTACACCCGTTTATACACAAACATATCTTCGCCAGCAGTTAGAAAAGCCTCGCGGATGTTGTTGGCAATGTTCTCATGCCCCTGAAACACTCGTCCTCCTACAATGAGGGACGGCATTTGCAGTGACTCTCGATCAAGCCCCATATCATCTGTTACCTGTTCCCAGACTGGCCGCCCTTGCTGTTCATACACATTGATGGTATGTAGGCGATGGGGATACTGCTCACGTTCCTGATAAGGCACTTTCTCTCTAAAGATTGAATAGAACGCTTCGATAGCATCCTCAGTACAGGAACCGCAAAGTTCCTCGTAAAAATAGTACATATCGACGTACTCTGCAGCATCTGTGGCGTCAGACATGGTAACTGGCGCTGGCGTAGTTCTGTTACTTGCGCAGCCTGCACAAGCGGCTATGAATACAAGCGTAGATAGGGTAAGAGCGTTTCTCGTGTTTTTTGTTTTCATAAAGCAAGCTCCAGTGTAAGGGGTTTTCCCGCCTGAAGGTTAACGTGTTGTTGTTTCACCCTCCGGCAGTACAGGTCAAGGGGTTGGCTTAACGCGGACAGCAGGGTTACGCCCACCCTTTGCTCGTTCCAGGCTATGTCCACTGTAACACGGCGTTTTGCGCAAAGGCCATTACAAAAGCCTGCTTTCCACGTGCTGGGAAGTGCGGGAAGCAGGTGTATTCCATTCTTAATGTTCTGCAAGAGTAGCTCGGCGATGCCGGCAGTAACGCCAAAGTTACCGTCGATTTGGAACGGCGGATGTGCGTCGAACATATTGAGATACGTACCGCCACCTCTGTTGGCGTTATCGTCATCCACCAGGCGTAACTGATAGTGCAGGATACGCAGGGCATGGTCGCCGTCATGGAGACGCGCCCAGAGGTTTAGTTTCCACGCGAGACTCCAGCCTGTGCCTTCATCGCCACGCAGTTCCAGTGTACGCTTACAGGCTTGTGCAAGCTCAGGCGTTTTTTCTGGCGTGATAAGGCTGGCGGGGTACAAGGCATAGAGATGCGACTGATGGCGGTGGTGTGGTTCGGCTTCTTCATATTCATCGTCCCATTCCAGAAGCTGCCCTTTGCTTCCGATTTGGAAGGGGTAGAGCTGGTCGAGCAAAGCGGATAGGTCTGCGGCGAATTCTGTGTCTCTGTTCAATACCTGACTCACGGTAATGC
Source organism: Treponema sp. (assembly GCA_031267685.1). Lineage (GTDB taxonomy): Bacteria > Spirochaetota > Spirochaetia > Treponematales > Breznakiellaceae > JAIRMT01. Next base: position 12,365 of record JAIRYV010000057.1, read on the forward strand.
AGTTTTGAAACAGTTCGCGGATAATTGCCATGCTCATGGTGGTGGTACGAGCCATGCCGGTTGGCTTGCCCTGCCAGATAAAGCTATTTTCTGGCGATGTGGAGGGGCAGAGTATGAGTTGGCCCTGTTCGTCTTGGACGAGCAGGGCTTTGAGACAGCGCGCTGCCTCTTTCATAAGGGGCCAGGCGGTTTTCTCAAGGTAATGCTGGTCCTGTGTGTATTCCCATGCTTCAAACAGATGCTCACAGAGCCAGCCTGCTGACAGGTTCCATGCCACACAAGTGCCGGAGCCTCTTTCGTGATTACCCACAGCGGAGCTATGCCGCCAGATGTCCGCGTTATGATGTGCGACAAAGCCTTCAACGCCGTATGTTTCCCGCGCTGTTTTTTGGCCATTAAGCGCAAGCTCACGGATAAACGCGACGAGTGGTTCCTGCAATTCAGCAAGTCCGCAGGAGAACACTGGCCAGTAGTTCATCTGTGTATTGATGTTAATGGTGAAGTTGGAACTCCATGCTGGCCGAAGATCGCTGTTCCAGATGCCCTGCAGATTAGTTGGCTGGGTTCCCGGACGCGATCCACTGATAAGTAGGTAACGGCCATACTGGAAGAGGAGCGTATAGAGTGCTGGGTCATCCCCATTAAAACGAAGCAGACGCTCGTTAGTAGGCAGCGTTGCATACTCGTTTTCACCCAGGAAAAGCGTAACGCGATGATAGTAGGACTGGTAGTCCTTGATATGCCGTGAGAGCAGTTCTGTCCAGGCGATGGTTTTTGCCCGTTCAAGAACGGCACGGCAGATGGCCTTTTCGTCCTTGCCGTGTGTGTAGGGCTGGACATCAAAGCCTGCGAAGCTGGTTTGCGCGTTCACGAGAAGCACTACGCTGTCTGCGCCTGTGATACAGAGGCTTTCCCCGTTGTTCGACACGGTTCCGCCGGAAACCAGCGGCATGAGCATCAAGGCGAAGCGCATACCTTTTTCCTCGTCATGGTCAGAATAGATAATTGGTTCGGCAAGGGCGTTGGAATAGTTTGGCTCTGCGTGTGAAGGAGCGATTCCTTCCATAATAATGGTATTGTCGCTCAGGCAGGCCCTGACGCGGAGTTGACTTTGCGCCCGAATCTGCAGGCTCAGGTGTGCGGGTTTGTCGGCGGACAGTCGGATCACCATAAGATCATCTGGCGCTGAAACAAATACCTCGCGGCGGTAGAGCGTACCCTCACATTCGTAGCAGGTTTCCGCGACTGCGCGATCCAGGTCCAGTGTTCGCTTATACTTATTCCCGGTGCTGTGGGGGAAATCGAGAAGCAGGTCTCCCAGGGGCATATACGCCTGAGTCCAGCCAGAGGTGAGTTCATCCTTATACAGCTCGTTGGCCTCATGGAACTGCCGATTCATGGCAAGGTCACGTACCTTCGCGTATACAGGGGCCTTGTTTTTCGGGTTTTGATTACGCGGATAGCCTGACCAGAGTGTATCCTCATTCAGGGCGATGCGCTCCGCGTCCAGCTTCCCGAACACCATACCCCCGATCCGTCCGTTACCCACTGGCAGGGCTTCAACCCATTTTGAGGCGGGACTGGTATACCATAGATTCATGGTTGCGCTCCTCTAACGAAGTGATATGGATAGTATAGCATGGAAAACCTTTTTTTCCCCCCAAAAAAAATCCCCGCGACAGGCGGGGATTGGCTGTGGAGAGAGCGTCGGCTTACATGCCGGAAAGCGAGACTAAGCCGGGAGCAAAGGACAGCTTAATGCGGTTTGTCCGCACTGCGACCCAATCCCCCTGAAGCGGGAGTTCTCTTTTGTCCAGCTCAATGAGGTAATACTTGAGTGGGTTACCCGGATCATAGACTCGTATCTCACCAGTTTCGCCATTTACCCAGATTCTGAACGAGATGATCGTGTTCAGACTCACATTGTACAGCAGGATGGGCAGGTATTCGTTCAGATCGACGCTTTGCAGTAGTTCCATTCTGGTATTGGAATAGCTGCGGTAAAGCTGGCCACTCAGACCTGCGGAGATGGTATTGTCGAGCGGCTTTTCGTCGTAGTTAAGCCATAGCAAGTACGAATTGCCGCTTCCCCATGAAGCGCCATTGTAGGCGCGATCAATAAAGAGGTGTACGCCAAAGCCGCCATGGCCATCTTCGCCACCACCTTCATACCGGACGTTGAAGTCGTACAGCATGGAGCCTCTCTGCGGAACCTGAATGTTCGCCTTTGCTAGGGAGGCTGTTTCATCATTCTGGTAGTATCGGCCATTCACGGAAGCCCAAGTGCCTGAGGCGAACTGGGGCTGTGGCGTTTGTTGCGCAAAAACTGACACTACAAGACCCATTACCAGTACGAAAAAGACGATTCTTTTCATATAAAACTCCTTAAAAAATAGTTTCTATTTTTTATCACTTGATCTTTCTCCATAAGATGAAGGTTTGTCAAGAGTATTACCGGGCAGATTAAAAAAGAGATGAAAGAAACCCCATCGCCAGATTCCTTACCGGTAACTCGTTCAGCGCGCGCGATGCCGCGCGCGCTTTTTCTTTAGTCCTTAGCAGCGGCATCGAGTTCGGCAAGGATGGAAAGTTCCGTATCCTTGTCAAAATAACGAGCCTTCTCAAGACGAGGAACAAAGTTGGCGATATCTCCCACTTTGAAAGTGTACTGAGGCTCAGTACGGGCAACTAACTGCTGGGCCGCAGAGGAAGAGGTCGTGAGCCAGAGGTGGATGTCAGCGCCAAGCGGCTCAACCACTGTTACTTTCAAGGGCATATTGCCTACAGCCGCGGGCGTCTCTTGGTACAGCAGGTCTTCGGGACGGATACCAAAAGTGATTTCCTTGCCCACATAGCGTTTAAGATACTCGGCGTGCTCATGGGCCGGTTTGATCTCAAAGGAGCCTTCATCAAGCACAATGGAACCACCCTTGTCCGAGACCCGGACATTGAGGAAGTTCATAGGCGGCGATCCGATAAAGCCAGCTACGAACTTGTTGACCGGATGATTGTAGAGAGTGAGCGGAGACCCGATCTGCTGGAGTTTTCCGTCTTTCATAACTACGATCTTGTTCGCCATTGTCATGGCTTCCACCTGGTCGTGGGTAACATAGATCATGGTAGCGTTGAGATCAACGTGGAGTTTGGCGATCTCAGCGCGCATGGTAACGCGGAGCTTGGCGTCAAGGTTGGACAGCGGCTCATCAAAAAGGAACACCTTGGGGTTACGGACAATGGCGCGTCCGACCGCAACACGCTGGCGCTGACCACCAGAGAGCGCCTTGGGCTTGCGATCAAGGAACTTCTCGATGTCGAGAATACGAGCAGCTTCTTTCACGCGGCGATCAATCTCATCTTTCGCCACTTTCTTGATCCGCAGACCGAATGCCATGTTGTCATACACGGTCATGTGCGGATAAAGCGCGTAGTTCTGGAACACCATCGCGATGTTCCGATCCTTGGGTGGAACATCGTTCATAAGCTCTCCGTCGATGTACAGCTCACCCTCAGTGATGTCTTCCAAACCGGCGATCATACGAAGCGTCGTCGATTTGCCACAGCCAGAGGGTCCTACGAATACGCAGAACTCGCGGTCTTCAACGACGATGCTCTGATTATCCACCGCACGAACACCGCCCTCATAGACCTTACCAATACCTTTCAATTCTACTTTTGCCATTATGGCCTCCCTATTAATATGGGTTAGTTTATAGATAAAAGTGTATGACTACTTTATACCTTTGTCAAGAAAAGTTTTCATATTATTAGCGCCATGCTCAGATGCTAAGTGTCCTCAAAAATCACCCATGATGGCTCCGTAATGACATTGCATAAACAGGCGCGGAAACCGTATGCTGTCTTCATGGACTATTACGCTATTCAGGTAAGAACACGGTGGGAAGACAAGTATATCAAACGCTTCAGAGCTTTGCACCCAGAGTTTACTATCCCGATCTATTTCCCTCAGCGTAGGCTCGACATCAGACGCCAAGGGCAGATATTCAAAACCGACGCGCCAGTATTCCCCGGTTATATCTTTGTTGAGATTGACGATGAAGATTCTATCATCAACTACCACTGGGACTTCCGCAGAACCGAGGGTTTCTTCCGCTTCCTACGCTCCAATCAGGACATTCGCGCCCTTGCAGGCAAAGATTTGGAGGTGGTACTCCACTTTATCAAGAAGATCGGGCCTATAGCAGGCAAATCTAAGGTATACTTTGACAAAAATTCCCGTATCGTGGTGGTAGAAGGGCCACTCTTGGGGCTTGAAGGGTATATTATTAAGGTCGATAGGCGAAAAGGACGGGCAAAGATCAAACTCGACCTCTACGAGGATTCTTTTGCCATTGATTTAGGCTTTGAAATGATTGAGGGTTCCAATATATAATGAATACACCACGTTTTGTTGACGATATCAAGGTTCAGGGAACATACTTCGCTGTGATGATACGCTCCCCGATTGCCCACGGACGACTCAAGGCGGTTCAATGCCCGGATATGCCCAACTCCTACGCCCTTATCACAGCAGCGGATATACCCGGAGTGAACCAAATCGCAGACTTTCCAGTTCCAGTACTTGCTGATGACACCCTGTCGTACATTGGCGAACCAGTCGGCATACTCACCGGCTTCGATATGCGGAAGCTGGAGGACTACGCTACCCAGTGCGAGGTGGTTTATGAAGAACTGATCCCAGTCTTTTCAAGCGGGGAGATTCCCCCGTCGCACATACTGGCGGAACGGCGCATCAGTCTGGGTAGCAGCGCTGTTGAGTGCGAAGAGGCCGCCCAAACCGTAAGCGGTGTCTATCAAACCAGCATACAGGAACACTGGTACGCCGAACCCCACGGCGCGGTAGTGATTCCAGCCCAAAGCCAACTCGTCTATGATAACAACCCTGAAGAGAAACTCCCCCTGAACAAAATGCTTATCCATACCGCCACACTCTGGCCATTTCATGTCAAACGCTCAGTGTGTCAGGTACTTGGCATCCCATCCGACGCCCTTGTGGTCGAGCCTTCGCTTATCGGCCTGCATCTGGATGGAAAAATCTGGTATCCATCCCTCGTTGCCTGCCACGCGGCACTCGCGGCTCATCGCATCAGACGACCCGTGAAACTCGTGCTTACTAGAGAAGAGGATTTCCGTTATTCACCCAAGCGCAATGCTACGGTTATCAGCATAATAAGCAAAACACTGGAAACCGATATTACGGTACGCGCAGACCTAGGAGCGCATAGCGTCTTCACTAACGACATCCTTGACTATACCTGTCTCGGAAGCCTGGGCGCTTACTCATGGCCGCGTCTTACTATGGAAGGACGCGCTTTCTCGACAAACCTGCCACCACAGGGGCCGCTTTCAGGTTTTGGTCTGGCGCAGGGCTTTTTCGCCATTGAGCGCCATGTTTCCCGTATTGCCGACAGTCTCCAGCAAGACCCGGCTGAGTGGCGGAAAGACCACGCGCTTCAAGGGCAACTGGGCATTGGCGCACCGCGTAATACGGGGCTTGATGCGCCGCCCATTGCCCAGCTTATCGATAGCACCGCCGCAATGTGCGACTATTACCGGAAATGGGCGTCGTATGAGCTGCTCCGCCAAAAACGGCGCGGCAAACCCTGGCAGGTGCGCGATGAACCGCCACGCGGTATCGGCATCGCGGTCGCGTATCAGGGAAACGGCTTTCTATACCAGTGGAGCAAAGACGAGGCTTATGCCATTGAACTTACCCTTAATGAAAATTCCCTTGAGATACGTACTGGGCTTGTCTTTTCCAACACGTCCAGAGAAAGCTGTGTTGAGCGTTGGCGAAACATCGCTGCAAAAATTCTTTTGATCGATGAACAGCATATCAATGTTAGCGTAGGTAACACCGATACAGCCCCGGATTCAGGTCCCGCAAGCTGCTCCCAAAGCGTGGTAGCAATCACCAGCCTCGTGGAAGAAGCCTGCAATGAACTGCGGGAACGACGGGCGAACCTGGCTGAAAGCCTTCCATTGCATACACGACGGGCTTATTGTCCTGTGTTAAGGAGCGCATGGGGAGAAGATAGCGGGAAACAGATTGACGAGCGGACGCTCTCAAATCTGAGCTGGGCAGCGGCAGTGGTAGAAGTTTCCATAGACCAAGTCTCGTATCTTCCGAACATACGCGGTATCTGGCTGGGAGTGGAAGCAGGTCGCATTTTTTCCATAGAACAGGCGTGCCTCAGCCTCAAAACCTCGACCATCCATGCCCTGGGTTGGGCTGTGCACGAGGAGCTTTCCTACCAACTGGGCAAGATTCCCGATAGCCGCATGTTTGGCTATGACATTCCCTCAATCGCCGAACTGCCCCCAATTTATATTGATTTTATGAAACGAGACACTCCTCATTGCAAAGGCATTGGGGAACTACCCTTTAACTGCGTGCCAGCAGCATACGTTCAGGCTGTTTCTCAGGCAATGGATCACCCCTTTGAGAAAATCCCCTTAACTCCTCCTGATCTGTGGAATGTTGAAAAGACGCGACTTCCGTGATTGCGTTTTTTCTGATATACTGAGGTAGTAAACTTATGACCATACATTGCATACTCAATGGCGAAGAAGTTACATTCAATGCCAACGTAAATGAGCGACTCATCAACATACTGCGGGAAACCTTTCCGCTCACCGGCGCGAAATGCGGCTGTCTAGCCGGAAACTGTGGCGCGTGTTCCATCATCTTTAACCATAAGGTGGTTAAGGCTTGCCTCATAGCCGCGTTTCAGGTACGCGGCAGTAAGCTCATTACTATAGAAGGTTTTGCTCATACCGATGAGTATCGAGACATTGTTCAAGGCTTTGCCCGTGCTGGAGTACGGAACTGCGGCTACTGCGATGCGGGTAAGATACTCACGGTGGAAACACTGCTTGTGCAAAATCCGCACCCATCACGACTCGACATTCTGGCGGGCTTTAATGGCATTCGCTGTCGCTGCACCGAACCTGATAGCCTGATACAAGGGGTGCTTATCGCGGCTTCAATACGCCAGCTGAGGTTATATGGACGCGCCATTTAATCAAGTTCCCCCGCTCACCACTTGGGAGGGGCTTTTCAACTTCTGGAACAGTAATCCTGACGCGGTTCCTTTTGCTGGTGGTATTCAATTCCTCCGCTTTCAGGGCAAACGTGCGCCGGTACTTCCGCACAAGCTCATTTCGCTTGAGGATATTGAGGAACTGCACCGCATTACCCGAACCGAACAGTACCTTGAGCTTGGGGCAATGGTGCGCCTGAGTGAGATTATCAATCTAGGTACGACAGTTCCTGAGATACTTAGAAAGTGTCTTGAGGGGATTGCCGGCCCGCAGATCAGAAACAGCACCACTATTGGTGGAAACATCTGTGCCACAAGCCACCACATGGATTCCTGTGCTGCGCTTATTGCCCTGGATGCCCGCTATGAGTTACGCTCTATGGCTTCCACACCACCTACGTCGTTTACGCTATCTTCATTGTTTTCCACGCAATCTTCAACACGCTGGATAGCCGCGTCGCGCTTCACGTCCGCGTCTCTCGCTCCGCGTGAACTGCTCACGCGGATTCGCATTCCCCTTGAACCGTGGAACTATTCGTTATACCGGAAGTTCCATCGCTCTGAGTTAGATAACACGGATACCGGGGTTATTGTCCTGCTTCTCAGGAATCAGAAAGAAATCCTCACCGACATCAGGATCGTGTTTGCCGGCAGTACCGTGCTTGAGGATAAGCGCATCGAGAGTCTGTTGAGTGGGAAACACTTGCCATTGAGCCGTAAAGATGTCCACGCCGCCATTGTCCAATGGGAAACCTGTCTTGCGACACTCTCGCCGGAACAGAGCTTTATACGCACGGAGTTATCAAACTTCGTTACGACTTCTCTGTTGGGTCTGGTTGATTAGCATTGACAAGTCCCACACTTAAAGGCTAAACTGTACCTCGCAGAATAACTGCGAACTATATGTAGGCAGGCCTGCTCTATCCCTGCGCAGGGACAGCTTCAATAGCCAGCAACCCCATGCCTAGAGGCAAAACGTGCCTCACAGAGTAACCGCGAACAATACGCGCTTTTTGCTTCGGGAGTGTTGATTTTACCTGTGTTTCACACAAATCACCTAAGCGGAGCATGAAGGTTACTCCGTGTCGTTGTGTCTATGTGTTAAGGCTCATGGTTAAATTCTTTCACTTGCACTGGTAGAGTCAAGCCAGTGATTCTAGCTAGGGTCATGCAGTTGATCTCAATAAACGTAATTTTTTTACTAAAGTCTCAAAACAGCCGTCCGATACATAAATTATCGGGAGGGGATGAACCCTAAAATACGAGACGGTGCGCACACTGACGTCCAGGCGCGCCGTCTTTTGTTTTTAAGGCGCCTGCTGGTAACGGTCGAGGAAACGGCGCATACGGCTAAACGCATCGGTGAGGTTTTCCTTGTCCGGCAAAAAAACCACGCGAAAGTGATCAGGCTCATTCCAGTTAAAGCCCGTGCCTTGTACGAGGAGCAGGTGTTCTTCCTTGAGTAGGTCCATAACAAAGCGCTCATCGTCATGGATATTGAAACGCGCTGTGTCAATGCGGGGAAAACAGTAGAGCGCCCCTTTGGGCATAACCACCGAAAGTCCCGGAATGTTGTTGATGAGACTCACTGCTAGATCGCGCTGTTCCTTGAGCCGACCTCCGGGTAGAATGAGGTCGTTGATGCTCTGATAGCCGCCAAGCGCGGTCTGTATGCCGAATTGCGCCGGCACATTGGGACAAAGCCGCATATTGGTAAGTATCTCCAGCCCCTCACGGTAGCTGGCGGCCAGCTTCTTGTTACCAGACAGTGCCATCCAACCAGCACGGAAACCCGCAGACCGGTACGCCTTAGATAAACCGTTAAAGCTCACATTCAGAACCTCTGGTTCTATCGTGGCCATGGTTATATGCTTTGCCCCGTCATACACAATGCGGTCGTAAATCTCGTCAGCATAGATAATCAACTCATGCTCCAAGGCAATGCGGGCAATACCTTCAAGCACTCCGCGCTCATACACCGCGCCAGTGGGGTTGTTTGGGTTAATCACCACAATGGCTTTGGTTCGCGGCGTTACCTTGCTGGCTATGTCCTGAAGGTCGGGGTTCCAGTCTGCGCTCTCGTCGCAGCGGTAATGCACGGCTGTACCGCCGGAAAGCGTTATTGCCGCGGTCCACAGCGGATAGTCTGGCGCTGGCACCAACACCTCGTCGCCCGTGTCCAGCAGACCCTGCATGGATATCATAATCAGCTCGCTCACACCGTTACCGATAAAAATGTCGTCAATACCCACACCTATAACGCCCTTGTTCTGGAAGTCGTGCATGACAGCCTTTCGCGCTACAAAGAGTCCCTGTGAATCGCAGTAGCCCTGTGCGTTTTTCAGGTTGACGATAATGTCATGGATGATCTCGTCTGGCGCTTTAAAGCCGAACAGCGCGGGATTCCCTATATTGAGCTTGAGAATGTGAAACCCGTCCTCCTCCATGCGCTTTGCTTCTTTCAATACTGGTCCTCGAATGTCGTAACACACGTCATTCAGCTTTATGGACTTCTCGAATGTTCTCATTTGTTCCTCTGTTCCTCCTCATATTGGATAACTTGGTATTGCTTGCTCTCTTATCGGTTCTTCTTGATGGTAAACCTGACCGGATAACGGTAGCGTGTGCCGACTGCTTTACCATTGGCCTCTGCGGGCGTGGCTTTGATGCCCCGGAAAGCGTTCAGCGCGGCTTCAGCAAAACCGCGTTCAGGCGGGTCTTCTTTAAGCACCTCAATCCGCTGTATGTTCCCCTGAGCGTCAATGAACATATCCAGAATGACCATGCCCTCAACGCCAGAACGCTGGGCAATGGGTGGATATACAAGCTGATCACGAACCTGATTAGAAAACTGCGGGGCTTTGGAGATTTTGTGCGCCGGCAAGTACTCAATCTCTTGCGTCTGTACTACCGGACGCGGTACGGTCGAGACAACAGTCTGTTGCGGAACCACATCAACAGCTTTCATGTTTGTCGCGACTGCTTCCACCGTATTCTGCTCACTCGGCGGCGGCTCCTCTTCGAGCAGCGGGGGCGGCGGCGTTTCTTCCTGAACGTCAACCAGCTTCATAATGTCCGCAACTGGCTCGGTTTCACTAGCAATGGTATTCATAGTGAATACCAAAAAGAAGATGAGGAAGAGGTGCAGAAGCGCCACAACCGGAAACACAGCAAGCCTGATTTTCTTCATGTTAATCATGTTGTTTTTGTTCCTTAATACTGATAATCATAAAACGTCGCGCTGGCAAGGACAAGGAGCGAAAGCGATATGACATGGCTTGCAACTGATAGCAAAGTAGGCCATGCTTATAAAAAGTGAGTATCTAAAAAATGCAGTTACCTTGGACAAAAAGTCGTTCTGCGCTGATCATTGCGGCGGCAGATGACCGGTGTTTCCGTTTCATCCTGTGTTGCGTTGCCACAGTCGGAACCGTTTCTTTTTCTTTTGTAAGCCCTCAAATCATCAGATATACTATTGATTCGGTGATTGGTTCAGCGCCTTTTGACGCCCCGGCGCTGGTCTTGCGTCTGTTTGAAGGCTTAGGTGGCGCTGTCGTGCTGAGGCAAAACCTCTGGATATGCGCTCTGTTCATCATCGCGGCGGCTCTCTGCTCCGGTGGTCTTAACGTCGTGAGAAAATATACCTGTATGGAGATTGGGGAAACAATCGCATGGCGACTGAGGAATACGCTTTATGGCCATATCCAGCGACTGCCATACGACTGGCATGTGAGCTGCCAGACAGGGGACATTATCCAGCGCTGTACTTCAGATGTAGACACCATCCGTAACTTTATCCAGAACCAGTTGGGCGAGTTACTGCGTACCTTCTACGTCTTTATCATTGCCCTTATCCTGATGTTTTCTATGGATATCTTTATGACCATAGTGGCGCTTGTACTGATGCCTTTCATGTTGGTGTTTTCGATTATTTACTTTCGGCGGGTTGCCGAGCAGTTTGCCAAAGCCGATGCTGCAGAGGGGGCCATGCAAGCCTGCGCTCAGGAAAACTATACTGGCGTGCGGGTTGTGCGGGCTTTTGGTCGGGAAGCCTTTGAGATTGAGCGTTTTTCGGCAAAGACTAAGGCTTATGCGGACATTTGGCAGCATATTGGTAAGATGCTGGGGCTGTTCTGGGGTGCTGGCGATTTGATGAGCGGCCTGCAGCTTGCCATTGTGGTGGCGGCTGGCATTTACCGGAGCGCACGCGGCGATCTTTCTCCCGGAACCTTTCTTGCCTTCTATACCTACTGCAACTGGATGATTTGGCCGGTGAGACAGCTTGGCCGTATACTTTCTGACCTTTCCAAGACAATGGTTGCTGCTGGCCGTGTGCGAGAAGTGCTTCAGGTTGCGCCGGAAGCTGATGCGGTAAGTTCTCTGACACCTGCAATCACGGGTGAGCTTTGTTTTGACAAGGTTAGCTTTGCTTATGGGCAAACTGAACCGGTCTTACGGGATATTTCTTTTACAGTGAAACCGGGCGAAACCCTTGCCATACTCGGCGGAACTGGTTCCGGGAAATCGTCGCTGGTGCATCTGCTCAGCCGCCTCTACGACGTCGGCGAACACAGTGGCTGTATACGCATTGATGGTGTGGACATACGCCGTATTGCCCGCCATCATCTCCGCCGTTCCATTGGGCTTTGTCTTCAGGAACCGTTTCTTTTTTCTAAGACTATAAAAGAAAACATCGCGGTTCATGGGGCAACAATAGAAGAGGTCAAGAGCGCTGCTTCAGTGGCTCAGGTTGACGAGACCATCAGAGAATTTGCCAATGGCTATGACACAGTGATTGGCGAGCGTGGCGTTACCCTTTCGGGCGGTCAGAAACAGCGCGTTGCCATAGCGCGTATGCTTGCCATGAATCCGCCGGTGATGATTTTTGACGATAGCCTTTCAGCGGTAGACACTGAGACTGACGCGAAAATCCGCGCTGGTCTCCGCAGGCGTGTTAAAGACGCGGCTGTAATCATCATCTCCCACCGCATTTCCAGCCTGATGCAGGCCGACCACATACTGGTACTGAAAGATGGAATAGTGGAAGAGCTTGGCTCCCACGCCGAACTCATGGCAAGAAACGGCAGTTACCGTCGTATCTTCAAGCTGCAAAGCGACAACGAGGCGGAATACCTCGACGCCTGAGTGGGCGCGATGTCTGACACCCACGCGCCGGATGTCTGGCACTCAAGCCCGATGTCTGGCGCCTACACGCCCGTTAGCGACATTTGTCCTAAACTTTTTCAAAAGTATATTGACAAAAAGTATTGTGTAGTAATAAAATCAATCATTAATATCATTCATGGAGGATAATACGAATAAGAAACAGCTTATTTTGTTGGTTTGCTTGACCGTGTCGGTTACATTCGCCGCTTATGCTCAACAAGGCGGCTATAAAGGCCCTGGAACGACCCCGGTAACAGTTGAGGAAGCCCAAACTCTTCCCAATCCCGCTTTTGTAATCTTACAAGGCAAGATAGAGCGGCGTATGTTGCCGACTCAATATATATTTTCCGATGATACCGGAAAAATATCTCTGAATATACCTGATAGGATATGGGGAGATATTTCTGTGGATGAAAATGATACCGTTGAAATACGCGGAATAATTAATAAGGCTTCTAGACGAGAATGGGGGACGACTCATCTTGTAGCAGTAGAAAGCATAAGGAAACAATAAAATCTGGAACGATGTCTGACACCCACGCCGAGTCTACGGTAAAGTATCAGACACTATACGAACAACACCTACTTCTACCTACGAGCCTGACGAGGTATAGTGTCTGACACCCACGCGCCAGATAAGCGCACAGGGCGCGAGGAAGAGTATGCCCAGAAGAGGTATAAACATATACAACATGGATTGGGCGCGACCAGTGATGTACAAAAGCGGCAGGTAGTTGATACAGCCGTAGGGAATGATGAACGTAAAGAAACGCTGTACCCACTTCCCGTATATAGGCAGCGGGTAAGCGGCGAGTTCACGGCCACCGTCTGTGAAAATGTTGATGAACTCAAGCCCCTCCAGCGTGAAGAAACACACGGTCGCGCCCAGAATGAACACACCCGTGAAGACCGCGACGCCGCCGCTAATCATAAAGATGAACGTAATGACTTTTGAACCCGTCCAGTCAACGGCCATAAGGGGAATGGCGATAACGAGAACCACAATGCTCTGCACAAGCTTGCCTATGCGGGAGATTTCAAAGCCCGCGCCAAGCACTTGCAAGAGCGTGGAGCGGGGGCGGAGCAGTATGCGATCAAAATCGCCACGAATGACCAGACTGGAAAACATATCAAAGCCACGCGCAAAACATTCGGTTATAGCAAAAGCCATGTTTGTTACCGCGAAACAGAGGCATACCTCAGAAAATGTCCAGCCATCAATAGTGCCAAAGCGCTCAAACAGGAACGAGATGCTGAGAAACGAAAAAAACGCGACGAGAAATTGACCTATGGTCATAAGCAAGGTTGAAATCCGGTACTGCATAAGCGAGCGCAGGTGCATAACAATATATCTTAGGTAAAGCATCACTCATCCTCCTTGCACTACAAGCCGTTTCTGAAGCCCGCGAAATGCCAAGCCGCCGCTTATCACCAAAAACATTAGCCAGCATAGCTGTATGCCTAAACCGATGAGGGCCTCGTCTCCGGCAATATGGCCGCTGTACACGCGAAACGGGAAGTCAGCCATGTAACGGAAGGGCAGCAAAGCCAGAAAACGCTGTAAAGAGTCAGGCATCAGGGGTATGGGTATCAACGCGCCCATGAGAAAATCCGAAGCAACGCTAATGATAAGGCGACTGTAGGGGTTTAGGGTAACAAAGGTCAGAAGGTAGATAAACATGGAAAGCGCCACGACGAGAAACACGGCAAAGACCAGCGCCAGCAGGAAACAGGCCGCAGCCTGTGGACTGGGCGGCAGGTGAAAACGAAACGGTTCAGGCAATAGAGCGGCAATCACGAGGATAGGCACACAGCGCAGAGCAGTGCGGGAAAGCCGAAGCGCGAGGAGCCGCGCAAACCAGAAAGAGTACAAGTCCAGAGGGCGACACAGTTCATAGGCCACATCGCCCTTTACCACCATGTCGAGCAGGCTGTTGTCCTGCATCCAAAGCATCACAAGCGCCAGAAACGCTTGCCGTAGCCAGATTAAGTCCGCGAGTTGCTCGTAGGCAATGGGCGTGGACGCTGACACGCTTCGGTAAAAGGCAGCGTATACGAGGAGTTCGATGCCGCCCCAGAAGAACTGCGTAGCAATGCCTGCCCAGGCCGCGGCACGATACTGCATACCCGCGATGAGGCGCATCCTGAAGATAGCCCAATATGCACTGAAATGAAATTGCTGCTTCATAGATTCCGGTCTTGGTAAAGCGCGGCTATGATCTCCTCAATACTGCGGCCACCGTCATGATCGTAGCGTTCCCGAATCACTGCCAGAGAACCGTCGTAGCGTATCTTCCCCGCGTCAATGAGCAGGATGCGGTCAGTGAGCGCCTCAATGTCGTCCATGTCGTGCGAGGTGAGGATAACCGTGATCTTGTACGTTTGGTTAAGCCGCGCAATGAAGGCACGGGTCGCTAGCTTTGAGATTGCGTCAAGTCCAATGGTCGGCTCGTCCAGAAACAGTACTGCCGGCTTGTGCAGGAGCGAGGCGGCAATCTCACAACGCATTCGCTGGCCCAGACTGAGCTGACGCAGCGGCACGGTCAGAAGCTCCGCCAGTTCCAGTACCTCGCTCAGTTCCGCCAGCGTTTCATCAAACTGCGGCTGGGGAATCCGGTAAATGTCCTTCAACAGTTCAAACGAGTCCTGAACCGGCACATCCCACCAGAGCTGGATTCGCTGGCCGAATACCACCCCGATATGCGACACATAGGAGACACGGTTCTTCCACGGGGTAACGCCCAGAACCGTACACTGACCAGAGTCGGGAACCAGAATTCCGCTCATAATCTTGATTGCTGTGGACTTGCCTGCGCCATTTGGTCCAATGAAGCCCACGATTTCACCAGCCTCAACCATGAAGGAAATGCCGGCAAGGGCGTGTTTTTCCTCGTATCGCCGGTGAAAAAGCGCCTTTGTCGCCGCCACTACGCCTTTCTCACGCCTGGCCACACGAAACGTTTTGTGTATATCTCGTAACTCTATCACTGGGGCGCACACCTCTTACATTGGTTCTTCACGGACAAACGCATCAAACAGAGCAACACTTCTCCCTACACATAATAACATACCAGATAATGAGTACAGATTGCAAGAGTAGGGCAACCTAACTAAACACCAGCTACTAACTTAACCGTGAAACCCACAATGAGCGGAATGATCAGATTGTCATAGTCTCTGATCGGCAGCGCCTCCGCAAACGTGGCGCTTATGGCAGCGCTCAGGGCAATTTTGTAATCCCAGCAAACGCGATAGGACGCAAAGAACACTGCCATAAAGCAGGCAATGGAACCTTCAATACTTTTGCCACACAGGAACGCAGGACGATAGCGGCCAAAAAGCTTGCCAACAAGACTTGCTATGCCATCGCCAAAAGCCAGCGCGTAAATGGCAATGGTAGCAGCGGGCGACGGGTAGAGCAGAAGGGAAAGCAGCGCGCCAAGACCCAACGTAACCGGCCCCAGCACGAAACGACCCTTGTCACGCCTGCGCGACGCCATATTCGTAATGGAAGAAATCAGAGGAACATTCACGCCTGAAAGACGCAGGTATTCTACCCATGCGTAAAACAGCGTGCCAGCCATAAGGAGAATCATGGTGAGCGGATGATTAAACCCCGCAAGCGTAGGGCTTAACGCAATAAGAAAATGTATCGATTTCCTGATGATTTCAGTCTTTACTTCTCGGAGCTTGATTACCCCTATATGTACTTTTGGCAGTTGAACCACTAATACTTCCTGTCGCACCTTTTCCATTTCTATCTCCATACCACTAATCTAGCATAGCCTGTGCCAGTCCACCTCACCACTTCTAATATTCTCTATATAGTACCTTTTTCTTTTGAAATACGCTATATATAGCGTATAAGGCTTTATGTTAAACTTTTTTACAACACTGCCTGTCTACAAAAACAGACAGTGTTGGTTCAAAAAAAACTACTCTGATTGCGTTTTGCACTGTGCCGCAGTTTCCGCGATCACGCGCTCCGCGTCCTCATAAGCAACTTGGCAGCTTCCCACCTGGCGATGACCGCCGCCACCGTACTTGAGCAGCAGACTGCCCACATCAACAGTGGCGGTTTTGTTGATGATGCTATACCCCACAGTGATCACACAGTTAGCCTTCTGCTTGCCGTCCATAACCCAGATCGAGATGTTCTGCTCAGGGAAAAGCGTGTAAATCAAGAAGCGATTCCCCGCGTAGATTGGATCAACATTGCGCAGATCGACCAGAATCACATTACCCTCAGCGTGGGCGTACTTTTGCATCATCTCGCGGTACCGTTTTTCCTGCTCAAAGTACACATCAATGCGTTCTTTCACATCGCTCATTGCCAGGATTTCGTCAATACTTTTGGTGATACAGGCTTTTGCCAGCACTTCCATGAGTGCATAATTGCTGATGGTAAAGTTCTTGAACCTGCCAAGACCAGTGCGAGGGTCCATGATGAAGCCTAAAAGTACCCAGCCGCTGGGGGTGAGTATCTCGGCCTGCGTCAAATCGCCGGAGTCCACCTTATCCACATAGTGAATCATCTCGGCAAACTGCCCCAGTTTCTTCTTACCGCCATAATAATGATACACTATATGGGCGCAACTTGGAGCTTTCCGGCACACGCCTTCAAAAAACACCTTGTTCCCCAGACGTTCGGTCTCGCTGGAGTGATGATCGAACCACAACTTGCACCCTTTTGCATAGGGAACATTGGCAAGCACATCGTTATTCGTAACTTTCACAAGCCCATCCTGAATGTCCTTGGGGTGAACGAACTTCCATTCATCAATCAGCCCCAGAGACTCCAATAACGCGCCACAGGCTAATCCGTCAAAATCAGACCTCGTTAATAAGCGCATAATACCTCCTCTTAGTTTCGCAAAATCAGATTTGTTCGCAATCAACGAACACGCTTATTATATAGAAGAAACCTACTTTCGCCTAGAAGATTGTGAAAGAGCTGCTTCGCTTTCTGGTGTGAAAAAACACAGGAAGATCAGAAGGACGTAACAACAAGATATTCACAAAATCACCGTAGGATGGTATTATTCAACAGGAAAGAGTGCTATCAAATATTGAAACATGGAAAGCCCGGATCATTGCATCTGTATGGACGAGAAGCCCTATCAGTTACTCGAAGACGCACGGGAACCGCTGCCGGTGTAATGGAACCTGCAGTATCTTTATGTTTACTGACCCGCTGTCAGGCTAGCGCTATGCGCATGTCTTGTGTCAGAGAACGAAAAAAGTACAACGAAATTCGATGTCCATTCCAAAAATCTAAGCGGATACACAATTCGCTTGAATCATGCAACATGAGACAGGCGCCGCGTCAGTTATCGCCGGGGTTCAGGTACGGATGCTTATTTACTGATTAGCGATTTGGGAACCTTTATCCTGTTGCTGAGCCAGCGTGAGGCATGGTAGTTCATGCTTTGCTGTTCAGCCAGTCGTCATTCTTATCAAGGCAGAGAAACTATAAGGGAATCCGCTTATACTTACTTATAATAGGGCAGCCCCTGAGCCTTCGGGGGCGACCGGAAATGCTATAGGGTCTCCCCCGAATCTTCAGGGGCTGCCCCTGAGCCTTCAGAGATGACCGCAAATACTTTAGGGCAGCCCCTGAGCCTTCGGGGGCAGCCCCTGAGCCTTCAGAGACGACTCTATAGATTTCGGGGGCGCCCCTGAGCCTTCAGGGGCAGCCCTAAAGTATTAGGGGGCAACCCTATGGGTTTCAGAGTCGCCTCTGATACTTTGAGGGCAACCCTAAAAAGAGTCTAGGATGACCCTATGGCCTTCAGGGTTGCCTCTGATACTTTGAGGGCAACTCTAAAAAGAGTATGGGATGACCCTATGGGTTTCAGAGTCATCTCTGATACTTTGAGGACTGCCCTAAAAAGAGTATGGGACGACCATCAAAGGTTCAAGGGTGCCTCTGATACTTTGAGGACTACCCTAAAAAGGGTATAGGAGATGGCATGATTATTAGCGCAAATAGAAGAACAGACATCCCTGCACATTACTCAGATTGGTTTATCAACAGGATAAAAGAGCGTTACGTTTGTGCAAGGAATCCAATGAATATACACCAGATCAGTAACATAAATCTCAATCCTGATGTTGTTGATTGTATTGTGTTTTGGACTAAAAATCTACATCCAATACTTGATAAACTTCAGTTCTTAAAAGACTATGTTGAAAACAGCTTCAGTAGGCATGATCCAGTATTGCCTTTACTGATAGGGAAAGTGAATGATAATGATATTGTTAATGATTGGAGCGGTCTGTTTACGCTTTGGGGGCTAACGCCGCTCAGCTATCTGTTATGGCTCGGTCATTCCGCGCTCCAGCTTGGCTCGGGAAGCTTCGCGCTTTCTGTAGGCGCGACGGTAAACCGTACTGTGTCAATCATGCAGGCAGTGAAAGACCGCATCCAGTTACTACTATGTCAGAAATCTCCGGCTGTAAGAACGTGCAGTGCTGTGAGACGCCCACGCAGACAAAAGTCTTGACACTGTCGATAGGGACTATTCCTGACCCTTACTAGTAAGGTCTCAATTGGTTACGTTTAGAATTCTTTCGTTCCTACACAATTCTCTTAAGATTTTCTTGACATATTCCTTTTGTCGTGCTAAAATAGATCCCATGAGGATAGTAACCAAGCCAAGCCAAGCCAAGCCAAGCCAAGCCAAGCCAAGCCAAGCCAAGCCAAGCCAAGCCAAGCCAAGCCAAGCCAAGCCAAGCCAAGCCAAGCCAAGCCAAGCCAAGCCAAGCCA
>JAIRYV010000071.1 GCA_031267685.1 Treponema sp.
TCAATGAGCCGCTCGCGGAATTCCGCGAGTCGCTCGCGGAATTCAATGAGTCGCTCGCGGAATTCCGCGAGTCGCTCGCGGAATTCAATGAGCCGCTCGCGGAATTCCGCGAGTCGCTCACTTATACGAGGAGAGCAGCTCTCCAAAACCAAAGGAGGTTTTTATGGCCAATGTTAAAGACCGTATACCCAACCGCGACGCCGATTTCGACGGCTGGCTCGAAAATTTCAAAAACGGTGTAGTCGAAAAGACTTCGGGGTCGCCCCCTGAATGGACGCATATCCCTGCTGAAAAGACAAGCGCCCTAGTCACTCATTACACCGCGTGGAATAGCGCCTACAAAAAGACGCTGGCCCCACACACGCCCGTGGAAACAGCAGCAAAAAACGACAGGAAGACTGAAGCAAAGGCGTTTGTTCGCCCCTTTATCGACCAGTACCTCATGTTCGATCCGGTAACGAATGAGGATCGGCTGAGCTTGGGTATCCACAACCGCGACCACCATCCGACTCCGATAGGAAAGCCTAAAACCCGCGCTCTGATTGTCGCGCTGAAGGCACTGGGAGGTTTTCAGGTGGAAATACGGTTTCAGGATGAAACGACACCGAGCAGCCGAGCTGTTCCCTACGGCTGTAATGGCTGCCTCTTGCATTATACTTGGGGGCCGGAAAAGGTAACTGACCACGCTGCACTGATGCAAACCCAACTGATGACTCGCTCGCCCTGGGTGATGAATCTGCCTCCCGAAGCTGAGGGGAAGTTTTTCTCTGGGGTTACCTGCTGGCAGTCGGACCGGTCTGAACTGGGGCCTCCGGGAGAGATTCTGTCTGTAGTGATTGCATAGTAGAGCGATTTGAGAACCCGCCGTAATAGCAAAGGTTTTACGGCGGGTTTAGTGCGGATTCTTAATAAGAACACGTAAGCATAGCATGGAGCATTTAAGGAAAGAACAGATGATTAACCAGACGCTGTCTATACACACCGATGCTGGAAACACCGGCCCTGAGTATTGGCATACCTTGTATGCTTCTTATGCGCTTGCCAATGAGGGAAAGGCGCAATCGCCGATTGCTCGTGTTACCGCGAAACTGAGCGTTTCCACTAACGATATTCCTGGTGAACTGGCACGTGCCTACCATGAAACTAAACTTGAAGGGGAAACCAACGGCCATACTATCGAGTTAGTGTCAGCGGCTCAGGACAAGTACCTTACGGTTGATGGCCGAGACCTGCTGGCAGTCATAGGGAGTATGCTTGTTGAAGGAGCTGAGAACCACGCGTTTAAAGAAGCCTTTGCGGTGTTGCCGCAGGAGTTGCGTCATGAAGGTTCGTTCAAACCGAAGGTGAACATGAACGTGGCGGATGTGTTCAGTGATGCCTGTTCGTTCACGGCCCTGCTTTGTAGAGCGGGTGTGAAGTGGGCTATTGCGGCTGAAGCAATAGCGCTATTGGTTGAGTAGATTCAAGCCTTTACGTCGTTCTATGCTGGTAATAGAGCGTCTGGTTCAAGCGTTGAACGGACGTGTGGTGTATGTTGTTCATTGACAGCTCACCACGTCTAAAGGCTGGGGCGTGTGGCGTTCAGAGCGACCGTATGGCGATTAGCAGTGCCAAACGGCTGTGGCAAGTGTCGAAGAGAATGGGTTATATCTGGTGAAATCAGGGAGCCAGTCTGAATCTGGTGCTAGTTCCTGATAAAAACCGTCTTCTATACCGAATTCTTCAAGCCAGCCAAGCACGGTTTCATACTCTTGCTTGTTCATAAAGTGTTTTGGCGCATCTTTCAGCTGTGTATTTGTATTTTTTGGCGGCGTGTACTGGGTCATTATCGAAATCAGCGCTCGTCCCTTGCACTGTTCTGCAAACCAGCGAAGCGTTGCGCGTGTGGCCTCAAGGTAGCCGGGAAGTACGAGATGCCGGATAATGACCCCGCTGGTGAGTGTGGAGTTGGGAGCGGTTTTCAAGGTTCGCGTATCGAGCATACGCAGAATTGCCTTTGTAGCGTATTCGGGATAGTCTGGTGCGTTGAAGAAACGGGCTGCGAGGTTTGTATCAAGGGTTTTGAGATCAGGCAGGTACACATCGATCACGTCATTGAGGAGCGAGAGTGCCTCAAGGCTTTCATACGCAGAGGAGTTCCAGAGCGTGGGTATGACGAGACCTTCGGTGCGTGCCTGTTTAAGACCTGCGACGAGGGCTGGAATTGCGTGGGTTCCGGTAACGATGTTGATGTTTTCAGCGCCCTGGTTTTGTAGGTTGAGGCAAATGGCGACGAATTCTGGTATATCTACTGCTCGTCCCATAGCTTCATGGGAAATCTGGTAATTTTGGCAGAAGGTGCAGCCCAGGTTACAGCCGCTGACGAATATTGTGCCAGAGCCTCTAGTGCCAGTGATGGGTGGCTCTTCGCCTTTGTGTATACCTGCCGAGGCAAGGCGGAGTGTGGCGCTTTCGCCGCAGTAGCCGCGTTCACCTGCCGTGCGGTTTACGCCGCAGTGTCGGGGGCAGAGCATGCAGTGTTTGAGTTCAGTCCATGTGCTTGCATTGAGTGGGGTAGGATCCTCGTGGTGAAGTTTGACCCATCGTTCCTTTGGGGGTTCTTTATTGAAATCTCCGCGCGCCCGTGCTTGTTCCCGTGTAATGATGCTCTGTTCGAGGCGTTTCATACTTCGGTCGAAGCGTTCTTTATCGCTGAGGTTTGCGGTATTTTCTTCAACAAGTGGTTCAGGCGGCGCGGGTCGTGAAGTTGGCGTGGGCGTCTGTATTGAAGGGGTAAACGGGGTTCTGCTCAAGCGGAAGGATATGCCCACGATGTCGAGTTCTGGGAAGCGGCTTTGGAATTCGCGTACGAGTTCTGCTTGCTTGAGTTGTAGTATCTGTATCCAGCCTGGGTGTTCTGCCTCAATGAGTAACACGCGCCGGTCGAACTCGACCACTCGTGTATGAGTCTCAGCGGCAGCTATCTTATGCTTAGCAGCAATCGAGGGCCATGCTGAGAAGAGCTTTGACGATGTATACATGGAGGACAGTGTCTTTTGATCAAAAAAGTATGTCAGTAAGTCGCCTGCTTTTTTCATTGTTAGTACCTATTTTTTCACAAACTGCACGTGTTGGCAAGCCTTGTTAGTGAGTGGTATGGTAAGCGGTGTGGTGTGGCTAAGGGTGCTTAGCATGGTTTTTTAGTGCGCTTCCGGCGATCATCACGAAAAGGGTGAAGACGTAGGGCAGAGCCAGGGTGAAATCAGCGGGGATATGGAACATGCCTTGAGCGTAGTTAGAAAAGGCTTCGGCAAGGCCAAATAGCATGGCTGCGATCCACAGTCCTGCGGGGTGGCGTCTGCCTAGAAAGATGACTACGAGCGCGATCCAGCCCTTGCCGCTCGACATATTTGGAACAAAGACTCCGATGTTCAGGGAAAGGAAGGAGCCGCCAATGCCGCAACATAGGCCGGATAAGAGAAAGGCCATGAAACGATAGAAGTCTGGCTTAAGTCCCAGTGAACACAGGGCTTCTTCCTGTGCTTCGCAGGCGCGGAGTCGGAAGCCAAAGGGTGTGCGGTACAGGCAGAACCAGCTTATGAATAGAAGCAACCAGCTTGCGTAAACATATCCGGAGTGTCCCTGTAGGACATCGGCGAGTATGGGTATGTGGGCGAGGGCTGGTATAGCGAGGGTTGGGAGGCGCGGCATGGTGGGTGGTGCGATAAGTCCCCTTGTGGCGAAGAAACGGTGGGCGAGTACCACCGTCATGCCCGTGGCGAGGAGGTTAGTGGCCAAGCCAGTGATGAAGACATTAGCCTTGAGTTGGATGGTGAGTGTGCCCATAAGTGCGGCCAGAGTCATGGAACACAGAGCAGCGGCTAGTATGCCAATAGGCAGGCTGTTGGCAAGGTGGGTGAAGACAAGGCCGGTGAATGCGCCTATGAGTAACTGACCTTCGAGCGCGATGTTGAGCATACCGGCGCGTTCTGTGAAAAGTCCGCCCGTTGCTGCGAAAATCAAGGGGGTCATAATGGTAATGGTGCTGTGTAGAAGGGGAATGGGAGTATTCATTAGGTACTCCTGGGTTTGAAGACAGTGCGGATCACTGTGCTTGAAGCCATAAAGAAGACCACAGACTGGGTGATCGATGCAAGTTCGATAGTAACATCGGAGAATTGCATGGCGAGGTATGCGCCGCTTTCGATCCATGCGAAGAAGATGGCGGCTGGGATGATGGCTTGGGGTTGTGAGCGGGCGATGAGTGCGACTGCGAGGCCGTTCCAGCCCATTCCTGTGGAAAAGCCCTTGATAGTGGCGTAGTAGGTTCCGTAGATTGCCATGCTGCCGCCTATACCATAGAGTGATCCGCTCAGGAACAGAGCGAGCACGTTGCTTTTTGCGGTGTTGACGCCTCCATAGCGGGCGAAAGTGCTATTAAGGCCGGAAATCCGCATTTCATAACCCATAAGGGTATGATAGAGGAAGAAATAGGCAAGGATGACCGCTGCGATTGCGAAGAACAGGGCTGTGCTGAGAGCGGATGGCGGCAGTATCTTGGACAGGCGGAACTCCTGGGCGATCTTTGCGGTTGATTGCAGGCTGGTTTCGCTATCTAGAAAGGGGTCAGTGATAAGGTAATCGACGATGAGCAGCAGGACGTTTGACAAGAGGAATGTGGTGATAAGCTCGCTCGTGTCCCACTTGGTTTTCAAAAAGCCTGACACGCCTGCAACGAGGCCAGCCGCGATTGCGCCGGCGAGCATAGCCATCGCGGCGCCTGCTATACCGAGTGGGGCGAGGGTAAGTGCTGCGATAGTGCTGACAAAGCCGCCAATGTAGACCTGGCCTTCCCCGCCCAGATTGAGGTTATTGCTCTGCATGGCGATGGAAGCGCCCAGTCCGCCAAAGATGAGGGGAATGGCGCTATTGAGCATATTGCCAAAGGAGTAGATGTTCTGGATTGGCCCCAGGAAGAAATAGTGCAGGGTGCGCAGGGGTGTTTCACTAAACAGGAACGCAAGGATCACCAGCACTATCAGCGCTGCTAGTACAATGAGTGCCATACCGCCGAGGCGTCCCACGTGCCGGAGGAATGGCCAACGGTGGGGATGCAAGTTAACCTGGGGTTTAGGCTTAGGCATGAACTTCTCCTTGAGCTGGTTTGTCGTGCTGTAATCCCAGCATATACGCACCAATGAGTTCCCGCAGTTTCGGATCAGGTGGACGAGTATTCAGTTCAGCCACGATGGTTCCCCGATACAGCACTAGTACGCGATCCGCCAAGGCACTGATTTCGTCAAGGTTTGACGAAAGGAGGATGATCGCCACACCTTTTTGTCGCAGCTCGATCATTCGCTCATAAACGGCGTTACTTGCCGCTACATCAAGCCCCCAGGTTGGCTTAGAGAACACGATGTAGTCTCCACCGCGCTCCAGCAGGTCTATTTCCCGTGCGAGAACCAGCTTTTGTATGTTGCCGCCTGACAGGGAGCCTATCCGCAGGCTTTCATTACCGTGTATGGCAAAGCGTTCAAAGAGCGCGTGGCAAAAGCGCGAGATAGCAGCCCGATTCAAAATGCCGTGGCGCGTCAGTTCCCGTCGCCGGACAATCATGATGTTTTCGCTGATCAGCGCTTGCGCTGCGCTTCCTACGTTGAGGCGATCCGCCGGCACATAGGCGAGATTATGTTTACGCAGGCTTTCGGTGTTCAGGTGGGAGATGTCTACTCCTTTATGGCTAATAAAGCCGGAGCTGATGGGCAAAAGTCCGCCCAGCACAGCTTCGAGTTCCTCAAGCCCGCTATTTCCCGCGCCGGCAAACGCCAGAATTTCGCCGTCATGGACTGTAAAGCTCAGTTCGTTAAGCAGTGGTCGCTCCTGTTTTTGCCGTTTCACCGTAACCTTGTTAAAGGAAAGAACTGTTTTTTCCTGTGCGGCTTGCGGAAGTGCATTCTCTTGGAGCATGGACTGTCGGGTTTCGTTTATATCGCGTCCAAGCATCAGCTGGGAGATTTCGTACTCATCAACGCAGGCAGTTTCGCGGAGCGCCACGAGTTCGCCTTTACGCATCACGGCAACACGGTCAGATATGCGCTTAATTTCGCTGAGTTTGTGGGTGATCAAGATGAGGGATTTGCCGCTTTGAGCGAGGAGCCGGAGCGTCTGGAACAGGGAAACCGTTTCCTGCTCGGTTAGAACAGCGCTTGGCTCATCGAGAATGAGAATGTCTGCGTTCCGGTAAAGTAGTTTGACAATCTCAACCTGCTGTAGTTGTCCTACGGAAAGCCCAGACACGCGGTCGTGGGCCTTAATAGAGAACTCATGCGCCTTGATGAGCGCGTTTACTCGCTGCGCCGCTGTTTTAAAGTCGTAGACAAAGCCCCATTTCACTGGCTCAAGTCCCATAGCCACATTTTCCGCCACGCTGAAGTCTGGGAATAGCATGAAATGCTGGTGAACCATACCGATACCCAGTCGTGTTGCGCCGAGCGGTGAAGTGATTGTCACTGGATTTCCCTTGACGAAAATTTCTCCCTGTGCCGGTTGGATAAACCCGCTGAGAACTTTCATGAGGCTGGTTTTGCCTGCCCCGTTTTCACCGACGAGGCAGAGAATCTCGCCTGTGCGGAGCGAGAGACTCACATTGCGGTTTGCCATGAAATGATCGGTGGGGTAGATCGTGGTGATATCCTGCAATTCAAGCGCATACGTCAAATCAATACTCCATGCCATTCACGGTGTCTGGAAGTCTGGCGCCGTGTACCTGAAGCGCTAGGGCGCTGGCAAAAGTGTCTAACACCGGATTGACCTTGCTTATAGTTGGGGAACGGTATAGACGATGCGACCAGCGCGTAGGTCTTCCATAAACGCGGCAAAACTGCTTCTCACATGTTCGGGCAGAGCTTCAATGTAAAGTGGGTCATCAGCAATGAAGTCCAGATAGCCCTCTTTCAGACCCACTGTTTTTGCACTTCCATACTGTATGGTTCCAGTCAGCACCTCAGCCAGTATCTCCTCAACAAGCTGACGCTGTCTCATAAGGCCACAACCCACGATCACGCCTGAGGCAATGGCATACTCGTTAGTATTATAGGAAACAACATAAGCCCCACGCTCCCGCGCCGTGTTGACAAGCCCAGCCGCAGCCCCGCCCGCAATGGACGCAAACACGTCAACGCCCGCGTCGATCATGCTCGACGCAAGTTCGGCAGCTTTGTTCGCGTCATACCAGTTCCCAATGATCCGTGTATCAAGCGTGATGTCCGGGTCAACCATACGCGCCCCGTCAAGAAAGCCCGGTACCATCTGCCGAGTTAGGAGCGGGTATTCCTGCGCCGCAATGAAACCGATGCGCTTGCTCTCATTCGCGTTAGGCATGGCGCTCGTTGTAACCAGGCCAGCCAGATAGCCGAGATAGAGGGACTGCTCATACTGGTTATACAGATAGGTACTGATCTGGGGATTGCCCGCAAGTTCCGCGTCAGTAATGATGAACTTCTGCTTAGGAAACTTCTGCGCAATATTTGCGCAGATTTCCGGCAGCGAGGGGTTTGAACTAAGTACAAGGTCGTATTCCCCGCTTGCCACCAGAGAAGTGAGCTGTTCCTCCCATGTGGCCTGGTTAAACTGCGCCTCATAGACCTTTATAGTAACACCGTCGTGGGCAGCAGCGAAGTGTTGCGCACCTTGTACGAGTAACTCGTAGGAAGGGCTTCCAGCGACAACGCCGGTGATGTAGACAAGTATAGACAGCGATGCTGGCGCCGGAGTCTGGGCCACACCTCGTGCGCCTAACGCAAACAGGGACTGACCACAAAGCAGAGTGAACATAAGCGATAATAACGTTTTGAATTTCATGTCGTAAACTCCTTAGTTGATTGAATTTTTTCTTAGTCTTGTTTACTATACTCATGTAACATATAATTTTCTATACTCCGGAGCTGATACCGGGATGGGGAGGTTGAGATGTATAGTGTTCCAATAGCGTATTTGCTCTGGTTCCTTGGTGGTTGTGGGATTTTTGGTCTCCATCGCTTCTATCTGGGTAAGATTCCTACAGGCATACTCTGGGCTTGTACTGGCGGTATGGGGATGATAGGCGCGATTTACGATTTCTTCACGTTGCCTCGTCAAGTGCAGGAAGCAAATCTCAAAAAGGCTGTCTTGTCCTCTAATCAGGTTCATATTCACCACTATGGTGAGCCGTGGGCTGATATAAGCATCGGGGGCAAAGTAGCGCCCGTTAAAGACGACCCAGAACACGCCATTCTTCGCATTGCTAAAGAAAACAAGGGTGTTGTTATGCCTTCGGATGTGGCGCTGGCTGCGAATATCTCGCTTGACGAAGCCAGAAAAAACCTCGACGCAATGGTTACTAAGGGCTATGCTGAGATGCGTATCCGCAAAACCGGCACTATTGTCTACACAATTCCCGAAATGCTGGACAATGACACCGCACTCGAAGATTTTTAAACAAACGAAGACCCCTGCGCAACAGTGCAGCTGCCAGGGGTCAGCACTAAAACATTACTAATGAGCCGCGCGGGATTCGAACCCTCGACACCCGCCTTAAAAGGGCGATGCTCTACCGACTGAGCTAGCGGCCCGTGTAATACTAGTATAATGCCAAACACAAAAGAAAATGTCAAGTAGTCATCCGGTGTTTAAACCAGATTCAGCAACTAATCTCTACGCAGCGCAACAACGGTTTCACGGTGTATTTCCCGATCAAGCATTGAGAGAATGAGTACCGAGCCAATGGGCAGACGATACGGAACCGCAAACTCTCCTCCCAGATACGGCACATTGATGAGACGACGGCGCTCCCCTGATGGTAACAGGGCTTCCAGCCGGGTCATCAGCGGGTAAGGATTGCGTGTGATTGGATAGCTAAACACCCCAAACACATCCCCAGCGCTCAGATACATCGGCGCTGTCAAGGTGAGATTAACCAGCGTGTTTGCCGGAACCAGTGACTGGGCTTCCGGACTTTGCACCACCACCGTTTCCGGTATCTCATTGTCCCCCGCTTCCCGTACAATAAAGTTAAAGTTGATCTGCGAATGGCCAATCTCTTCCAATGCAGCCTCCAGAGATAAACCCGTCAGAGTGGGCAGGCGTATGATGGTATTTTCCGGGCCGCGACTCACCACCAGCTCCAGAACAAGGGGGTCAGAGATACTGGTTCCAGCTTCAGGCTTTTGCTGGAGTATGGTTCCAGCAGATTCGTTTGCATATTCGTATATAAACGGCTCTTTGAGGGTGAGGAGCGGTACACCCGATGAGGAAAAGAGCGCTTGCAGGTCTATTCGCACTTCGTCAATGTTACGCCCCTTATAGTTCTCCACCATGTTCATAATCATGCCCTGACTCACCACCAAACTGATCCTGCGGCCCGCTTTGACAATAGCCCCCGCCTGCGGGTCTTGTTCCAGAATGAGACCCTTGTCAGCCGAAGATTGCGTGTAGCGAAGCTGTATGCGGGGGTAGAGTTCCTTAACTTGCAACTCAAGCAAAGCATCGGTGAGGATTTTACCCCTAACATCAGGAACCATGGTTTCTTCCTCACCCTGCATCGTAACAAAAAAGACCGTAAGCGCGATAACGCCCGTAAGCAGAATGAGACAAATAGCCATCAATATAAAAAAACCAAAGTTACTTTTTTTCTCTGCAGTACTCATAAACCAATCCTTAAACAAATCGAGCGTTAAGAAAATCTCGCGCGCCATTCAGAAAGACACGCCACTCAAGCGCCTTCTTAGTACGATACTGGAGACGCGTAACACACAAAACGCCATCTCCCGTTTGTACCAGTATCCCCGCCCGCTTGTCTATGCCGAGTACAGTCCCCGCCAGCGCGTCAGCGTATGACACATCAGCAGACGCATCAGCGTATGGCACGGCTTCAAGCAGGTTGAGATACTGCTCATTGTGGAGCGTCCACGACAAAGGCCACGGAGTAAAGGCGCGTATCTGGGCGTCAATGACTCCCACGCTTTGAGTCCAGTCTATGCGGCCTTGGTCTTTAGTAATGGGCGCGCAGTAACTTACCTCGCCAGTCTGAGGATGGCTTGTAACACCGCTTTTGGAAACTTCGTTTCCACAGGCAATAGCACTGAGTACAGCTGGTAAGGCGGCCGCGGCTTTTGTCGCCATGAACGCACTCAGGCTCTCGGTCGTTTCCCTACCGCTGAGGGAAACACGCTCTTGGTACAAAAGATCGCCACTGTCCATTTCCCTCGCCAGCCATTGTATCGAAAGACCCGTTTCGTGATCCCGATTGAGCAGCGCCGCTTGTATCGGCGTTGCGCCCCGATAACGCGGCAAAAGGCTGGGGTGTATGTTGATACCGCCAAAAGGAAAAAGCGCCAGAAACCGCGGTCCAAAGATATGCCCATACGCAAAGGAAACAAGCAGCTCAGGCTTGAGCGCAGCAAGCGCCTTACGTATAGCCACGTCTAACTTGTGCGGCTTGAGTATCAGAAACTTCGTCCCCGCCGATAAAGAATCGGCCGCAAGCCGCACGGCAGCAGCCCCCACATCAGTAGGTTCGCTCACACCATGCCGACCTTTGGGACTGTCAGGGTTAGTCAGTATTGCCACGAGTTCCACATCAGGCATGGCGCAAACCGCTTCCAGCGCCGGAAGCGCAATCGCAGGACTGCCCGCAAATACAACACGCATCAGTATGTCTTCCGTAATTTTTCAAATTTAGTAATAATACGCTTCCGTTTAAGCTCTGAAAGCCGGTCGATAAACAGTATGCCTTCCAGATGATCGTATTCGTGCAGGATCACACGGGCAAGTATGCCCTCTGCATCCAGCGTGAAAGGTCGCCCGTTTTCATTCCACGCCTGAATCCGCACTGCACCAGGACGAACCACGTCAGCATACATACCGGGTATGGAAAGACAGCCCTCCTCGTACTTTGCCGTTTCAGAGGAAGTTTCCAGTAGAGAAGGGTTAATAAACACGCGCGGAACGTCCTTAGCAACATGTACCGCAAAGATGCGTTTCATAAAGCCAACCTGCGGCCCAGCTAGTCCCACACCTTTACCTTTGTGCAGAGCATCAATAAGTTCCATAGCGACTTGAGTGAGTTCCTTGTCAATATCTATAACTCGCTCGGCTTTTTTTCTGAGTAATTCGTTCCCTAAAATGATAATTTCCATAAATAGTACCGTCAGTAACTCATGCCTAAAGGCAGAGGCTTGCAGCTTGGACTGATTACTCAGCTTACTCTACAAGGTTTCTGTTTCCTTCTATATAATAGGCTTTCCACGATAGTTTCACTCTTATTACCAAGAGCCAGCGCTATCATGTCCACAGACGTTGATTCCCCGCACTGACGGGTACGAGAATGTATACTACGCTATCTCTATCTCAATGTCAACAGTGGTTTCCCGTACCGAATGCTCCTTACATCCCAGGAAAAGCGTAAACTGTATCCGTGCAGACTCAGATATTGCGCCCCATGCTTCCTCATCGTCGTAATCTGATCATCCCTGAACGACTCGCGGAATTCAATGAGGCGCTCGCGGAATTCCGCGAGCCATTCGCGGAATTCAATGAGCGGCTCGCGGAATTCAATGAGCCACTCGCGGAATTCAATGAGGCGCTCGCGGAATTCCGCGAGCCACTCGCGGAATTCAATGAGGCGCTCGCGGAATTCAATGAGCCACTCGCGGAATTCCGCGAGCCACTCATTAACCCTAATGAGCAGCTCAACTTGGGTGATAAGCCTGTATCTCGAAGACGAGAGGAAGTTCTTGTCCGGACTTACCGCTGGTAGTCAGACCGGACGGACTTGGGACATCTGAGAGAGATTCAGGCTGTGGTGATCACAGAGCGTGCAGAATCAAACCTTCCTTAGATCAGGGCGTTTTTGATTATAGGCTATTCAAAACCCAGAACCTTGTTTATACTGATTCTTATGGAGGAAAAGCGTATGACTACAGCTTTAGCCGAAAAACAACGGCACTATACCTATTCGACGTTTCCATGGGAGAAACTGAGCAACGGCAAGCTCGCCGAACTTATCGAAGGAGAAATTATGTTCTTTAACGCGCCAGGTAGAAGGCATCAGCAAATCAGTATGAAACTGTCGATTCAGATTGGCAACTTTTTACAAGGCAAGGAGGGCGAAGTCTATGCTGCCCCCTTTGACGTGAGCCTGTTTCCTAAAGACGATATGAGCGAAGACACGGTCGTTATGCCGGACCTCTTCGTGGTTCTCGACATGGAGAAACTCAAAGACGAGCGCTACTGCAAAGGCACTCCTGACTGGATCATCGAGATAACATCGCCTTCGACGCGCTCCCACGATAACGTGTTCAAGTTCAACCAGTACCTCAAAGCGGGTGTGCGCGAATACTGGATCGTATGCCCGGAAGATAAAACCGTACAGGTACACATACTCGACAATAACCGCTATGTAACATCAGCCTATGCTGCTGATGCCACGATTCCGGTCTCTGTGTTACCGGGCTGTGCGATTTCGCTGCCCGCTGTGTTTAGCTCATAAGCGGTTAAACGAACCTATGGATAGTGAAGAAGTACGCAGCGTAGATGAACATGGGTGAAAGGTCTGGATGGGCTGGTATTGATTTTGATCGTGTGTTTTCTAGTTTTCAAGAAGCGGCATAGGCTATATAATAGAAGCATTGCTCAGGATACAAAGAAAAACAAAGCCTGAGTATGGGAGGCATAGATGCGTTTAAGCAATCTTGCATTGCAGAATAAGGAACAGTGGGCAAAGGCTGGTGTAGAGTTGCCGGCTTTTGATCGAGAGGCCATGATTACGGCGACTAAGGCGGCGCCTGAATGGGTACATTTCGGCGCGGGGAATATCTTCAGAGCGTTTCCTGCGGCGCTTCAGCAGAAGCTGCTGGACGCGGGGCTGTCGAAAACGGGCATCATCGTGGCTGAAGGCTATGACGGTGAGATTATCGATAAGGCGTACCGGCCTTTTGATAACCTTTGTATCGCGGTAACGCTCAAGGCAAACGGCAGTATCCAGAAGCAGGTGATTGCCAGCCTTGCGGAGTCTCTGCGTGTGGACAGCGACTTTGAGCGGCTCAAGGCTCTATTCAGAGCGCCGTCGCTCAAGATGGTGAGTTTTACCATTACGGAAAAGGGGTACAGTCTTAGGGGGCCTGAGGGGAACATCACGCCGCAGGTGGCGGCTGAATTTGCCGCGGGGCCAGAGTCCTGTTTACAGAACCCCATTGCTACAGTCAGCAGCCTTTGTTACGAGCGCTACAAAGCGGGTAAACTGCCGTTGGCGCTGGTTAGTATGGACAATTGTTCGCACAATGGCGACAAGCTTTTTGCGGCAGTGGATGCTTTTGCCGTTGAATGGACTAAACGCGGGCTGGCTGACCCGGGTTTTCTTGATTACATCCACAGCACGGTTTCCTTTCCCTGGAGTATGATCGACAAGATCACGCCTCAGCCTGATGAAAGCGTGCGTCAGACGCTCATCAGCGTGGGCATTGAGGACATGGCTGGAACCCGCACTGCTAAAAACACCTACGTTGCGCCTTTTGTCAACGCTGAGGAAGCTGAGTATCTGGTTATTGAGGACAAGTTTCCGGCTGGTCGGCCTGAGCTTGAGAAGGTGGGCGTTTTGTTTACTGACCGGGAGACGGTGGATAAGGTTGAGAAGATGAAGGTTTGCACGTGTCTCAACCCGCTTCACACGGCGCTGGCGATTTTCGGCTGTTTGCTTGGCTATACCAAGATCAGTGAGGAGATGAAGAACAGTGACCTGGTGCGTCTGGTAGAAATCATTGGTTATAAGGAAGGTTTGCCGGTTGTGGTAGACCCTGGCATACTGTCGCCGCGCACGTTCATTGACGAGGTGCTGCAGGTTCGCGTCCCCAATCCGTTCATGCCTGACACGCCTCAGCGTATAGCCACTGACACTTCGCAGAAGATACCGATTCGCTTTGGTGAAACCATCAAGGCGTATCTGGCAAGCTCTTCGCTCAAGGTTGGTGAGCTTAAGCTTATCCCGCTTGTGCTTGCGGCATGGCTTCGCTATCTGCTTGGCATTGACGATGAAGGCAAGCCCTTCACGGTCAGCCCTGACCCGCTCTATGAAACGCTGTCTCAGCTGCTCTCTGGCCTGAAACTTGGCCAGGTTGGCCCCTTCCACGACACCCTTGCGCCCATACTATCTGACAAGCGCATCTTTGCTGTTGATCTCTACGAGGCTGGGCTTGGTCAGACTGTTGAAGCGTACTTCGTCGAGCTTATAGCTGGTCCTGGTGCGGTTGCCGCTGTTCTGAAACGTGCTGTGGCGTCATGATTAAACACGATTGCCGGTCTTCTATAGAAAGCCGGCAATCGTATTTTAAGGAGGATTATATGATTAGGTTAGGTGGGCCTGTGTTTTTAAGCGCAGAGGAGAAGGCCGCGGACTTAGACCCGGTTTTTTTAGCGCGGAAGCATCGGGAGAAAGGCTTTACTGCGGCGTATGTACCAAAGATTGACCTCAACAACCGGGAACTTGTTAAGGCGACACGGGAAGCCTTTGCAAAAGAGGGCGTCATGCTGGCTGAGGCGGGTTACTGGGAAAATCTCATGGACACTGACGCAGAAACTCGTGCTGTTCACCGGGCGCGACAGGTTGAGGCGCTGGCTCTGGCTGAAGAGTTGGGCGCGGTTTGTTCTCTTAACACGTTTGGTTCGTACTGTCACGGCAATGGTAACGACTATCATCAGGCGCTGAACTTCAGTGATGAGGCGTTTGAGGCTGCTGTGGAGATGTCCCGTTACTTCATTGACACGGTGAAGCCCAAAACTGCCTACTTCTGCTATGAGGTCTTTGCGTTTGACATAGTTGACAGTCCGGAAGGCATTGAGAAGCTCATCAGGGCAGTAGACCGCAAACAGTTTGGCGCTCATCTTGATCTGGCGAATCTGCTTAACTGTCCCCGTGCCTATTATCGAAGTGGTGACATTGCCAGAGACTGTGTCCGACGCTTTGGCGACCGGATTGTGAGCTGTCATGTGAAGGATGTCCGGCTGAGGGAACCTTCTATGACGGTGATTCTTGAAGAAGTGCTGATGGGGACAGGCAACATTGATCTGAAAGCCTTTATGCGCCAGATTGAGGGGCTTTCCCGGGCTATTCCGTTCATGTTGGAGCATCTGAACACTGAGGCGGAATACGATTGTGCCGCGGCGAAAGTCCGTGAAACCGGCGCGGAGCTGGGGATCACGCTGTAGTGAGGCTGTGGTTCAGTCATCTTACAATGCGGTTCTTGTAGAGTTCTGCGGGCCTTTCATAATGAAATTCTTTAAATAAAGTTTGACAGCTCTAAAAATCACATGATAACCTGATCTCTGGTGGTGATTCATATCACCATATCATCTTAACTTTTGGAGGATATCCATGAAAGTAACAAAACGAGTGGCGACAATGGCATTGACGCTACTAGTAGCAGCAGGTAGTGTGTTTGGCGCAGGCGAACAAAGCACTACCACAAGCGGCGGGACAAGTACCGCTGCCCCCGGAACTCTACCCCGTAGAGAAACCCTATACTTCAACGGCATTCTTTGGGACAAGGTAAACAAGTGGAACCCCTATGATGTAGGTGGCGTTTCCTTTGGCATCACGCCCTTCACCCAGCTTTCTCGTCAGTTGATTTTTGAAACCCTGTTCGTTTACAACCTGCTGGATGGCAAGCTCTATCCGCAGCTTGGTGAAACCTACACATGGAGCGGCCAGACCCTGACCATTACCCTGAACAGGAACGTGAAGTTCTGGAACGGAAACGCCATGACCGCTAAGGATGTGGTCAATTCCTACCAGCTTCAGAAAACCTACGCCACAGCCGGTACTGGCTACTGGTCTTACATCGACAGCGTTACAGCGCGGGACGATTACACTGTAGTGATACAGGCTAATGCGTCAAACTTCAATCCAAAGCAGATTGAAGCGTCAATCAGTGGTCTATACATTACTGAAAAGGCTGCAATGGACCAGGTTGTCGCCAGAATCGGCAGTAATGCCGCTGCTTTAGGCCAATGGACCAACACCCGGGGGGGGGGGGTCGTTGAGACTACAGGAACAGGCCCCTATCAACCCTATCTTTGGGACGAAACTAAGGCTGTTCTTCAGCGAGTTGATACCTACTGGGGTCAAATTGCTTCCAAATATGGCAAACTTCCTGCGCCGAAGTATGTTGTGCATAGTATCTACAAGGATAATGCGACCGGTGACGCCGCTTTCCGCGCTGGTGAGGTAGATATTTCCCAGCAGTTCATCTCCAGCGTCTGGACCATGTTCCCGCAAAGCGTCTCCACGTATCTGCCGCAGGCACCCTATTACTTCCCTGGCACTATTCCCATGCTTGTGTACAACACCAAGAAGCCTGGGCTTGATGATCCAGCGGTTCGCAGAGCTATTGCTATGTCTCTTGATTACAACACCATCGGAACTAACGCTATGAGCGGCTATACTGCTCCGCTGGTGGCCTCGCTCATGCTGCCAGTGCCGTCTGAACAAGCACTCATTGACACCGACGCTATCAAACCGTATCAGTGGAGCGGTAATGTCGCTGAAGCAACCGCCGCGGCAAACCAACTACTTGACGACGCCGGTTGGGTCAGAGGCGCGGATGGTATACGCGCCAAAGGTGGTGTCCGGCTCTCTTTCCAGGCTGAATGCCCCCAAGGGTGGTCAGACTGGAACGCCACGCTCGAAGTAGTTGCGCAAGCTGGTAAGAATATTGGTATAGATATCAAGACCTATTTCCCGATTGCCACTGTGTGGACTCAGGACTATCAGAACGGCACTTTTGATATGATTATGTATTCCTACGGCAGCGTAGGCATTGCTTCCCCCTGGAACCGTGCGTATGAGGCAATGGGCAGCGCAAGCCTTCCGCCAGAAGGAACACCGAATACCATACAAAACTGGGGACGCTGGATTAACGCGGAAGCTAACGACATCATCAACAAGATCGCGTCTGAAACCAATGCCGCTACCCTAAAGCAGCTCTGGACGCGCTTGAACATTATCTATCTTCAGGAACTGCCCTGTTCGGGCCTTATGTATCGTCCCGGCGTCTTCCACACGGTGAATGAATCGGTATGGACAGGTTTCCCGAAGATGAACGATGGGTCAAATGTTCCGCCGACACTCTGTATCGACGGTTATGGTATCAAGGGGCTTTATAACCTTAGGGCTAAATAAATCTTGGAAGATAAAGGGCGGTATGTTACCGCCCTTGTAGTGATTTACACCACACATACATTTTAATGTTTGGAGGACATCTATGAAAGTAACAAAACGAGCGGCAACAATGGCTTTGCTACTACTCGTAGCAGCAGGCAGTATGTTTGTTGTTTCCTGCTCTAGAGCAAGCAGTGCGCAGCAGACAGTGGGCGAACAAGGCGCTGCCACAAGCGGTGGAACAAGTACCACCATCCCTGGAACTCTACCCCGTAGAGAAACCCTATACTTCAACGGCATTCTCTGGGACAGGGTAAACCAGTGGAACCCCTATAGTGTAAGCGGAAACTCTTTTGGCATCACGCCCTTCACCCAGCTTTCTCGTCAGTTGATTTTTGAAACTCTGTTCGTTTATAACCTGCTGGACGGCAAGCTCTATCCGCAGCTTGGTGAAACCTACACATGGAGCGGCCAGACCCTGACCGTTACTCTAAGCAGGGACGTGAAGTTCTGGAGTGGAAACGCCATGACCGCTAATGATGTGGTCAATTCCTACCAGCTTCAGAAAACCTACACCACAGCTGGCAGCGGCTACTGGCCCTATATCGACAGCGTTACAGCGCGAGACGATTACACTGTAGTGATACAGGCTAATGCGTCAAACTTCAATCCAAAGCAGATTGAAGCGTCAATCAGTGGCCTATACATCACTGAAAAGGCCGCAATGGACCAGGTTGTCGCCAGAATCGGCAGTAGCGCCACTGCTTTAGGCCAATGGACCAATATAGGGGCGAATGGATCGGTAGAAGCCACAGGAACAGGCCCCTATCAACCTTATCTTTGGGACGAAACTAAGGCTGTTCTTCAGCGAGTTGATACCTACTGGGGTCAAATTGCTTCCAAATATGGCAAACTTCCTGCGCCTAGGTACGTTGTGCATAGTATTTACAAGGATAATGCGACCGGTGACGCTGCTTTCCGCGCTGGTGAGGTAGATATTTCCCAGCAGTTCATCTCCAGCGTCTGGACCATGTTCCCGCAAAGCGTCTCCACGTATCTGCCGCAGGCGCCCTATTACTTCCCTGGCACTATCCCCATGCTTGTGTACAACACCAAGAAGCCTGGACTTGATGATCCGGCGGTTCGCAGAGCTATTGCTATGTCTCTTGATTACAACACCATCGGAACTAACGCTATGAGCGGCTATACTGCGCCGCTGGTGGCCTCGCTCATGCTGCCAGTGCCGTCTGAACAAGCACTCATTGACACCGACGCTATCAAACCGTATCAGTGGAGCGGCAATGTCGCTGAAGCAACCGCCGCGGCAAACCAACTACTTGACGACGCCGGTTGGGTCAGAGGCGCGGATGGCATACGCGCCAAAGGTGGTGTCCGGCTCTCTTTCCAGGCTGAATGCCCCCAAGGGTGGTCAGACTGGAACGCCACACTCGAAGTAGTTGCGCAAGCTGGTAAGAATGTCGGGATGGACATCAAGACCTATTTCCCGATTGACACTGTGTGGAGGCAGGATTATCAGAATGGCACCTTCGATATGATTATGTATTCCTACGGCGGCGTAGGAATTGCTTCCCCGTGGAGCCGTGCGTATGAGGCAATGAGTAGTATAAACCTTCCGCCAGAAGGAACACCGAACACCATACAAAACTGGGGACGCTGGATTAACGCGGAAGCTAACGACATCGTGAACGAAATCGCGTCTGAAAGCGATGCCGCTACCCTAAAGCAGCTCTGGACGCGCTTGAACATTATCTATCTTCAGGAAATGCCCTGTTCGGGCCTTATGTATCGTCCCGGTCTCTTCCACACGGTGAATGAATCGGTATGGACAGGCTTCCCGAAGATGAGCGATGGGTCAAATGTTCCGCCGACACTCTGTATCGACGGTTATGGTATCAAGGGGCTTTATAACCTTAGGGCTAAATAAATCTTGGAAGATAAAGGGCGGTATGCTACCACCCTTTGTTTGTGTCTGGCGCTGAACCAATGTCTGGCACGCTATAGTGTCATGGGCGTCTGCTAAACTAACTCAGAAAGAGGAGACGTATGAATGGTTATTGGAAATACCTAGGAAAGAAATTCCTTTGGTACCTCGTTACTTTACTTGTGGCAGTGTTGCTGAACTTCATGCTGCCGCGACTTATACCCGGAAACCCCGTGGCAACACTGGTTGCCAACGCTACAACAGGTCTGACCGATGCACAGGCTATCAAGCAGATATACGACTCTTATATGGCAGAGTTTGGTCTTGATAAGTCTATGTTCGAGCAATTCTTCATCTATATCGGTAAGCTCCTTCAGGGAGATATGGGGCTTTCCTTCAGTGAATACCCACGTTCTGTCTCAGACATCATCGGTACGGCTGTTCCCTGGACCCTGCGACTCCAAATACCGGCAATCATAGTCGGGTGGCTCCTCGGTAACTCCCTGGGCGCACTCGCCGCTTACCGGAAAGGTGTGTTCGACAAGGTCTTATTCCCCGTGTTCCTCTTTATCGCGGCGATTCCCTCATTCGGACTCGCTATGGTACTGGTACACTTCCTGGCAAATCAGCTTGGCTGGTTTCCGGGCCGTCTGGGTTATGCCTTCGATATGCTTATCAACTGGTCAAGTCCCGCGTTCTGGGTATCCGTGCTTAATCACTACCGGCTCCCATTCCTTACGATGGTACTGGTCGCTATTGGCGGACAGTCTCTGGGGATGCGCGAAATGTCGATCTATGAGCTCAACGCTGACTATGTGAAGTATAGCCGGCTCATGGGCATTAAGGACTCAAAGATCGTGTGGTACGTGTTCCGTAACGCCGTGCTTCCGCAGATCACCGGCCTTGCCCTGTCCCTCGGAACCATGATCGGCGGCAATCTCATCGCTGAAATCATATTCAGCTATCCAGGTATAGGAACTACGATGCTACGCGCCATCACGACACAGGACTTCCCCCTCATTTCGGGCTGTACCCTGGTCATTACAATCACCGTACTCATCGCAAATTTCCTTGTGGATATACTCTGCGGCATCATTGACCCGCGGATCAGGCTCACTCAGCAGGAGGAAGGATAATGGGACATCTCTTAAAGACGGCTTTTAAGTCAGGAAAATTCAGATTCGGCTTTATCACGATGAGCTGTATACTGCTTCTCGTGATATTTTTCCCTCTTTTTAACCATACCGATCCATTGGCTATGGACGGCGGTATGTTTGAAAAACCCAACCTCGGTGAATACTTGAGTGGAAACAAGCAGGCGTCGAGTGAAGCTACTGGTGATGCTGCTGTGGCAGACGACATCATGGCACAGTTCGGGTTGAGCAGTGTTACAAAGGCCGCATCAAACAAACTCTACATACTGGGAACCGATAACTTCGGGCGCGATACGCTGGTGGAACTAGTGGCCGGCA
The DNA here is from genome assembly GCA_031267685.1 of Treponema sp. Classification (GTDB taxonomy): domain Bacteria; phylum Spirochaetota; class Spirochaetia; order Treponematales; family Breznakiellaceae; genus JAIRMT01. The sequence goes on from JAIRYV010000071.1 coordinate 20,582, forward strand.
CACGCACTTCCCTGCTTATCGGAATACTTGCCGGCACTATCGCCACGCTGATAGGACTGACCGTCGGGTTAGTCGCCGGCTATACTGGCGGCTTAGTGGATAACATACTCTCTACTATAACTAACATCTTCATCGTGATTCCCTCCTTTGTCATACTCGTGCTTATCTCCGTAAGCGTAAGTTCCCGTAACTTTGTTACTACCGCCTTTGTCATTGGCATTACTGCCTGGCCATGGACCGCACGTTCTGTACGGGCGCAAACCACATCGCTACGAAACCGCGATCACGTCAACCTGTCCAAACTTTCGGGACACAGTATGCCGCGCATCATTGTACAGGACATACTGCCCTACGTGGCGTCCTACGTGATGATGGCCTTCATACTCCAGTGCGCCTCAGGCATATTGACAGAGGCTTCGCTCTCAATGCTTGGATTAGGTCCCCAGAACGTGGCAAGCCTCGGACTTATGATGAACTGGGCAAGCACCTTCAGCGCGCTTCCTGTTGGCGCATGGTGGGCATTCATCCCCGTAGTCCTCATGATCGCGCTTATCAGCTTCTCTCTGAACCTGATGAACTCCGGGCTTGATCAGATATTCAACCCGCAAATAAGGAGTTAGCTATGGCAAAACCTATGCTTGAGGTAAAGAACCTCACCACATACTACAAAACCAGAATGAACGAAGAGGTCTACTCCGTAGACAATGTTTCGTTCATTCTGGAAGACGGCGGCTCAATCGGCATTGCAGGTGAGTCTGGCTGCGGCAAAAGTACCCTAGCCATGAGCGTCATGGGTTACTACTTCCCGCCACTCTTCTACAAGTCTGGCACTATCATCATCGACGGTAAGGAAATCACTGGCCTGCCGCCAGACACGGTACGCACCACCGTCTTAGGCTCTGAGATCGCCTATATCCCACAGGCGGCCATGAACGCGCTGAATCCTACGCGCAAGATCATCCGCTTCATCGAAGACGTGTTACATGCACACGGCAGTTCGTTTTCCAAAAAGGACATCTACGACCTTGCCCGTGAACGCTTCGGCATCCTGAACCTTCCTGAAAAAGTGCTGAATCAGTACGCTGTAGAACTTTCCGGCGGCATGAAACAGCGCACGGTTATCGCCATCTCGACGATACTCAGCCCCAAGGTACTCATTGCTGATGAGCCTTCCTCTGCCCTGGACGTTTCTTCCCAGAAAATCGTCATCAAGCTACTGCGCGATCTTATGGATAAGGGCTTTGTACGCGCCATGCTCTTCATTACCCACGAGCTGCCGCTGCTGTACAACGTTACAAGGGACATCATGGTGATGTACGCGGGCGAGATCGTGGAACGGGGAACCGCCAAACAGATGGTCTTTGACCCGATCATGCCCTATGCACGGGGTCTTATGAACTCGATCATCGTGCCGGAAGAGGGAACACGCGGCCATGTTCTGCAAGCTATACCCGGTGCGCCGCCCAACCTGAAAAAACGCCCAGAGGGATGCAGGTTCGCAGAACGCTGTCAGTACCGCAATTACTGCAACGGTAAGAGTGTTGAGCAGAATGTGGAAGGCAAGCGGTTCTTCCGCTGCTATATCCAAGAAGCAAAACTACGGGAACTATATGCCACACACAAGGAGGTTAGCGCATCATGAGCAAGAAAAAACCCATAGGAGAATCCTTTATCAGCGGAAAGGGTGTTACCCGCGAATTTGGCTACGGCGATAGCAAAATACTCGCCGTAAATAACGTGGACTTTGACTTTCATCGCGGTGAGATCATCTCGGTTGTCGGTGAGTCGGGCAGCGGTAAAACCACGCTCGCCAAGATGATACTGGGACTACTCGGTGTCAGTCACGGTCAAATCTTCTTCAAAGGCCAACCCCGGGACATTTCCACGCAAGCCAAGCGTCGAGAGTATTGGAAGCACATACAAGCCATCTTCCAAGACCCATTCTCCACCTACAACATCTTTAACAAGGTGGATGATGTGCTTCTTGACTGCCTACGTCTCACCGGCGGAGCCAACCTGCGACCTGATGAAAAGTTTGAGCGGATGAAGTATGCCTGTAAGTTTGTCAACCTGAAATTTGAAGAGCTGACGAACAAATATCCCTTTGAGCTTTCTGGAGGTCAGATGCAGCGTCTGATGATTGCCCGCATTTTCATGCTTCAACCCAATGTCCTGATCGCCGATGAGCCGACGTCCATGATCGACGCCTGTTCCCGTGCTACGATTCTGGATATGCTGCTCAAGCTCCGCAATGAAATCGACATGACCATCGTATTCATCACCCACGACATTGGCCTTGCCTACTACATCTCCGACTCGGTCTACATCATGGAACACGGCGTGGTAGTGGAACGCGGCACAGCCGATGAAGCCATCCTTCATCCTAAGTCTGACTACACCAAGCGTCTGCTCGGCGACGTTCCCAAGATATACGAGCCATGGGACTTTACCAAAGCCTCGTAAACTCCTACTTAGACCTTGTGTTATACAGTACAACTTACTGTATAACACAAGGCTATATAGTCCACGAATTATGCAGCGCATTAGCATTCATTCGTGGACTTTTTTCTCTCTCGAACTTACTGTTAAGCTCAGAAGCTATCGTGTTAAGCTCAGAAGCTATCGTGTTAAGCTCAGAAGCTATCGTGTTAAGCTCAGAAGCTATCGTGTTAAGCTCAGAAGCTATCGTGTTAAGCTCAGA
>JAIRYV010000002.1 GCA_031267685.1 Treponema sp.
GTTATCCAGACTTCTTAGCCAGATGTTCTCATCGTCCGATAGTCACGGTTATCTATAATCTGAATCGGAAAAAGGTCCCTTCCATAAATATACATGTCCGAATCCTTGTCAGAGTCTAAGCCCCTGTTCCTTAACAGCCTGCTCAAGATACCGAATGCGCTCTTCAAGCACTGCTTTCTCTCGGTCGGCCTGCTGGCGCTGGGTCTCGGCCTGCTGCCGTAACTTCTCTTCCCACACCCGCCGCTCTTCTTCCCGAACCTGCCGCAACTCCTCTGTCCACACCTGCCGCTCCTCTTCCCGAACCTGCCGACGAGTCTCCTGAACACTGTAGCCTTCTAGCCAGTTAAACATCTCTGAATACCTCCGTTCCTGTATGTCATGCGTTACTACGTCTATCTCCTCACGCGGTATATCCGCTCGCACAAGTAAGCTCGTTATCACATCCACCAATAGCTTCTTTATACCCTCGTTTAACGAGTCCGAAAAACTTTGCACATAGCCCGCAGGAATGTTTGATAATAAACTCATGTCCTCTGGACGTCGTATCTTGTCTATCAGCATCATAAACGATAGCGGATCGCCAAACCGTAACAATGCTTCTCGACTCAACTTGTTCAGATTCACCACCATGTATTCAAACGTCGGAATGTACTTCGCGTACAACGGATCATTCGGCTCGGTCTTCTGCAAAAAGTTCGTCTCTGCTGTCCACTCACCTTCTCCATCGTAGAAAACAATCGGCAGTACCAGCGGATACCGGAACTCCTTCTTCCCGCTGACGTCTCCTTCCGCGTTTACCTCTTTCTCGTAGGCATCCAGTATCAGCACTATGTACTGGAGCATCCGAAATGCCATGCGGAAGTTTACGGTTGACTGGTGTTCGGTCAGGACTATGATGAAAACGGGCGGACAGCCGCTGATGTTCACCCGCTTGACCGAGTCTGACTCTTTGCTGTCCTGAAACAGCGGGATGTAGCGCTCTGTCATGTCCTGAATGTCATTGGCGCAGACGTGCTTGAGCGGGTCAATGTCAGTGAAGTCCCGTAGGAACTCGGCGAATAACTCATGTTCGTTGAGGATAGCCTTGAAACTGTTATCGTGCAGATTGTGTATAGCCATTTCATTCCATCCTTCTCTTGTGTGTTTTTATAGTATACAACAATGACGCAATGATTTCAATTCAGTGAGCGTTTCTCTCATATGTTGCTCTTGATTCTTTCTTCTATAATATACATACTTGTTTGCATTACTTATCATTCAGAGGAGATTAAAGAATGAAAAAACTTATGACTTTGTTCGTAATCTGCGCGTTAGCTACTTCTGCCTTCGCGGGAGGCAGGAATCAGGATCCTTCAAGTAGGAGTAGTCAACCCACACCAAGCGCTTCGGCGTCTCAGCCTGTGGCGGCTTCCTCGCCTGCTCTCAAGGTTGGCTTTGTGTATATTGGCGCGATCAACGACGAGGGCTATACGCAGGCTCACGACAAGGGCAGGCAGGCAGTTGAGGCGCTGGGTGTTGAGACCGCATATATCGAAAATGTGGTCGCAAACGCGGATTGCGAAAAGGCTATCCGTGACCTCATCGATCAAGGCTGTAACCTGATCTATACAACCAGCTTTGGATTTATGGACTGGACCATCAAGGTCGCCAAGGAATTCCCTAATGTGAAGTTTGCTCACTGTTCTGGTTACCAGACCGCGTCCAATGTCTCCACCTATTTTGGCAAGATATATCAGGCGCGCTATCTTTCAGGCATTGCCGCCGGACGCAAGAGCGCGACGGGTGCCATCGGTTATGTGGCGGCCTTCCCGATTCCTGAAGTGATTCGTGGTATCAATGCCTTTGCTCTGGGCGTGCAGTCTGTGAATCCCAATGCTACTGTCGAGGTCATCTGGACGAACACCTGGTTTGATCCGGCAGTGGAGAAGCAGGCCGCGCTTGAGCTCCTGAACAAGGGCTGTGATGTGATTGCCCAGCATCAGGACACCACCTCACCCCAGCTTGCCGCACAGGAAAAAGGGGCCTTTGCCGTGGGTTATAATGTAGCTACGCCTAACGCCGCGCCACGCGCCTATCTCACCGCGCCCGTGTTCCACTGGGAAATCTTTTATGTTGACGATGTAAAGAGCGCCCTTGATGGTACATGGAAATCACGCGCCTACTGGGAAGGCTTGAGCAGTGGTATAGTTGCGCTTGATACACTCACCCAGCTTAATGACCCCGCCGCCGCAGGTATGATAAACGAGGCAGCCAATGAGATTGTTAACGGCATTTCTGATCCCTTCATGGGGCCGCTCTTTGACCAGAACAACCTGGAACGGGTCGCCGATGGTGAAAAAATGAGTGATACTGAAATTTGGAACATGGGCTGGTTCGTCCATGGCGTGATTGGAACTATTCCAGAGTAAAATGGCTGATCCTTACATCGTCATGGAACACATCTCCAAACGCTTTGGCAGTGTGCTGGCCAATAATGATGTGGGGCTAAGTGTGAGGCGCGGTGAAATCGTCGCTCTATTGGGGGAAAACGGTTCGGGCAAGAGTACGCTAGTGAATATACTGGCTGGTATCTATCTACCCGACACCGGTTCCATCCAAATTGACGGATCGCCGCGTTTCTTCCATTCTCCCCATGACGCTATAGTTGCCGGTGTTGGCATGGTACACCAGCACTTCATGCTGATACCTGTGATGAATGCCCGCGAAAACATAAGCCTGGGCGAAAAGGGTTATGTTTTTAACAAAAAAGCCGTATCCGCAAAAATCAGCCGCGTTGAGCAGGAATTTGGACTCACCATACCTCACGACAAAAAAATCTATGATATGTCTGTTGGTGAGAAACAGACAGTCGAGATCCTCAAGGTCTTATACCGAGGCGCGTCTATCCTCATTCTTGATGAGCCTACCGCTGTACTCACTCCACAGGAAACCATGCGACTCTTCGCTATCATGAGGAATATGCGAGACGCGGGATGTGCAATCATCATCATCACCCATAAACTGGGCGAGGTTATGGAGATAAGCGACCGTGTCGCGGTACTGCGCGGAGGGCAGCTCACTGGCTCGGTAAACACCCGCGACACAACGCCACGCGAGCTTACTGAAATGATGGTAGGTGCCAGCGTTTCCCTTGAGATAAACCGCCCTGCGCCTGCCGCATCCGTAAAACAGCCTATGCTGGAGGTGCGTTCCCTGAGTCTAAGTAATAAAGAAGGTGTCAAGGTGATTGACGATATATCTTTTGATCTATACGGTGGGGAAATACTGGGAGTGGCGGGTATTGCGGGAAGTGGCCAGAAGGAACTATGTGAAATCCTCACTGGTCTGCGTCATGCTGATTCCGGTTCTGCACGTTTTGAGGGTGATGAACTGCTCAAACTCTCGCCACGCGCCATCAAAAACCGAGGTATACGCCTCAGTTTCATACCTGAAGACCGTTTGGGCATGGGACTTGTGGCAGGCATGAGCATCACTGACAACGTGTTACTCCGACATTACGATGGAACGCCCGGTATCTTTATCAACCGCGCTTCGGGTAAGACTCAAGCTGAAACCATCGTGCAACGTTACGCGGTTTCCACGCCTTCGGTTAATCACATTGTGAAGAAACTTTCCGGTGGTAATATCCAGAAGGTTCTGTTGGGGCGTGAGATCGAAACTAACCCTCGTCTTCTTATTACCGCCTATCCCGCACGTGGCCTCGACATCGGCGCGTCCTACAGCATCTACGATATGCTCAACGAGCGGAAGAAACGCGGCGTTGCGGTACTCTTTATCGGGGAAGACCTTGACGTACTGAGGGAACTCTGCGACCGCATCATCGTGATCCACAACGGCACTCTGATGAGCATCGTAGACCCCTTTCTTACTTCAAAAGAAGACATCGGTCTTTTAATGCTAGGACACCGCTAAATACGCGTCCAATGTGGCGCGATATGTTCAGAAACGTATTAATTTTTGCCGATACTCTGAAAAAAGGGGATACTCAATGAAAAAACAAACGCTTTGTTTGTGTAGTATATTATCGGCTAGTCTGTTTATCAGCGCTTCGTGGTGGCAGCAAGGCGACGCCCAAATAAGTCAAAATATTTCTGAGCGTGGCTATTATGCGGCTACTAACTCTGTCCCTCTCAATACCTTAGTAGATATTACTAATCCTGAAAACGAAAAAACTATCCGCGTGATGGTAATTGCGGGTCTTGATGATCCTAGCTTTTTGGTCACCCTTTCACGAGAGGCTGCTGAAGCTATCGCTCTGCCGAGAACAAAGGCTAAGGTAATAATGGAGCAACTGTCTGAGGAGGAAGCGTACTCCCCGTTTAGAGTGGTCGGTAGTCCAAACACTGCTTCCATCATGCCCGAAGCGGTGATCAGAGAAGAGTCTGCTCCCATACTTGCTCAGGGGACGCTCCCTCTAAAACAAGCGCTCCCTCCGTCTCCGGTGGAAACGCCGGCTATAGAACCTGATATTACACCTCAAGCGGCCTTGCCGGAAAATGAGAACGTTGATTCTGATTACAAGCCGACCGTACCGGATATGGCCATTATAGAAGATAGCGTAAGGGAGTCAACTCCTATCTGGACATATCCAATGGATCCGCTCGGCACAACAATACCGGAAACCTCTGAGGTTACCACATCCAGTGAAACAGATATTTCTATAACCATTAGTGAAACTCCAGTGTCCGATTTGGATAACCCTGAGACAAACCTGCCGGAACCAATGTCCACAATGGCAGATTCGGAAACGCTTCCTCCCGATGTAATGGACAAACCAGAGCTTGTTTCTGCATCAGAGACAGAGCCAGAGTCGATTCCTCAAAGTGTAGCCACAGGCGAGGAATCACCCACGTTGGAATCCGCGCCAATGGATGAACCAGAGCTTGTTTCTGCGCCGGAGACAGAGCCAGAGTCGATTCCTCAAAGTGTAGCCACAGGCGAGGGAACCATTCCCCCAAAAGATGGTACTAGTGAATATAAACTCATTCCCGCTGAGGATCGTCCGCCTGAGACAACGACTTTTACCATGCTTCCACCAGAATCAGAAATAGCGCCTCTGCCATCAGCTTTGTTACCGGATTCATTCTTCGAGTCGTCCAAAAATACGAGCGAAGCAGCGTCAGCTCAGAGGAATAGTGGTATAGGCCAAGCCGTGGAACTGACGAAGATAGCTGACCCTTCGTTGTTTGTTGAGCCGATTAAGACGGCTTCCCGTCCAGCGGATTCGGCCTCTACGCCTGACCCTTCATTGTTTGTTGAGCCGATTGCGGCTGTTCCCCAACAGTCGGCAACGGTATCAATCGACCCATCCACGTTTGTTGATCCCGTTGAGACGGCTTCCCGTCCAGCGGATTCGGCCTCTACGCCTGACCCATCGTCGTTTATCGCGCCGATTGCGGTTACTCCCCAACAGTCGGTGTCGTCCTTAATGGATACATCCGCCTTTTTCGCGCCAATTGACGGCACTCCTCAGCAGACATCGGGAAGCTCACTTTTTTCAATTCCCACAATTGCCAGTCTGGAAGTGGGGCAGTATTATCTGCAACTGATCGCTTATAACCGCTTGGAACAGGTGGAATCAGCCGTATCAAGTATTGGACGAGCGTACCCCTTAACCGTTCAAAGTGTCGGACCCAATGAAAATCCAGTCTACCGGCTTCTTATAGGGCCGCTTAATCTGGGAGAAAGCGGCGCATTACTCCAGCGATTCAAAAGACTAGGTTACAAAGATGCCTTTATCCGGCAGGGTTCTTGATTTGCATCAGGTAATGCTTGCCATTTGGAAGAGTTTAGGATAGTATGTAATCACAAAATCAAAGAGAGGTATTCATTATGGCATACAAAATTGGAGAGGCGTGTATCAATTGTGGCGCCTGTGTAGAAGCGTGTCCAGCTGAGGCGATTTTCGAAAGGGACGGGAAGCACTGGATTGATCCTGACAAGTGCCTGAGCTGCGGCGCATGCTCCGGAGCATGTTCCACTGAAGCTATCACGGATGCGTAAACAAAAGACCCGCCACAAGGCGGGTCTTTTTACTTTGCAGTGGCCAGATGATGTTGCCAAAACCAGCGTATCAGTTTTTCCAATATATAACCTATGATAAAACCAGTCGTATTCAGGATAATGTCATCCACATCAAAAGTCCCGCGTTTGCATACAAGCTGAAGGAATTCCAGTAATAAGAGACCGCTTAACAGCACTACCGTTGCCTTGACGATGCTTCCCTTGAAACAGCCGGGTAGTAATAGGCCAAAAGGGATAAATACTCCAATGTTACCTAATATATTGATAACAAAGTGATACTTTCTGAGGCTCTTGCTACGGATAAACAGATCGATTGTAGAAAATAGTTGAAGGTTGTAACGGTATTCTGTCTGGTCTTGCCGACCAAAACCAAAGAACATCCAGTAAAATAGCAATGCCGTGTAAAGCAAGAGAATACAGACTATTACATTATGCTTATCTAACTTCATTATTACTAATAATCGGTATTGCTGTGGAAGAAAGAAAGCAAACCTCGAACCGAAATAGGTTCGAGGTCTAGAAACAGCACTAAAAACCGTACGATTCCTCACTTTCTGATGATGTAGTCAGCTTTACGTGGCTTTGGCACGGGCGTTTCGGCGGCGTAACCCAGTATACAGTGGGCGACGCCTTCATAGTCATCGCTCAGCCCCCATTCCTTGCAGAGCGCCTTGCCTTCCTCACTATCGAGCGCTTCTTTTGCGCGGGCGATCCAGCAGGAACCGACGCCAAGCGCGTAAGCCGCGTTCAAGAGGTTCCCCATCACGAGTGCGCCGTCTTGCAAGGGCGTAACAGCCTTCTTATTCACCAACACTGTAACCACAGTGGGCGCCCCATAAAAGGGCTTGGCGTCAGGATTGTTCAATACACGAGCATTGAGCTTCTCCAACTTCTCGATAAGCGCCTTGTCCTGCGTTACCACCATCACCACTGACTGCGCCCCCATACCACTTGCCGCGTATGTTCCGGCTTCCAGTATAGCGTCAAGTTCAGACGCCTTGATTTGCTCCGGCTTATACTGTCGTATACTCCGCCGATTCTTCAGAACTTCAAGTGTGCTTTGCATATAACCTCCGATTTACGCGTCAGCTCTATGGCTATGCGCGTATAAATCATTCTATCAGAAAACAGTAAGCATGTTCAATCAGTTTTGCGTATAGCGAGGTCTGCAAGGCCGGGTATCTGGTACTGGCGCATATAGGCGGCGATGCCAGTGATGATCTCGTTCATGGCGAGCGGGTGGGCGAATGTGGCTGATCCGACCTGTATGGCAGCAGCCCCAGCCATGAGAAACTCCAGTGCGTCGCTTACTGTAACAATGCCGCCCATACCCACAATGGGGACCGAAACCACCTCACAAAGCTCCCATACCATACGGAGCGCAATGGGGCGTATAGCCGGGCCGGAGAGACCGGCGATCACCATGTCAAAAACCGGTTTTCTTCTATATATATCAATTGCCATTGCCTTAAACGTGTTTATTAGAGAAAGGGCATCGGCACCCTGCGCAACACAGGCACGCGCCACAGCGTGAAGATCGGGCGCGTTAGGTGAAAGTTTCACCATGAGCGGCTTATTGGCAGCGGCGTGGCGAACTGCACGGGTAACATCAGCAGCAGCGCTGGGATCAAGCCCAAAGCCCATACCTCCGGCTTTCACGTTGGGACACGAGATGTTGAGTTCGATTATGTCGATAGGCGAGGCGTTGAGCAAACGCGCTCCCTCGGCGTATTCCTCAACGCTGGAGCCAGAAAGGTTAGCGATGACCACTGGCCCCAGTTCCCTGAGCGCGGGCAACTCCTTCACAAGAAAGGCCGGAATTCCCGGATTCTCAAGACCAATGGAATTCATCAGACCAGATGGCGTCTCGTGAAGCCTTATCCCGTCATTACCGACGCGAGGCATCAGCGTCAGCCCCTTAGTGCAGATGCCGCCAAGCACGGTTATATCCAGCAGTCCCGCATACTCCCGCCCGTAACCAAAAGTGCCAGACGCGGCAATCACCGGATTACGAAAAGGTACACCAGCGATACTAAGCGATAAGTCAGGTTTATCATTCATCGTTTGTTTATTCCAATCCACACGCTCACAGGTGAGATGTAATCCCTTCATTAACTATATGAACTCAAGGAAAAATCTTCAAGTCACCACGCTCTCCCTTTCATAGCCAGTGTGTTTGAGAGGAAACCCCGTTTTCCCGCTTCCATACACGTTACCCTGCGCAACACTATATGTGTTCACTGAGTAGGAAAGAGGCCGCGAATAATTCGCGTTCCTTCGTGGACAAATTTTCCCCATTTTGGTTAAGTGAACACCTATAAGGTTTTCCACGAAATGAGGCACTTCAGGGAGCCGATAGACGCTTCTTCTCTGGTATGGCTAAATAAAATATCACGCAGAACTCTGCTGACATAAATGCGTCCAACGGTTATTATAACAGGGTGAATAGTATCAGCAAAAGAATCGTTTATCAAAGTGATGCCTGCATTGTGGTGAACAAACTGCCCGGCGAGGCTGTAGAAGGGGCGCGAGACCGGACTGTGGACCTGCCGTGCCTGCTTGCACAGCATACTGGCGGCAACCAGCCTGTCGCGGTACACCGGCTTGATGTGCCAGTATCCGGGTGCTGCCTCTTTGCGCGAGTGCCAGAGACACGCGCCTTTCTGAGCGCCGCGTTTGCCAAAAGCCTGATCGAAAAACGCTACTGGGCTATTGTTGAAAAGCCGCCGTCTTCCATACCGCCTGAACGCGAACTGCTTCACTATATCCAAATCGACCTTAAACATAACAAAAGCGTCGCCTACACTGAGGCCAGTCCCGGACGCAAGAAGGCGCTTATGCGCTACCAGCTCGTGGGAAGCGGCGAGCGCTACCTCTTTCTGGAAATAGAACTTCTGAGCGGCCGCCATCACCAGATTCGGGCGCAACTTGCGCGTGAGTGCCTGCGCGTTAAAGGCGACCTGAAATACGGCGCACGCCGGAGCGAACCAAATGGCGGCATCAGACTGCACGCCCACTTGCTGGCTTTCCCCGACCCTTCCGGTAACGGGAAAACAATTCGGGCAAGCGCCTTGCCACCACTGATGGATCGCTTGTGGGAAGCATTTGTCGCTTGCATAGCAGAGACAAGATCAATATAGTGAACTTATCAACATCAATTCCGGTAAGTTTCGGAGTTGTTATACAAATTAAGGAGAAACTATGAAAAATGTGTCAGGGAGCGCGATCGTGCCAAGACTCGCGCTAAAACAGTGCACCGCGCTCTGCGTTATGGCCATGGTAGCTGTGGCAGCAGTGAACGCGGGTGGCGGAGGGCAGACAGTGCAAAGCTCAAACAGGCTCTATATCTATAACTGGACGTACTACACGCCACCGTCAGTTATCGAAAAGTTCGAGAAGGAGTACGGCGTTACGGTGATCTACGACGAGTTCGCCTCCAACGAGGAGATGTTCGCTAAACTACAGGCTGGTGGCATGGGATATGACATCATCTTCCCCTCTGGCGACTATGTTTCAATCATGATTAACGAAGGGATGCTCGAAAAAATCGACAAGTCAAAGCTCTCCAACATGGGCAATGTCGATCCAGCGGTATTAAAAAAAGCCACCTACGATACCGCGATGGATTACTCAGTTCCCTACTACTGGGGCGCAGCAGGTGTTGCGGTTAATACGGCAAAGGTTCCCAACTTTGAGCGGAACTGGTCGATCTTCAGCCGCACTGACCTGCGCGGACGTATGACCATGCTGGACGATATGCGCGAAGTCATGGGCGATGCACTGGTGAGCCTGGGCTATTCGGTGAATACAAAGAATCCCGCCCAGATCGCGCAGGCACGCGATCTGATTAACTCAAGCTGGAAGCCAAACCTCGTGAAGTTTGACGCCGAGGCTTTTGGTAAGGGCTATACCAACGGCGACTTCTGGGTAGTGCAGGGTTACGCTGAGGTGGTGTATGAGGAGATAGCTGACAACGAACAGCTCAAGAAAGACACCGTGTTCTTTATCCCAGAGGTAGGTGGCCCAGCCTACATCGACAGTATGTGTATACTCAAAGGAGCGCGAAACATCGACCTTGCCCATAAGTTCATCGACTTTATTCATAGACCGGACATCTACGCCGAATTCGCCGATTTCTTTGGTTTCCCCGCAACCGCCAACATTCCAGCACGACAGTTCCAGAAGGAAACCCCGTACTACCTGCCGGAAGACCTCGCCAATACCGAACTCAAGGACGACCTGGGCGCAGAACTGGAACTCTATCAGAACGCATGGCTTACCATCAGGCTTGGAGACTAGCAGTTCTCGCAGCGTGAAAACCGCGCTGTCTATAAAAAAGCGCCTGAGATCAGGCGCTTTTTTATACCAAAGATACCCTATGGATCACAGTGGTATGATGGACATCAACCCTTTACCGCCCCAATCACAATGCCCTTGACAAAGTAGCGCTGGAAAAAGGGGTAAAGAACTAGAATAGGCACAGCGCCCACAGTGGCAATGGCCATCCGCACCGTAGTGGTGGGTATCTTAGATAGCTCCGAAGCCAGGTTACCCATGCTTCCAGCGTTTGCCTGAAGAAACTGCACATCCTGGAGCATCCGGTTCAGGATATTCTGTAGACTAAAAAGCTCTGCGCGAGTAATATAGATAAGCCCATTGTACCAGTCATTCCAGTAGGCCAACCCTGACATAAGCCCTACAGTCGCCAGAATGGGCAAAGACAAGGGCAAGACGATGCGGAAAAAAATGAGCCATTCCCCCGCGCCGTCCAGCTTCGCAGATTCCAAAATGGATTCTGGGATGTTCGAGGCAAAGTACGTGCGAACCAGAATGACGTTAAACCCATTCATCAAAAGACCCGGAACCAAAAGACCGAAGATGGTATTCTTAATGTGGAAAATCTGAGTATACACCAGGTAAGTGGGAACCAGACCACCGTTAAAAAGCAGGGTAAAAAATACCACAAAGGAAAGCGGAACCCGCAACGGAAAGTCCCGCCGCGACAGAGGATAAGCCAAAAGGCTCGTGATCAGGAGGCTGGAAGCAGTTCCCACAACAGTAATGAAAAAGGATATGCGCAGGGAATTGAGAATAAAGCCGCCCTGGTTTAACAGATAACGGTAGGCATCAAGCCCAATCTTTTTCGGCAAAAACGAATAGCCAGTCTGCAGAATGGTGTTCTCCTCCGTGAAGGACGAGATGATCAAAAGCAGCATAGGTAAAAGGGTAAACAACGCCAGCAGTGTCAGCAGCGTATAAATGGTAATGGTAAAAGTCCGGTTGCCTTTCATTTTCGCTCCTCCTTAAAATAGAGCGTTATCAGGATTTACCTTCCGTACCAGAAGGTTTGAGCCAAGAACCAGCAGGAATCCTACCAGGGATTGATAAAGACCCGCAGCAGCAGACATGCCAATGTCCCCCAACTGCATAAGCCCGCGATACACGTAGGTGTCAATGACATTGGTAGTGCTGTACAGAGTGCCAGAGTTCATAGGCACTTGATAGAAGAGGCCAAAGTCAGAATAGAAAATCCGCCCCACTGCCAAAAGCGCCATCATGGTGATCACCGGCGTGATCAGAGGCAGCGTGATATGCTGAATGCACTGAAACTTAGTGGCACCGTCCAACTCTGCTGCCTCGTAATAAGTGCGATCAATCCCCACAATGCTGGACAGATAAACCACCGAGTAAAACCCAAAACCCCGCCAAAGACTCACGATTGGCAGAATGAATGGCCAGTATTTCGCCTCGGTATACCAGGAAATCCCCTCCTTACCAAACAGCGGCAACAGAGTCTTGTTGATAAACCCTACGTTCACGCTCAAAAAGGCATAGACAAGATAACTTACAATCACAATGGAGATGAGATAGGGTAACAGGATCACCGTCTGATATATTCGCATCATGGCTTTCTTCGTAACTTCGCTCAACATGATCGCAGTTGCAATAGCCACCACCGTATTGATGATGATAAAGGTGGCATTGTAGAGAACCGTATTTCGGGTGATCACAAAGGCATCGCGAGTGCGGAAGAGAAATTCAAAATTCTTCAAGCCCGCCCAGTCACTCCCAAAGATGCCCTTGGCATAGTTAAAATCCTTAAAGGCAATAACCAGTCCCGCCATGGGGATGTAGTTGTTGATCAAAAGATACGCTAGACCTGGCAGCGTCATGATCACCAAGGGCATAGAGCGCCGGACATTGACCCAATATCTTTTCTTAGTCATAATTACCATACCTCCCCATGGTTAATCTGGTTCAGTTTCCCGCAATCCAGGCGTCAAGCTGGCGCTGCTTTTCCGCGACGATCTGGTTAATCCCTGCGTCTTCCAATGCCCGCCGGAATCGCGGCAAAGTGCTGTCAACATCCACCATGCCGTATTCAAGGCCAAGCCTGTACTCAGCAGCCACATTGGTTACCGCGCTCAATGCGCTCCGCACTGGGGATGCGTCAAACTGGAAGCCCATGCCCTTTGAAAAGATCGCGCTCCGGTTGAATTCCTGCATTAGGGCGTTAGTGTTCGCGGCGTTGCCTTCCCACACATACGCCAGCAAAGAGTTGCCATATATCCAGGCAAGATTCAGGTTATAGCCCGTGTTCGAAGAGTTGACCCCCGCAGGATACGTGATCACCTGATTGTTCAGTTTAACGTAGTGCCGGCCTTCAATTCCCCAGTCAATCAGATTGATAAGAACCGGGTCGGTAAACATAAGACTGAGGAACTCTATGGTCTTTTCTGGGTTCTTACAGGTGATGGGAACTGCCCAGCTGAGAACTCCGACCTGACCAGTGGTGGACAATGCGGGGTTGATCGTGGCGGTTACCATCTCCACACCCCCAGCGCTCAGGCTGGATTGCATATCAAAACCAGGTTTCAGGTTAGAGCAGAAGGAAAAAAGCTGTCCTGCCCCAACCAGCGTGGTGGCGCCTTGTGAGTTGGTAGAAGCATCAGGAAGCACATAGCCCTTCTGATACCAATCACGAGCAATGCGTACCTTTTGCTCATACTCAGGGGTATCAAACAGATTCACCACCCTGAGCGGCGTATTCTGCCCACGATTCATCAGTACCCCAAAGTCATTCCCCAGGTTATCCCAATCCACCATGAGCTGGGCAACTATGGAAAGGGTATTACCTTGGCCGTAGGTCATAGACATCCCTGGTTCGCCTTTAGACACAGTTTCATACACCCGCCCCACATCCTCTACGGTCTTGATGTCCTCAACCTTAAACCCGTACTTTTCCAGAATGTCCTTGCGGAAACAGACCCCGTAACTGGCGGCCATGTCCCTAAGACTGGGAATCCCGTAAACTTCCCCGCTCACCGTCCCAGCCTTGAGGTACTCATTCCCCATAACTGAGGCAATAGGCGCGCCAGTGGTCTTCAGGTACTGGGTAATTGGCAGCAGCTTCCCCTGTGCCACATCATTGTTGAAGGTCGAGTTAAAGACAGGGATAAGATCGAGCTTTTCGCCGCCGCTGATCATCAGATTGATCTGATCCTGATAGGAAGCAAAGGACAGGGGCAGGAGTTCTACTTCCAGGCCCTTAGCACTGATGTGCTTGTTGATCTCCGCTTGTACCAGCGCGAGGTCTGGAATAGTGCCAGGGGTAATCATCGCCAAGGTAACCTTATAGGCGCCGCTAGAGGTGGAAGAGGCAGCAGCATTGCCGCCAGCTGAAACGTTCTGCAAGCCGAAACCAAACAACAATGCTCCGGCTAGAATCGTCAATGTGAATTTTTTCATCATGTTCTCCTTAAAACTAAAATTGCTTTAGTATCAATGATAGGATGTTTTCTGATAGATCAAGTTCCTTTTGTTGCTCAATTTAGGGTACTTATTTGCTATTCTTTCAGCAGATTCATTACGGACAACGAAGCAGCCGCGCTGACTCATTACTTGGATGTCCGAACTCGTCAAATCTCGCATTGGATATAGACAAGCAGATAATGGCCGTTTCTCTCTATAATCTTCTCTCTATAGAGAAAGGGTTATGCATGACTAGCCAGTCGCTTTCATGGTTTTTACCGATGCCCTTGAAACTTTTAGAGTCGCCCCTGAAGCTAAAAAAGGCGCCCCTGAAACTTTTACAGATGCCCTTGAAACTTTTAGGGGCGCCCCTGAAGCTATAAAGTCGACCCTGAAGCTAAAAAAGATGCCCCTGAAACCTTCGGGGGCGCCCTGAAACCGTTAGGGGCGCCCCCGAAGCTATAAAGTCGACTCAAAAACATTTAGGGGCGCCCCCGAAGCCAAAAAGTCGACCCTGAAACCGTTAGGGGCGCCCCTGAAGTTATAAAGTCATCTCTAAAACTAAAAAAGTCGACCTCAAAATCTTTAGAGGCATTCCTAAAATTTTTAGAGGTACCTCTAAAACTAAAAAAGTCGACTCTGAAACATGTAGAGGCACCTCTGAAGCTATAAAGGATACCTCAAAAGCTATAAAGTTACCCTCGAAACTAAAAAAGTCACCCCAAAAACCGTTACGGTCGCCTCCCACACTCCCTCTGCACTGATTGGATGAGGTATGTCCGACACTTCGAGTAACGAAGTTGCCGCACTCATCCGCTGCTTGAACGCCTGAGTTCGTCGAATCGTGCCTTGGATATAGACAAAACAGTTCATAACGGTCTATCCTTAAACTATAATCTTCTATTATATAAAGGACTTGTTTATGGGTGAAGTGGTAGAAAGAATCATGCTGGTGAATACCTATACCGAGTGGGGTACTGTCTGTTGGAAAAACCGGCAAGCGGTCGTGGGACAAAAGCGAGAGGACGCTCACGGCAATGAGTGGGTGAGGTGTGTCCGATAGTGTCTGACTCTCAAGCGCCTATGAATCCGAGTTACGAAATTGTGCAATATAAGCACGGGCTTAATGCCCGCATCCTGATACACGGAGTGCGCGAGTACAAGTTGCACTGGCATAGGGAAATCGAGATACTTCTGGTACTCAAAGGCCGAGTGCTGGTAACCGTGGGAGGACAGAAACATGAACTGAAGGAGGATGACATTCTCTTTATCAATTCTGGCGATATGCACAGTACGCTACAGGGGTATGATAACATTATCATCGCCATTCAGATCAATCCGCAGTTTTGCGAGAATATTTACCCTGAGTTTGAAAAAATGGTGTTTCACTGGCCTGTAGAGACCAAAGACGAGACCAGCATCCGGCTTTTCCAGCAGATGCGCCTTTTTATTGCTCGAATGGTAGAGGAATACCGCCAGGCCCAGCCGGGAATGGAACTGGCTATTGAGGGTCTGCTTAACGCCATGATGTACTTCATAGTGCGACAGGTCCCGTCCACGAAGCTGCCAGTGCCAGATGAATCTGAAAAGGGAGACCCGTACCTGCGCCAAAGAATCCAGCGGATCAGCGACTACATCCATGAGCATTATGCTGAGAAGATCAGCCTTGAAAGTCTTGCTCAGGAAGTTTACCTAAACCCCTACTATCTTTCCCACTTTTTTAAGAAAAAGATGGGGTTCACCTTTCAGGAGTATCTTGACTTTGTACGCCTACAAAAGGCCACGGAGCTGGTTTCACAAACGGACAAGCAGATCAGTGTTATTGCCCAGGTCTGCGGCTTTCCGGGGACTAAGTCCTTTAACCGCGTCTTTAAAAACTACTACGGGTTCAGTCCTCGGGTCATGCGGAGTCAGCAGGACGCCACCATACCGCTGCAGGATCAGGTTTCCTACCTTGGCTATGATTCTCTTCATGTCATGGCTAAGCTGCGTGAGTATCTTGACATTGAGGTGGAGACTGTCGTGGAGTTTTCTCCCCCGATGGAAGAAGAGATTGCCGTAGACCTGGCTGGTCCAGCGCGGGTATTCTGCCCCCGAGGAAAGCGGCTTGCTTCGGTTGCCCGTGCGTTTGACATTCTGCGGGAAGATTTGCGGGCTCAGATTCGGGAGGCTGCTCGTGAGTTGGGGATGAAACACCTACGCTTTCACGGCATCTTTAGTGATGAGCTTCACGTGGTTCGTCGGGACGCGGAGGGTGGCTTCATCTACACATGGAATTACATTGACAGTATTTTCGACTTCCTTATTGGATTAGGGGTACGTCCGCTGGCAGACCTGACCTTCATGCCTGCGGCCTTGAAAAGTGGGGACAAAGCCGTCTTCTGGTATCAGGGTAATGTGAGCCAGCCGCAGAGCCTGAATGACTGGGGTGAGCTGGTGTACCATTTCGCGGCCCACTGCATAGACCGCTATGGTGCGGAAGAGGTTCGTCAATGGTACTTTGAGATATGGAACGAGCCGAATATGTCTGGGTTCTGGGACGGCGCGCCAGAGGATTACTTCCGGTTTTTCAAGGCAAGTGTGGAAGCTCTGATCCGTGCTGATCCGTGCCTTAAAATTGCAGGGCCTGCGCTATGTCCGGTAACGAACCTGAGCATCCCTCTGGTTGATGATTTTATCGCCTATCTCAATGCTCATAAGCTGCCGCTGCATTGTTTTACTTTTCATGTTTATGACGAGATACAGATCGTTCCCTATCAGGATATTGTTGGCGGGATGATCGGCAAGTTTGGCAGCTCTGACCGGTTTTCCGAGTGTGTGGAATATTATCGGCAAAAGGCTGAGACTTTGGAACATGCTCCAGAGGAATTGTTCATCACTGAGTACAACATATCTGGCATCCACGAGAACTATCTTTTGGATACTCTGTTTCCTGCCTGCCATTTGCTCTACAATCTGTGCCGCAACCATGACCGGATTCAGGGTGTGGCGGTGTGGACTCTTTCGGACATCTTCGAGGAGGATGGCCCTCTTGCGCGGCCTTTTTCTGGAGGATTTGGCATCATCACCCTTGAAGGAATACGGAAGCCTGCTTATTGGGCTTTGTGGTTTATCCACCGCCTTGAACGGGACATTATCGCGCAGGGGGATGAATATATCGTAACGAGGGGAACTGACCGGATCACAATCCTCGGCTTTCGTTATCGGCATTACGACCGGTTTTTTCAGGAAGGAGACCGCTCCCTACTGCGCTACAACAGTCGTTACGAGGTTTTCGAGGGGAAAAGCCCTCTCAGTCTTGGTTTTTCTATTAGGAACATTCGGGGAACCTGGATGGTTCGGGAATACACCCTTGACCGGAGCCACGGCAGTGCTTATGATCTTTACGTAGATATGGGGATGCCGCTCCGTTTATCTGCCACTGACGCGGACTATCTCCGGGAAAGCGCTCGTCCCCACCTGAGTGTCCGTACTTTGAACGCTGGTGAGGGTGGGCAGCCTGTGGAACTCCGTCTGACCGTGCAGCCTCTGGGGATAAAGTTTCTTGAACTGCAAAGAGTTCGGGAGTAGACCACCGCCCTTCCCATGATAGGAGTTTTAGGGCGGTGTTAAGGAGTTTGTCTCTGCTTGGACTGAGGCGCTTCATTTTTGCTTTGCTATGATGGGTGTTTTGTATCAAGCCGTTTTTTGAGATAGGCAACAGCATCGTCAATCAGTTTGGCAAGCGATGCGCTTTCAAAACCCGCGATATGAAAGTGGTCGTTTTGCAAGGGGAGCAATATCCGTTCACCAGGGGCGTTCAAGACCGCTTCGGCCATGTCCGCGCTAATCTCACCCATAAGGCTATTGGCAATGACAATACCGATGGGTCCTACAATAAAATCGCCCAGGGCAACAGATCGTTTCACGGCATTCTCGCCCGAAGCCCCCCGATGTGCGCCGGCTTTCATCATGCGCTCAGTAGCAATCGCATTGGCTCCCAAGGCGATAATTTCTATATCTTCCACACCTGCTGAATGTGCCGACGCCGCGATTTCTTTAAGGCGCGGAATCAGAGCTGCCCCGATTCCGCCGCCCATACCATCAATAACCACAATGCGTATTTTCATACCCATTACTCCTTGCTTCCGGCATGTTGATAAGCCCCGCGCTCAGTACACCGGATATCTCTGAGCTTGTCAAAGGCCAACGCTCGCCTGCCATACATGCCGGCGCGTTGGCTCTGCGACAGGGGTTTTTACTTTTTGAATAAACTCAAAAAATAAGATAAGACTCCTTTCTTTTGAACTGGCTTTGTCTCAGGGTCTGTGTGCGCTTTGGCTGTAGGCACAAGAGGCGGGGCAACAGGCGTGGACTCGGTCTGCGGTTCTGTGGGAGCGCTCTGGGTTGGGTCTTGGCTTGGCTTTTTGCGTCGCCGTTTGCTCTGTCCACCGTGCTTAGCGCCTTCACCATACTTCTGCCGGTAATAAGCCATACGCTCATCAAACGACAATTTGCTCAGGTCATACTCGTCTGCTTTCTCCACGCACTTCGTTTCAGCGCGGGCTTGTATAGCGCCGCGTTTTGTTGTGCTGCGCTGCTGAGTACCACGCTCACGACGCTTTGGCGCGGTGGATGCTGAACGTTCTGGCGCGTTTTTCTTGGGACTGCTTTGAGCGGTGTGTTCTGAGTTACGCCGCTGCCGACTTTCGCTCCTGCGTTTTTCCTCGTTCCGTCTGCGCGCGCCGTGTTCTTCCTCGTGAACCCGCCGCTCTTCGTAACCATCAGTACGAACCCGTACGCCTTCGCTCCTGTCTTCCCCATAGCGGTCTGTGCCAGCCGTTTCCGCTGGAATCTTTTTGCCGATGTACCTCTCTATTGCGGGAAGCTCATACACGTCCTGCTCGCTCACCAGGGAAATGGCCTTACCGGTTTTGCCAGCGCGGGCTGTACGTCCGATACGATGCACGTAGTTTTCAGCCTCCACCGGCAGATCGTAGTTCACGACCAGACTCAGCCCCTCGATGTCCAGCCCACGCGCTGCCACATCAGTCGCCACCAGGTAACGCACCACGCCGGACTTAGTATCCTCAATGATCTTGAGGCGCTTTGATTGAGGCAAGTCACCAATGATGAACTCACATTCAAAGCCATTCAGCTGTAGACGTTTAGCCAGAATCTCTGCATAGCGTTTTGTGTTACAAAAGATCACGGCGCTTTCGGGCTGTTCCGTTTGCATAATCCCCAGCAGTAATCTCAGCTTGTCTTCGGAAGGCACATGGTAGAGGAATTGCTGAACCTCTTCAACGGTAACCGATTCCGGCTCAATAGCGATCTCAAAGGGTGACTTGGTGTATTCCCATGCGAGGTTTTTGACCCAGGCATTGAGCGTGGCGCTGAAGAGCATGGTCTGACGCTGATCAACTGGTGACACTACTTTGATGAGTTTACGCAGGTCAGGGTAGAACCCCATGTCGAACATGCGGTCTGCTTCATCCAGCACGAGAAACGCGATATTCATGAGGTTCATCTGGCCGCTCTGACTGAGGTCAAGCACTCGTCCTGGTGTTCCCACGAGAACCTGCGCGTTATCCTTGAGCAATCTCTGTTGCAGCCCGTAACCGACCCCGCCATAAAAGCTGCCGATTTTGAATGGCAGATATTTGCCGATAATCTTCGCCTCTTCCTCAATCTGGACGGCCAGCTCACGAGTGGGAACCATGATGAGTGCCTTTTTGCCATGGAGAGGCGATTCGTTCAGGAGTCGCTGAAAGATCACGATAAGGTACGCGGCGGTTTTTCCGGTTCCAGTCTGAGACTGAACATAAAGGTCCTGCCCTCCAAAAGCATGAACCAATACTTGCTCTTGAACCGGTGTACAGGTAACGTAATCCGACTCGGTGATACCCCGTTGGAGGTCGGGGTGTAAATTAAGCTCTGTGAATTCCATATTTTATAGAAGAAAGTATACAAGATTTTTTTACAAATAGTTAAGGAGGACAGAGACATAGATTTACTGTTATGATGAAGTATGACACAAATTGAAACTGAGGCGGGTCGGCTTATCCCGCTGGAAAAACTGTACAACACACGCGACCTGGGCGGCTATGAGACGCAGGACAAGCGGCGCGTGCGTTTTGGGCGTCTCTATCGCGCTGGCGAGCTGTATGTAGCGACCGCCAATGACAAGGCTGCGCTTGAGGCGCGGGGCATCAGAACCATTGTGGACTTTCGGGGGCTGTCGGAAGCCAGACTATATCCTGATATACAGCCGCACGGGCTTCAGCAGCAGGTCGCTTTACCCATTGACGCGGGCAGTCTGCTAGACCTGTCCCGTGTTGGGCGTGATATGTCCGGCGAGATGTTTATGATGAACCTTTACGCTATCATCGTAGAAGCAGCGCGTCCTCAATACCGTGAATTGTTTCGCCTGATTAGCGATACTGTGAATACGCCGCTCCTGTTTCACTGCTCTGCGGGCAAGGATCGCACTGGCATCGCCGCGTCGCTCATCTACTACGCGCTTGGTGTGAACCGCGAAACCATATACGCGGACTATCTGCTTTCCGCAAACTACCTCAAGGAGCATACCAAGAAATGGATTAAGGATGAACCGCACCTTGAACCAGTTATGAGCATACGGCGCGAGTATCTTGAGACAGCGTTCAAGGTTATTGATGAAAAGTTCGGTGGCATGGATCGCTATGTGAAGCAGGAATTGGGCGCTGACCCGGCGCATTTACGCAAGCTATACACAGAATAGGGATTGAGTACGGAATAGGACTATCAGTAATATAGAGGCATGAAAGATGCCACCGTTATGGGGATTAATGAACGGCCCCCACTTTCCCGCTGGATTCCACTCAGTTTCCAGCATGTATTCGCTATGTTCGGCGCGACCATTCTCGTGCCGCTTCTTACGGGTTTACAGCCATCGACCGCGCTGTTCACAGCGGGAACCGGAACTTTGCTGTATATAGCGATTACCGGAGCGAAAGTACCTGCCTTTTTAGGCTCGTCTTTCGCGTTTATCCCAGCCTTGATTGGGATACGTGAAGTCTATGGAATGCCCAGCGCGCTCGGCGGTGCCGTCGCTGCTGGGCTTTTTTATTGCCTAGTGGCTCTGATCGTAAAGCTCTCTGGCACTAAATGGCTCGACCGCGCTCTGCCGCCAGTGGTGATTGGCTCGGTAATCATCGTTATTGGCCTGAACCTCGCTCCAATCGCCATGTCGTCGGCCATGAATGACGCTGCTGGGAACTATTCTCTCGTAAGCCTTTCCATCGCGACCTTTACTCTGCTCCTTGCTGTGATTGCCACAATCTTTTTCAAGGGCTTTTTTAACACAGTCTCGATACTCTTCGGCCTTGTGGGTGGCTATCTCTTCACGCTTATCATGGGCTTCTTCTTTCCCGCGTATCAACTTATCAGTTTTGACACGGTGCATGAGAGCGCATGGTTTGGATTTCCGCGCTTTGCCATTCCAGAGTTCCGCTTTGTGCCTATCGTAACGTTCATCATCGTGTCCCTTGCTACAGTCTGCGAACATTTGGGCGATACCCTGGTTACCTCGCGGGTGGTGGGGAAGGATTTTTATAAAAACCCCGGCTTGCACCGTACCCTCGCTGGCGACGGGCTTGCGACCGCGTGGGCTGCGTTCTGGGGCGGGCCGCCCAACACCACGTATGGCGAAAACATTGGCGTCATGGCGATCACCAAAGTGTACAGCGTGTGGGTTATCGGCGGCGCGGCGTTCATCGCCCTGATCCTTTCCCTTATACAGAAATTCGGCGCGGTGATTCATACCATCCCCAGTCCGGTTATGGGCGGAATCTCCATGCTCTTGTACGGTCTCATTGCCTCAAGCGGGCTGCGAACCATTGTTGAAAGCGGCGTTGATTATAAAAACAAGCGGAACCTGACGATTTCGTCTGTGATTCTCGTGATCGGCATTGGAGGCGGTGTGCTAAAGTTCTCAGTGGGTTCCGACGTGGTATTCCAGCTTGGCGGCGTGGCACTGGCAACAGTGGTGGGCATTGCGCTTAATCTGATTCTGCCCAAGACTGTTGATGAACCGAAGAAAGGCAAACGCGCTCAATCTCGCTGACACTCCATACGCAGCTCTGTTCAATGATATCAGCGCTGTGAAGCCGTGGGTTACGGCGCTTGAACGCGGCGGCCAGGGGCAAGAGCGTGGCAAAGACAAGCCGTGACTCCGCGTCAAGGCGCTTGATATACGCGCCGCTGGTCAAGCGTGGGAGTGCGTTAATACGCTCACAATAGTCAGCCAGAAACGCTGTCGCGCTCAACCCCACGCAGGGCGCCGTGTGGCCTGACTCAAAGAGCAGGGCTGGCTTGGGGCGCGGCGCGAGCTGTCGGATTTTGATGGGCGCTCCAAGTCCCTTTGCCAGCTTAACAGTGGCGTGAAGCGTCGCGGCCTTTGCCTCAAGGCGGCTTCGGTACATGCTAAGAAGTGGCGTTTCATAGTACCAGCTGTTTTTCTGGTAAACTCGTTTGAGAGCTGCGCTGCGATACAGAAAGGCTGAAGCAAGCGATTCATAGGGAGCAAGGCGAGTTTGACGGCGCTCAAAGCTAGGGTTCATATAGGTTCCCCGTGCATAAGCGCGTCCAAGCGGATAAGCGAAGTCCGCGCCGTAGAGCGCTATTACAGCCGCCCCAAGGCTGTCGGCAAGGGACATGGCCGCGTAGGTAACATTCCCGCCGGATGTGTCCACAGCGGGCAGATGACGCCACTTGCGTGAAACATAGCGGGTCAGGGGATGACCGCTGGAGAAGAAGCGCGGGCGTTGCGTACGGGACGCAACAAGCGGCGGACTTGCCAGATCAAGGTAAAGGGGACAGGGCAAGCCTAACATAAAATGCACATAACTGATGTGCTGACAATCAATGGAAACAACCGCATCTGGCGTAAGGCCGGCCTGAAGCAGCGCGGGAAGGCTTGTATCAGTGGCCATGAGAAACGTGTTGTCTCGTGTTTCAACAAGACGGGGAAGCTGTATATCAAGCGAAGGACCAGCCGCTGTTATCGAAACGTGTTTAACAGCGGGAAACGGCGCGTCCTGAGCATCAATATCCATACTGAGGATGTTATGGACAATGTTTGAAAACCAGCGCATTCCAAAAGACGCCTGCACGGAATAGTCATTATTGACAAGATTGATGGCGCGTTGAATGGTGTCGAATGTTGCGTTAAAACGTGCTGTATCAAACTCGGTTCTGCTTCGCAGTGGTAGAACCCGTATTCCACCAGCCAGCGCCGGGTTATATTCGCTAAGAATCGCCTGCTCGATCAGCGACAGCGGGGCGTCTAGTAGCAGAAGCACACGCGGATCGCCCAGTATCGTGGTATAGTCTCTGGCACTGAAAAGCTCCACGATACCGCCTATATCATAATCAATCACCAGAACCCGCTCGATATCAGACCGCGTCAAGGCGGACTCAATGGCAAAACCGCCTCCCAGTCCCAAAAACACGAGGAAGCCTTCGTCCTTGCATATGCCTAGCAATCGCTCGGCTTCCCGTTTCGGGTCAACCAGCGAGTGTAAGGCCCTGGGCGGGGCGCTTCCGGTCTTGTCGCGCCACGCGGGAATGAGCTGGCCTGAACGCGACGGTAAAAACGTGTAACAAGACGCGCTGTTTTGCGCCGCAACAAGGCGATCGCGGAGATCCGGGTTTATCCGGGACAGGGCAAGGAGGTTTTGTTCAAGCATGAATAAAATCCTGCTTACTCAGACGTTGTATCGCGCCCTTCAACTCGTCTAATGAAACATTGTCCCCATGCGCGTTACCGGGTCTATCGGGAAACAGGAGTGGAACCAGTTCCCGTTTGATAGCCGCGCTGATGACTGCGCCAGAAGAAAGCGTTTTTAGCAGGAGTGAGACTCCAGCCTTAACCGGATCGGAACGCGAGAAACGCGCTATCTCCCAAGCATTGTTAACGGCGTTTTTTGAAACTGTGGCTTTTCGCACTCTGCTCTGTGTGGTCCATGCCGGCGTGTTACTAAACGCCGGGCTGTTTTTTCCAAGCGAATAAAGCCGGCCTGAGTAGGAATCAATGTGCGCCTTGAACCAGGCCGCGTATATATCGTAACTTTTGCCCTGGACAGTGGCTCTGGAGCGGGTGAAGTATTGGGTATACAACGGCAAGAAGCGACTGGCCTTTTCTTCTAGGAGACGCTCAAAACTGTAAGGGCGGGCGTGAATACGTATGTCATTCACAGCAAGATCAGCGCCGCTAATCACCACATCGCTGTTCGTGAGACAGAACGCCAGATCGAGCGCCGACACAGTTACGGTTCCCCGCTGAGGCAAGCTGACAAACGGCAGCCCCAAGCCGCGCAGAATCAGGCTTTGCCATTGACTCTTATCGCTCATAAGCAAGAGTGGAACCTCAGCGCATTGAGACGGAAGCGCGGCGCTCATGCTCACTGCCAAAATGAAGGAAGCGTGGGCGCGTATACTAGCCCGTAGACACTCATACAGGTGGCACTGCGCCCATGAGCCACCATCTGTGCTAATAACAAAGTCCGGGGTAAGCCCAACGGCCAGCAGGCTTGGCGTTGATGATGAGGCAGCGAGAATCAGCGCGGATCCCTGCGCCTTCTGTTCCCGTATCAGAGGCAGAACGCTTTCAAGACTCGGACCCGCACCAGTAACAATGACAGGTGCATGAAGCGTGGAGCGGGGATACGCATAAAGGGTCAAGAGGCGGAGATTCCTGAAAAAATTGCTGAACCAGCGCTTTCCAAACTGGCGAAGGGTTTGTTCACCAGCGTCGAGTCGCCTGATGAATTCCACTGTTTCCTCAAGAAGCTCGCGATAGCGTTTGCCATACACTGCCAGCGAGGGTCGCCATTCAATAAGCTGAATAGCCGCTGCCCCAACCACTACTTCGTTTTCAAGGAAGCGCTGAAGCGGCGTGGCATCTTGAGGACTCCATGTAGGTATGGATACGGCTTCAGGAACAAGCGCCTCGTCAGGTTGAGCCGCGTGAAGTATGATGAGCAACGCATCCGGTCGCTTTTGCCACACAAACGGGATAATGTAGCCCAGTCCCGGCTCTATGAGGATGAAGCACGTTGCTTCATCCCTAAGCGTAAGGGAATTAACGTAACGTTCCGCTTCAGCAACAGGGTTGTAACGGGAGTGAAGCACATGACGTGATGGAATATTGCTCATTGTGTCAGAACCTCCTGCTAGTTTTCCATTGCTTTTTGAGTGTATCATACCAAACGCTTCTATGACAATGCCCTTTTCGCCTATGATTTCTTAAAAAACCCCTGACTCCCAAGAAAAAAGACCTAGGTCTGAAGTAAAATGATCTTTCTAAAAACCTTATGTCCATCGGGTGGTAGGGCGATGGGACTAAGCCTGACGATGGCATTTATGCGCTTTTCAGCCTCAAGTCAGGGGGTTTACAGCGGTTTTGATAAACGGTTCCAGAAGCGCGAGGGCATATTCAGGGCTGTTCGCCTCAAAAGACTGTGGACTCATCACGCCTAGGCTTTTGGTCAGCCGGTGTATGACAAGTTCACGGTCAATTTCATCGGGAAAGAGTACCAGATCACGCACAATGTACTTGCTGCTCAAGGGAATAAGGATACCCAAAGAGGATAGCATAGTGGCAAGGCGCTTTCGCGTGTCATAAGCCGCGGCGTGGCACAGCGGCAGCTCAAACACAGCGGCCTGAAACACAGTGTGGCTCGCATGGTATTCAGCAACGCTGTCTTTGACTCTATCTCCAAGTGGCGTTTCATCTTTGAGAAGGGCTTTAGTTAAAAGCCCCATCACGAAATCCCCAGATTCTTAAAGATTTGTTTATAAGTAGCAAAATGTTCGGATTGGGTAAACGCCTCGATTTTATCATCCGGCAACGAATCCAGAACCTGATCCATGTACATCAAGGCGTGTTTTAACTCGTGGGTCAGATAGCTTGTTACATCATCATAAGTCTCTTTTGGAGAGTAAGCCGTGGTTTTGCTTGGATCGACGCTTTCTTGCTCAGGCTCTTCTTCTTGCTCTGGCTCAGGCGCAGGTTCATTGGTAGGTGGCGCGTCGGCACTCGTCTCTTCAACAACATCTTCCCAGTTTTTCGTCAAGAGAATATCCCCAATGTCTTGATCCGCGTCATTCTCTTCGTCCTCATACTCCTCTAAGCCAAGAAGCTCCTCATCTTCTCCATAATAAGCGACATGAAGGCGTTCCTTATCTAGTTCGATTGAAAAGTTCTTCGCCGAATCATTATCGAGCAGCAAACCATCAATGATCGGTTCATCAGAACGCTCCGCATCTGTCGTAGTATCTATGACGCCAAGCGAGAGGTTTTTGATATGCTCTGGCGAAGGCTCTTCCAGAAGCGGCTCGTCAATCTTCTCAACAACAAGCGGTTTTTCTATAACAGCGCTGGGCAAATCAGGTACGCCAAAGGGAGACATCTCAAGATAGCTTGTGTCATCGGGCGCTGGTGTCAGAGGCTGAACCCCCTCTTCATAGAGTTTTTTTATTTCATCGCTATATGCCGCCTTAATGAGGCGCGAGTCATCGTCAAGGTTTGGTAGAGTTTCGTCTGGCGAGATTTCACTGGTGAGGCTGAGTTCCAGCAAGGTTTCGTCATCCTCACGGTCATGATAAAGCTGATGCATGATATTAAAAATACCGCTAAACTCATCTCTCGTGAGGATAATCTGCCTGTTGTCATCATCCGCTTCTGGCGCTGGCGCTGCGACACTACGGCTGAGTTCCTGTCGAATACTGTTTAGTTCATCGCGTATCAGCGCTAGATCATTAGACTTAGGCGCTTCTGGGGTCAGCGTTGCGACACTACGGCTGAGTTCCCGCCGAATACTGTTTAGTTCATCGCGTATCAACGCTAGATCATTAGACTTAGGCACTTCTAGCGCTGACGCTGCAATACTTTGGCTGAGTTCCCGCCGAATACTGTTTAGTTCATCGCGTATCAGCGCTAGATCATTAGACTTAGGCACTTCTAGCGCTGGCGCTGCGACACTACGGCTGAGTTCCTGCCGAATACCAGTCAGGTCATCATGTATCAACACCAATTCATCGGCGATCCTGCTTAATACGCCAGCGTGAACGTTTTGCGATTCCATTATAGCCGCCTTTTCAGTATTCATTAGCTCGCTATCCGTTGGTATAGCCGCCGTTGCTTCAACCGTCTCGCTGATTTGCATGAGAGATGTTGATGGGACATCCAGCGTTTCTGTTTCAGACTTTTGTGCAGTCTTATTGATAATCGGTGCAACAGTCTCATCAATATCCTCAGTCTCATCAATATCCTCAATATCCGTAAGAAAATTTTTTAACAAATCAGCAGGGAAACCACTGTCTTCAGAAGTAGCTACCTGACTGGTTTGGTCGGATAGCTCAGGCACGTCTTGTAGAAGCTCACCCTCTTTAGAAAGCACCGGAACTTCAGGTTCATCAAGTGATCGAGGGGCACTTTTGACCCAAACCCCATACTCGTCAAGCTCATCTGTCATTTGGTCACTGTACTCGCCATACTTTGAAGGGCTATTAGTAGTTATCATTCGAGTTCCTTTTCCAGATACATTATCTTCCAATTATCGTCATTTCATCTCTATTTTTTGAGTAGGGCATCTGCGTGAGTTAGTGATTGGTTCATAGTAATACGGAGTCAGCGCTCTGTAAAGACAGGAGAACAAATCTCCGTAAATAGAAAATATGTATTTTATCAAATACCTTGTGCCGCTGTGGATAGGGATATGCATCTATGTTATATGCTCAGTTTTTACCGGACCAACCGGATTATCAGCGTATGAACAGCTCCGTGTGGAACAAGAGAAGCTCAAGGTCAATATGGAAAACCTCAGACGCCTGAACACAGAGCTGGAGAACACCGGAAACGCACTTGTTCATGACTTTGATACCATTGCTATGTATGCACGGGAACTGGGTTATGGGGATAGTAACGAGCGGTTTATCCGTATTGTCGGGCTGGAGAAGCCTCAAAAACAGCGTACTGATCCGGGTCAGATACTTCTGGCTGCTAAGCCGGAACATACATCCAATGGAGCCATCTTTACCTTTGCATTTTTGGTAGCCTTGGTAGCCCTTCTCTGTGTGCTGATTCCTGATCTGTTTCATATAAACCACGCTACAGCACAAAATATGCACGGCACGGCGCGTAAAAAGGTCAGGGAGCAGTGGCATAGGATATTTAGTTAAGTCCGTGGCGGAACTCCCGCGCTACATCACGCTTTATGTCCCGGTCGCGGATGTCGGCGCGTTTGTCGTAGAGCTTCTTACCCTTGCATAAACCCAGGTCAACCTTCACGCGCCCCTTCTTGAAATAAAATGACAGTGGTATGAGCGTATAGCCCTTGTCCTCGACCTTACGGGCAATACGCTTTATCTCCTGCTTGTGAAGGAGGAGCTTCTTCTTTCGGTCTGGATCATGGTTGAAAATCGAGGCAAAGGGGTTCTCTGCAATGGTGAGGGAACGGAGCCAGACTTCGCCGCTTATCACCTCAGCCCAAGCATCGGGAAACGATATTTTGCCGTCACGAAAGGACTTCACTTCGGTTCCCAGTAACTCAATGCCGCACTCGTAGTTCTCGTCCACCGAATAGTCATGGCGAGCCTTGCGGTTTACCGCAATGGTTTTGATTCCTTCACTCATACTTACTCACTTTTATTGCAATGATTGGTCTGAACGACACAAATGGCGAACAAAACTCCGGCGACAGCGCACCTCTGGTTTCCACATCAAACGTATTCGGCTGATTTGCCCATGAGCCGCCGCGTACCACACGTTCTGGCGAGGCGATTGCCTCGATAATCTCTGGTTTGGCAGGCAGAAAGTTAAGCGGCGTATATGGATCAGCACACCATTCCCACAAACCGCCGCTCATATCTTGCAAACCGCCATCGTGCTGTTCCGCCATCTTAGCTGCATACTCCCACTCAGCCTCAGTGGGAAGCCGTACCTCATAGCCACTGAGCGCGGGCGGAAGCAGGGTCGTGAGCCACGCGCAAAAGGCGTTTGCCGCATGCCATGAAACCGACGGTATGGTGGAAGACGCTGCATTAAGCGAAAGCAGGTAGTCTTCGCTCACCAGCCCTTGCCCCTTCAGCGCTGTCAGATTATCGCTTCTCCAGCGAGGCTCAGCAGCAAGAAAGGTGTTCCATGCCTCACGGGAGACTTCATTTACGGCGATCAGAAAACTATTAATCTCAACCTCATGGGCGAAGGCTTCGCCCTGGGCAAGCGTAGCCCCGGGCAATTCCCGAAATGGCATAGCTTCAATGATAAACGTTTCACCAAAGCCTGATGGGAAACGAGACACTGGCTGATTCCGCGACAGCTGGGCATACCAGCTTGAGCCGCTGATTGTTTTGCTCGCCTCTTCGGGCAACAGCGCGGCAAGCCACGCGGCGGTTCCGGGAGTTTCGGACAGATAGGCCAGCGCATCTTCAATTGAGGACAAGAGCGACAATGGCGATGGAGCCAGCCCTGCATTGTCAGCCAGAGCCTTTGCCCGAACCAGGTCGCGCGCAGCCGCCCGCGTAGCCGTAAAACGCGCCGCACCCCTCAGCAGATCGTCGATTGCCTCATAGCCACGCAGGGTCGCCGCTAGAGGCCCTGAACGGTACACGCCTTCGGAAAGACTTCGGGGAATCTGGTAGATCGCGGTCGGCTCACCAGTGAACGACCACACGGCATATTCTGCAGCACCCTGTAAGAGCGCCGCAGTATCCGCCGTCTCAGTCAGCCTCTCCGCAACCCGTTCCTTACGCGGGAAAAAGGCTGACGCAAACACCCGCTGCTCGGCCATGACAGACCGCTCACGCGGCGCAAACCCAGGCAGCACCATGGTAAGCTGGTGAGGGCCTTGGGGAACAAAAACATCACAGGGCGTGGTTCCCATGTATACATCATCAATGCGAATCGCAGCCCCAGCTGGTTCTGATTCCAGCGCAAACACCATGCCGGGCTTTGCCAAACCAGGCACGACCAACGCGCAAAAGCATATACTAATGAAGATAAATATATAGAGCGCAAAAAGGTATACACCCGGCTTAACGCCAAGAATCGGTTTTAAGTGTACTTCATCTTCAGGCAGGATTTCTTTTTTTTTACCAAGCATGAGATATTATAGAAAAGCCTTTCATACCTTGTCAACAATGCTTCTTCGTGATAGGTTGTTTTAATTCCCCCGCCACATGGCGGATGTATAAAGTGAGCGTAAAAGTGCTTGAGAAAAACCGAGCGCGGACTTCAGCGCAAGTCCGCTTTTTTGATCGCATCCAGATACTTACCGAGCGATACCTTACGGTCAAGCAACGGGATCGGCGTATCGGGAAAGAAAAAGAAAAGGCGCAACACCCTGTCCTAAGTTGGCTTAGCGCGTTCATCTGGGCTGCATGGGTGGTGCTTCTCATCAACCAGTACCTGTTTCAGGCATATGAGATACCTTCTGGTTCCATGATTGATACCTTGCTCATCCAAGACCGTATCTTTGTGAACAAACTCATCTTTGGCCCAGAACTTCTACCCGGAGTGGCAAAACTGCCCAGCCCCATCAAGCCTAAGCGGAATGACATCATCATCTTTGAAAACCCCTCTTACATATCCAAAGGTCCAATCTTTGATATTGCCCAACGTATTATCTATATGATGACCCTTTCTCTGCTGAACATTGACAGCGACGCCCAGGGCAATCCAGAAGCGCATTTCCTCATCAAGCGGGCTGTGGGCGTGGGCGGCGATACCTTTGTCCTTGACCGAGGCGAATTCCGTCTTCGCTTTGCTGGTGAAACACGCTGGACAAACGAGCGGGACTTTAACGCTGGACGAGGCTTTAATCACCAGCTTTCCCGCCTTGTCAGTGAACGAGACTATGCGGCACTTGAAGCCGCCGGTAAAGCCCGCGCCTATTCAGACCTGAACATTGAAGCGCCAAACTCCATTGCACTCACCGCCGCCTCAATAAGCGGCCAGTATCTGGCTGACTCGTTTACTTATGAGCGCTCATGGCTCGGAGTTCTGCGCGGCGCCTATCCACAGGATAGCCGCTACATGATGCGATTGGCACAGCACACCCAAGGCCGCTATATCCCAGAAGGCCGTATGTTCCCACTAGGCGATAACCGCGACAACTCCCGTGACGGACGGTACTTCGGCCCCATCAAAGAAGTCGGTGTACTTGGACAGGGCGCAATCAAGTACTGGCCTTTGCGCCGTATCGGGGTTATAAGGTAACATAATGGCAATGAAATATAAAATCGCATACACGGAAAAACGAAAAAACGCGTATCTGGTTGTCTGGATCTTGCTCTGGTTCTTCGTGTTCTACCTGTCGTATACCCTGCTGACGTCCTTTGTCTTTTCAACCAGAGCCTTGGAAAACGATACTATGCGCCCAGAACTTCAGGCAGGGGATCGCTTCATCGCTTCCTCCTACAGCTCCCTGCTGAGCCGAACCTTGCCGCTTCACTATGGAAACATCGTCGTCATTGACAAGAGCAGGCAGAAATCGATCAGCCTCGTTGACAACCTCCTTGAGGGTGCAGTGCGTTTCTTCACTGCTCAACAGGTCAGCTTCTTGAAACAGGACGAAGATTTGTACATAAAGCGGGTGGTCGGACTGCCCGGAGACGAAATCACCATGACAAACTACGTTTTCCGCGTGAAACGTCGCGGCGATCCCTACAGCTACACCGAATTTGAGCTTGCCGAGAAGCCCTACGATGTTACCATCCCCCCTGGCTTGGCATTCTGGGACGAGGCCCTGCCTTTTTCCGGCAACATGGGGCCAATACTGCTGGGCGATAACGAATGTTTCGTACTTTCCGACGACCGGAATAACACCAATGACTCCCGCACATGGGGTCCACTATCACTCGACCTCATAGCAGGTAAGGTAGTCTTTCGCTACTGGCCACTCTTCCGCATTGGGATACCGTAACGTGCGTTCCGCCTCGCTTTATCTGCATATCCCCTTTTGTGTACGTAAATGCGCATACTGCGACTTTTACTCGGTTCCGTGCAAGCGCGATGATCCGCGTCTTGATGCCCTTGTTGAGCGTCTGCTTGACGACGCTGGACGCTGGGTTCACGACTTTGGCATCGAACGCATCCCCACGCTGTACATCGGCGGAGGAACGCCATCTCTGCTCGGTGCAGTACGGATAGCGCGGCTCTTAAGCGGACTGGGGCAGCTGTGGCAAGAAGCGCCAGATGAGCTTACTGTCGAGCTTAATCCTGAATCCCTTGATAAGGCGTTGCTCATGGCCTGCCGTAACAACGGCGTTACGCGAATCAGCGTGGGAGTGCAGAGCTTTTACGAGCCATCCCGCGCTGCCATCTATCGTGCTGGATCCGCCGCGCGCGTGCTGGAATGCCTCGACATGGTTCAGCGTGTATTTGGAACAGCGTTTTCCGCTGATCTCATCACGGGCCTGCCATTTCAGGATGAAACGATATTACTCAAAGATATTAAAACGCTTCTTGCCTATCAGCCCGCGCACATTTCCCTGTATGCGCTCACGCTTGAGCCAGATACGCCGCTGGCGCACATGGCGCAACAGGACAAGCGTTTACTTCCCGCGCCAGAACGTGCTGATGCGCTCTACATAGCAGGCCGAGACGCACTTGAGCAGGCTGGCTATAGTCAGTACGAGGTATCCAACTTCGCGCTGCATAAAAAACGTGGGGCGCACAACATACGCTATTGGCGTATGGAAAACTGGCTAGGCTTTGGCCCGTCTGCTTCTTCCACGATGATAGACGACGATAGCGGCACAGGTATCCGTTACACATGGAAACGCGACGTTGATGCCTACCTTACTGGAAGCGCCCCGCTCGCGGAGCGCCTTGACCAGCTTATTCTTATGAAGGAAACGCTGCTCATGGGTTTTCGGTATAGTGACGGCCCTGACCTTGCCCTATTTCAGAAACGCTTTGGTCAGTCCCTTGAGGCATGCATCCCGCGCAGTCTAGCCGTGTGGCAAAGTCTGCTCGTCAATTCACCCGTACATTGTGCGCTTAGCAAAGACGGCCTGCTTCTGCTTGATCGTTTTTTACTCGATATTTTTACAGAACTGGATGCTAATATGCTTGACACGATTCGCACATAGTATTATGGTTGTTTCTAACATCGTGTAGATTACTTAGCCGGGCAATAGCGCAGTTGGTTAGCGTACAAGTCTGGGGGACTTGGGGTCCCCGGTTCAAATCCGGGTTGCCCGACTAAGTAATCTAACGATTCCTGCCGGACCTGCTCAGAAAGTTGCCTAAGCCAGACACAGAAACGCTGCTTGACACGATTAAAATGCTTTACTACACTTTTGCTATGCGAGAGTGGTGAAATTGGCAGACACGCCAGACTTAGGATCTGGTGCTTTCAGCGTAGGGGTTCAAGTCCCCTCTCTCGCAGTTTTTCCGTCTGGGGTACTGTACTGAAACACCTTGATAGCCTCGTATCAAACACCTTGATAGCCTCGTATCAAACACCTTGATAGCCTCGTATCAAACACCTTGATAGCCTCGTATCAAGCACCTTGATAGTAGTGGCTAGTGGTTAGTGGCTAGTGCCTAGTGAGCGTCATTCGCTAACCGCTAAATTAGTGGCTAGTGGATTGGCTAACGATTAGCGAACATTGTCTA
>JAIRYV010000056.1 GCA_031267685.1 Treponema sp.
TAGTTACGACCATCGTAATGAGTCTAGTTACGACCATCGTAATGAGTCTAGTTACGACCATCGTAATGAGTCTAGTTACGACCATCGTAATGAGTCTAGTTACGACCATCGTAATGAGCCTAGTTACGACCATCGTAATCAGCCTAGTTACGACCATCGTAATCAGCCTAGTTACGACCATCGTAATGAGCCTAGTTACGACCATCGTAATGAGCCTAGTTACGACCATCGTAATGAGTCTAGTTACGACCATCGTAATGAGCTAGTTACGATAGTCGTAATCAGCTAGTTACGACCATCGTAATCAGCCTAGTTACGACCATCGTAATGAGTCTAGTTACGACCATCGTAATGAGTCTAGTTACGACCATCGTAATGAGTCTAGTTACGGCACTGTTAGTAAAGGTTGCAGCAGAACTGGGCCGTGATATAGTCGGATGCGCGGCAATTGGGAACCGTGGACTAGGGCAGGGACTGCGGGTATTTCTGAGCCTGTCGAAGAGGCGGTCATAGCGCGTTCACTTGATACAGCGCACTAAAATGATTATCTTAATAGACAAGAGGTACATAATGGCTCAAGGTAAAAACAGGAATATCGTTAAAAACTATCTTGCCGGTAGACTGCGCTTCACCGAGTTCGCTATCACTAACGCCTGCATTGCTAAGTGTTCGTTCTGCGACATATGGAAACAACAGCCGAAGGTCTTTGTGGATAAGGAGAAAGCACTCAACGCTATTGACCGTCTGGCTGATTTTGGCGTGTCTCATCTCACTATCACCGGCGGGGAGCCGCTGCTTCACCCGCATGTTATCGACTTTGTACAGAAAGCTAGTGCGCGTAGGATGAATAACGCCGTGCTTAATGCCGCGCCACAGCTTCTCATGCGTAACGATATGCTCAAAAAGCTGGAGAATGCGGGCTGTGATCTCCTCAGTATCTCTTTTGACTCTGGTGATCCGGTTACTATGGCTGAATCGCGACAGATTCCTAACATCATGGACGAAATGGCAAAGGCTATGGAGCTGGTGAAGAAGACCCGACTGAAAACTATGGCGTCAGTGCTTATCTGGAACGACAACTACGATAAACTTGAGGATGTATGCAAACGCGCCTTGAACATGGGTTATGATTTTGTATCGCTCAACTATCCCACGTTCTCTAAGTCTCAGGTCTACCCGCTGGGTGGCGAAGGGATCAGTCTGTCCCGCGATAAGGTGATTGCTGGCCTCAAGGAAGGCATACGGCTCCGTAAGGCTGGCACATTCGGTATCATCAACTCAGCGATTTCTATGCAGAACATCATCGACTATCTTGAGAACCCGTCAAAAGCAAAGTACCGCTGTTTTGGTGGTCGTCATGTACTGTTTGTTGACTGGTTTTTCGATGTGCGCCCCTGTATGCAGTTGCCGCAAGTGCTGGGAAACATCCTTACTATGGAAGAAAGTGCGCTATCCATGCCGAGCTGTAATGACTGTAACATGAGCTGGTACCGTGATTTTAGTATGTACTTCCAGGGGGCGCGCACTATTCCAGTGTGGTTTGAATCTTTAGGTTCACGTGGCCTGCTATAACAAAGTCATTGGAGTATCACGATGAAGATAGTAATGTTTACCGACGCCTACTGGCCTCGGGTGAATGGCGTAACGGTTTCGGTTGACTCGTTTTCTCACGCTCTGGTTCGGCGTGGCAACGAGGTTATGATTGTCTGCCCGTTTTACCCGGAATTGCCGGTGGCTGAACGTCTTTCCATCGCGCACAGCGCCGCTCCTGAGCATAAGCCGGAACCAGTGGTGGTTCGTGTGCCGTCCATAGGGGTACAGATTCTGTCCAAGGAAGACCGGGTTGCCCGATTTGAAAAGCTCTTTTGGGTATCACAGCATATCGAAGCCTTTAATCCCGATATTCTCCACATCAATACCGAGTTTATGCTTGCTGAGTTTGGCCTCTATTATGCCAGTATGTACGGGGTTCCGAGCGTTTACACCTTTCACACGCTTTGGGAGGACTATATAACAAACTATCTGCCCTTTCTTCCGCCCGCCGCGCTTAAATCTTTTGCAAAGAGCGTTATTAAGAAGTTTTTGCGCCGTACTAATCGCGTCATTGTGCCGAGTGAGCAGATCGGCGAGGTGGTTAAGCAATACAACATCAAGAAGCGCACTCACCTTTTGCCTACTGGCATTGATCCAGCACTGTTTACCCATGATGATGAGGAAATTGCCGCCTATCGTGTCCTGATTGAGCAAAAGTATCCCAGTCTTAGGGGTAAGCGGATTTTGCTCTTCGCCGGTCGCATCTCTGGTGAGAAGAATATCGAGTTTCTGCTTGCCATTGCCCCGCTTATCATCGAGAAACATCCAGAGGTCGCCTTTCTCTTTGTGGGTAATGGTCCTGATCTCCACTCTTTCAAGCAAGAGGCAGTGCGGCTGGGTGTCGCTGACGCCTGCGTGTTTACCGGCTACCTTAGTCGCGAAGACCTGGCTTTAACCTACGGCATGTCTGACATCTTTGTATTTCCGTCTCTCACAGAAACCCAAGGGCTGGTTACCATTGAAGCCATGCTGTCTGGCACACCAGTGGTGGCTATCGGGGCCATGGGTACGCTCATGGTGATGGGTGGCGACAATGGCGGCTTTATGGTAAAGGACGACAAGGACGAGTTTGTGAGGCGCGTCTTTGAGCTGCTTGAGGATGACGAGTTGTACCGGCGCAAGGCTGTGGAGGCCAGAGAACATGCGCAGGCATGGACTATTGATACTATGGCAATCAAGTTGGAAAAGATTTATCAGGGGACCATAGATGCGTTCCAACGCGCTGTAAAAAACAATACCCTGTTCCAGTTGAGGAACAAAACAAAAGAAGCGGTTGATTTAATTGCTGAAGTCATTGAAAAAAACAAAAACGATGATAGTGTCCACAAATAGATACGATAGCTCTCTATTTGTGGACATTCGTATAATGCACAGACTCTTCTATTATATAGAGAGTATGCACAACTTATGAGATATAGCCCTTTACTTTGAGCAGTTCCGCGTTTTCAATGCCGCCGCCAGCTGCGCCGCGTACTGTATTGTGCGAAAGGCCCACGAAGCGTAGGTCAAACACTTTGCAGGGACGCACACGCCCGACGCTTATGGCCATTGCTTTGTCTGCGTCGCGGTCTTTGCGGGGCTGAGGGCGGTTGTCTTCGTCACGGACAATGATGGGGTTCTTTGGCGCCATTGGAAGGTCAAGCTCTTGTGGCAGGGCGCTAAACGCCGACCATACGCGCTTTACTTCAGTGATTGACGGCTTTTTCTCGCCAAACTCAAGGCTCACGCAGGCAGTATGGCCATCCACCACCGGCACACGATTGCAGTGGGCGCTGATCTTTGGCAACACGGCGTTTTGAATGACGCCATCAGCAAGCATACCGAGTATCTTGCGTGGCTCATCTTCAGACTTCTCTTCCTCACCACCGATGTATGGCACAACGTTATCAATCATGTCGAGGCTTGGTACGCCCGGATAGCCAGCGCCGGAAACCGCCTGCATAGTGCTGACGATCATGCGCCGTACCTCATAGCCAGCCGCGATAAGCGCGTAAACTGGCGTGGTGTAGCTCTGTATCGAACA
Organism: Treponema sp.; assembly: GCA_031267685.1. Classification (GTDB taxonomy): domain Bacteria; phylum Spirochaetota; class Spirochaetia; order Treponematales; family Breznakiellaceae; genus JAIRMT01. The sequence goes on from JAIRYV010000056.1 coordinate 3,617, forward strand.
GTTCGGCTTGACGGCGATAAAACCCTTGGTCCAGCCCCGTGCCTTTTGCTGGGCTGGAATGATGTCGGTGTGTTGCGGGTTCACCTCAGCGATCAGCACTGGCACATCAGGCGTCCAGCGATGCGCCGAGGCGTTGGAAATGAGCGGTATGCCCGCACTCGCGTAGCAGTCCTCAAGGGCGCGAATCTCGTCCTTAGCCATATCCAGGGCGGAGAAGACAAAGGCGCAAGTTCCGACTGCAGCGGATGGGTCGTTGGCATCCTGCACGATAAGGTCGCCAACACCCGCGCCCCAGGCTTGTGCCAGTTGCCAACGGCCAGCCACAGCATCAGCATAGCTTTTACCTGCGCTGCGTGGCGATGCAGCCACATAACGCACCTCAAACCACGGATGCTCGGCAAGCAGGGCAATATACTGCTGTCCCACCATACCAGTCGCGCCAAGTATCCCAACAGGAATCTTTGTCATTTTGTAACTGGCGTGAAACTGCCTTCCTCCAGCGTGTACTGCTCCAGCGGCGCGACATTGCCTGGCCCACGGTCAGGGGTACATGACCGGTGAACTGGACATGCCCACTTCACCGCGTTAGTGATAACGAGCTGTATCTCCTTCTGGTGATACACGGGGAAGGTTTCATGTCCGTTTTGCAGGTAGAAAACGTTACCCTCGCCTCGCTGCCAGGTTGCGCCACTGCGGAATACCTCGCCGCCCTGAAACCAGGTGATGAAGATAAGCTGATCCGGTTCTGGTATGCCAAAGGGTTCGCCGTAGGTTTCGTCGTGGGGAACCACGAAGGTTTGCTCAAGCCCTTGGGTAATCGGGTGGTTGGTGGCAATGTTCCACAAACGCGCCTTCTCGCCAGCTTCACGCCAGCGCAGCAGATGAGTCTCAGTACCCATCAGGCGTCCGAAGGGTTTAGATGCGTGGCCGGAGTGCAGGGCGATGAAGCCCATGCCGTTGAGGACACGCTTGACCACAATGTCCACCACTGCGTCTTCCACCTTGTGATGGCTCATGTGTCCCCACCAGATCAGCACATCAGTGTCATCTAGTGTTTCCTGAGTCAGGATTTGCTGATGATCCGCAAGTGTGGCGCAACGAATCGTGCCGATGGCGCTGTCTTTTTCGAGAAAGCCCTTGAGCGCGCCGTGAATCCCATTGGGATAAATAGCCCGCACTGTCTCCACAGTGGTTTCATGCAGGTTCTCGTTATAAATCGTAACGTTGATTTTTCTGTTCAAAATCTTTCTACCTCCGTTAGTAAGACTTGGTGTCAGAGGTCTTACGGCCTCTGACACCAAGTTGTTAAGCCAATACTACTATTTCAGCGCGACTTATTATAGAGTGTCGTCGCTTCCAGCGTTGTCCGCAACAAGCGCTCGTTTTCCGGCGACAGGGGCCCGAGCGGCAGACGTGTCGGACCCGCTGGCAGTCCGACCATGCTCATAGCCGCCTTGATGGGGATGGGGTTTGTCTCAACAAAGGCTGCTTTCACCAGCGGCAAGAGTTCGTAATGCAAACGCCTCGCCTCGACAAAGTCGCCAGCCAGACCAGCTTTCACTAGTGCCGAAACTTTTGCCGGAACAAGGTTCGAGATAACCGAAATAACCCCATCCCCGCCTAGAGCCAGCAACGGTACGGTGAGCGCGTCGTCGCCGGACAACACCGTGAACTCACGGCCTGTGTTGCGGTTCTGGGCGATGATGTCGACCATCTGGTTAATGTCCCCGGAGGATTCCTTCACGCCAATAATGCCTGGAATCAGGGACAACTTGTGCATGAGCGGAGCGTTTATGTTCCGGCCAGTACGGGAAGCTATGTTATAAACTACGATAGGAAGCCCGACCCCTGCAGCGGCCTCAAAGTGGCGAAGCAGGCCCGCATCATTTGGCTTGTTATAGTAGGGCGTTACCACGAGCGCGGCGTCCGCGCCCATGTCCTTTGCCCGCTGAGTGTACTTAACCGTGTGTCTGGTAGAGTTGGAGCCGGTTCCGATGATGACCGGAACCCGTCCATGGGCGAGTTTCACCGCAATGGCGATCAGCTCATCCTCTTCGTCCTCGTCCAGTGTGGGGTTTTCGCCAGAGGTTCCCAGGGGTACAAACCCGTCAATACCAGCGTCAAGCTGGAACTCGACCAGACGGCGAAAGCCCTCATAGTCCACATCACCGTTATCCTTCATCGGCGTAATGAGCGCGGTAAACGCGCCTTTTAATCGCACCATCTTCTTTACGATCCTCCATTGAATAGCGCCATATTTGATACCCGCGCAATAGTTTCACTTTCACTATAGCCCAAAGCATATAGAACGTTAAGATGCCTATAACATAGCGCTACCCTATTGACGTTTTCTACGTCTTATCTCATACTTAAACTACTTTAAAGAAAAGGAGATGCGAAGTGCCCTGTGGAAGAAAACGCAAACTGCGGAAGATTGCGACTCATAAACGCAAAAAGAAGCTCAGAAAGAACCGACATAAGAGCAAATGAAAAAAAGCCGCGGCAGGAACCGCGGCTTTTTTCATAAAGGTTATAAACGACTATTTTGCAGAATCAGTAATAGATTTACGAGCAAGCTCAATGATATGGCTTGTCCAGTCAACCAATGTGAACTCTTTTAGAACGCTATCTCCCTCAGAGCTCTCTGTGTCATACAAGGCCGGAATCAGGGCGCGGATAAGGCGTTCATCAGTATCCTGCAATGTGCCATACCGATGTCTCTCGTTAATATCATGGATGAATGAGACGAGTAGTCCAACCGCTGGCTCGGTACGAAGCTGAGACAGAGTACTCATAACCGCGAACTTCTCTTCCATGTCATAGGATTGCGTGTAAGAACGCCAGAGCAGCGTATACACCTGCTCATCGGAGACGCCATTCTCGCCCAGCATCTTTATAGCGTATTTGCGTAGTAAGACCACTTCCGGACTCGTGAGCGGCGAGTGCGTCCATCCTGCTCTAAGGGCAACCTGAGCGCCCTGGCTCTTCAACTCAGCACTCGCAGAGGACTCATCAAGGGCAATAAGCGCCTGATACCGAGTCTGGAACGGGTAAAAGGTATTGTTGATGCCTTTGATGAGCTGTTCTGCTGGATCTTCCGCGAGCTGGGCAAGTATTTCTTTTGCACGCTCTTTGATCCACGTAGAATACCAGCCGTTTGCAGCGGCAAACACCGGCATATAGGCTGAAGCATCACCAAGGCTGCCAAGAGCAGTGATCGCGCCATAAGCGAGCCGTTCCCCATCTTCCCTCGGCTGGGTTGGATACAGAGTATTCTGATCAAGGAAACGTATAATGCGGAGCAGGTAAGTCGGGTCGCCAAGACTACCCAACGCGATAAGCGCGTCAGCCCTGATAATCGGGTTGGAGAAGCGTTCCACCACTCTCCAGAGGTCAGCCGCGGCCTCAGCGTATTGCTGCTGACTAAGCTGATCCGTGATGATCCGTAAGGACTCCTCAAGCGCAATCTTCTCTTTTAGAGTCCGTGTGTCAGGTATCTGCCACAGGAACGTCTTGAGCGCCTTAGCGAAAAAAGCCGCAGAGCCATCCAGATTCTCACTTGACACGGTCTGCAACACATTGAGCTGTTCACCAACACTTGTCGCACGCTGAAATCGATCAGTATAATACTTCAATGCGTCAGACTGACCAAAAAGGCTAAATGCGCATTGACTGACCAAAAGAAGAACAATCAATTTTTTCATAGATTCTTTATCTCACTCCTTAAAGATTTATCTCATTCTTGATGAGGTATGTTTAGAAAACAGTATAGCTGAAGATGCTCTCTGTGTCTATAGCAAGATTGCAAATTGTGTAAGTTCCCTGCTCGTGCGACGCCAGTGTCAATGTGACGGCCAGGGTATACTGGCGTAGTATACCTAAGCACCAGTATGCTGTTGGCCTTGTACCCGATCTGAGCGCCGGAATTTGTCATAGCGCGGATGACCCAGAGACACCTGTTTCGCCTACTTGCGTGAGTGTGATCACTAAGGGCAGATGGTCGCTGAGGCCATTGCCCGTGTCCGCGTTGTAGGTATACGGTTTACCATTGCTTCTTACAAACGGCTCTATGTTGATGAGCGTACAAGAATCAAAACCCCAGCCGGAACCGTTAAAGAACGCGGCGGAGAGCAGGAAATGGTCGATGGTTTCCCAAGTATCCTTATAGTTATAAGAACCGTCGGGAAGCTCGTTCCACCAAGGTGAATACAGTGCCAGCGCTTCGTCCGTGTTGTTAAAAGACGTGGTCTGCGGCGGTTTTTGTGGGCTTACAATAAGAAAATCCGTCTGTATATGCCCCGCGACTTCCGACGCCTTTGGATCATCAGGCATGAGGGCGCTTACACTGGACTCTCCTAAGCGAAAGAATTCGTCATGATTCTCATTCAGATCGCCCATAACAATCACCGGTATCTCGGAATCTTCCTGCTGTATCTCGCGTAGCCTCCGCAGTATCACCCGAGCCGAGTCCTTGCGTTGCACTTCGGTCTTTTCTTCACCATCAACCTTTGATTTCCAATGGCAGGCGAACAAGATCAGCGGCTTGTCTTCTATTATAAGGCGCGCCTCAAGCACTGGTCGCGGGCTGGTTTCCCCTTGAGATGTTATGGAATGAACCAGCGTCTGTTCAAACGGGAAACGGCTGATAAGCCCAATGCCGAGCGCCGCGTTCCGATTCCCGCCAAAAAAGCTGTGCCGGTATCCCTGTTTGGCAAGCGGCCCCTTAATCAAGTCTTCAAGAACCTTCGCGTTCTCAACCTCAATCAAGGCAACAATGTCCGGCGCTTTTTCAACCATGCGCCCAATCGCATCAGCAATCCCGTTCAGCCGCGCTTGATACTTTTCGCTGGTCCACCCCGCAGTCAAGCTATAGTCCGGGTACTCATAGCCACTTTCGTCCCCATCAAAAAGCGTCTGCACGTTCCAGGTTGCAATAGTCAGCCTGCTGCTTGACGCCTGAGATATTTCCGCAGTCTCACATCCTGAAAGAAAAAGCGAAAACAGCGAAAACCAAAGTATATATTTTGCTTGCATAGAAGCCTCCTGCATACTTTAAGGCGTGGTAATGCCTAAACGCTTCATTTTGGCATGATTGGCATAAAAACTTTTATCAGCGCGTCCTGAACCACTCGCGCTACTTAAACCGCGCTGAGCAGCTCCAGTGCAGTTATCTATGCCAGAGCAGAATGTTTTCGCGCTTCAAGCGCCTGTTTTTTTTCAAGCAGGGTAAGCGCAAACGCCTCAATGTCTTCACGCTGTTCAAGGGTCAGCTCTTCGAGGTATTCAAGCAATACTGAAAACTTTTTGTAGCGTGTATAGAAGACATCAATCTCACGCGGCAAACTCGAGTTCACACCCTCAAGAAGATACTCCACGCTCACTTCAAGCGCCTGAGCTATCTTAACCGCATCGTCAACCCGGGGAAGTATGTCTTTTGATACCCAACTTCTCAATGTTTGATATTTGATACCGGTCTGCTCCGCCAGCCATTCCTGTTTCTGTCCTCTCGTTTTGATAGTCTTGTTAACCCGTTCCCAAAAAAGCAAAGCCATGCCCAAGTATCATTCATTAAGTGCCTCTGGCATCGCAGAACTGACTCATCTGTTCTTTGTAAAGTGTATTGTTTGACTGAAAATAGCTTGTATAAAGTAGATAATTTGACTTATTATATATTGTAATAGTCAAATTATCTACTTTTGTGAAGGAGCGTATCTGCATGGTCTTTTCATCAACGGTCTTCCTGTTTCTGTTCCTGCCTCTGGCACTGGCGGGTTACTATAACCCGCTTTGGAAGGGACGCACCTTCAGGAATGGTTTCCTGCTGTTGGCTAGTCTGGGTTTCTACGCATGGGGCGAACCAGTCTTTGTGTTCATCATGGTCCTGTCGATAGTGGTCAACTGGGCGCTGGTTCTAGCTATGGCGCGACACGAGGAACACCGGCGGCGGAAATGCTGGCTCATGGTGGCTATTGGCTTCGACGTGGTGTTACTCGTTGTCTTCAAGTACGTATCGTTCATAGCGCGGAATCTGGGATTCGTTCTGGGGAATGATAGCGTCGCGCTTAACATTGCCCTGCCTATTGGCATCTCATTCTTTACGTTTCAGATCATGTCCTACGTCTTTGATGTGTATTACCACAAGACAACAGCGCAGACTAGCCTCGTCAACCTCACGCTCTACATCTCAATGTTTCCCCAGCTTATTGCCGGACCTATCGTACGCTACCAGACCATTGCCGCTGAAATCGAGTGCCGTACTGAAAACGCCGGAGACTTTGCTGATGGCATGACCCGCTTTGCTATTGGCTTAGGCAAAAAACTGCTCATCGCCAACTATGCTGGCTTTATCGCTGACCGCCTCTTTGCACTCGACGGTCTGTCAGTGGCATCGGCATGGCTGGGCGCACTCGCCTATAGTCTGCAAATCTACTTTGACTTTTCCGGCTATTCCGACATGGCTATCGGGCTGGGGCGACTTTTCGGTTTTCACTTCCTTGAAAATTTCGACTATCCCTATACTGCGATTTCTATCACCGACTTTTGGCGGCGTTGGCATATCTCGCTATCCGCGTGGTTCCGCGACTATATTTACATCCCGCTCGGAGGCAATCGCGTAACAAAACCGCGCCTCGTCCTGAACCTGTTGGTGGTATGGCTCCTCACCGGTGTCTGGCACGGCGCGAACTGGACCTTTGTCGTCTGGGGGCTGGCCTACTTTGCCCTTATCGCCATTGAACGCTTCACCGGCTTTGCTTCCCGGCTTAACAGCGTTATGGCCCGCGTCTATACGCTGCTTTGCGTACTGCTGCTGTGGGTGCTATTCCGCGCTGAAAGCCTGCTGCTGGCTGGACGTTATATTACTGCGCTCTTCGGTTTTGGTGCAACCAGCTTTATCGACGAAACGTTCTGGCTGTATTTGAGTAACGGGAAGTGGGTCTTACTTGCCGGTGTTCTGCTGTCAACGCCTGTGGTGCGACGCTGCGGAGCGGCGCTTGCCCACCGCGATATGCGTGTATACCGGATCGCGTCCGTCCTGGGCGTGATAGCGCTGTTTTCAGTGTCGCTCTTGGTATGTATCAAGGCGACGTATAACCCGTTTATTTATTTTAACTTTTAAGAAATAAGGAAAAACAAATGGCAAAGAAAATAGCCGCTGGATATTGTCTCTGTGTAATGGTTTTGTTTATGATAAGTATCTTGTTACGTGCTTTTACATGGAATGTGCTGGTAGAGATATTGCATATTGATAATGCTTTCACTCAAACAGTCATGGCTGAAAAACAGTTTCTTATTGGTTTTAACACGACATTGCAAATAAACTGGGCGCAGCGATACCCTTTCTTAAAAAGAGATGATGTTGTTCGGATAAACAGGATTGATACTTTTAAGAGTAAAGTCGCCGCGCTTGAAAAAAAAATAGAGCAGTACACAGGAGAGCAACTGGCAGGACGAGTCTTTTTCGTGGAAAGCGCAGTACGCCTTGAAAATGCGCTTGCTTGGACGCTCAATGAAAACATAGTTGATCTGGGCGATGGATTTATTACCGAGCTGATTAAACAGAAGGATGCTGGGCCATGCGCCGACGGGCTTGCTGATCTACATAATTTTCTCTCAGCATTGAACATCGATCTGCTCTATGTCCAGAGTCCCCATAAAATCTGTAAAGATGATACTATTAGTGGCATAAACGATTTCTCAAACACGAATGTCGACGCGCTCTTATCTGTCTTGTCCACACGGCATATCCCGTATCTTGATGTACGGGAAACGCTTCATCAGGAAAACCTCGACCACCATAGCCTCTTTTACAAAACTGATCATCACTGGAAAGCGGAAACTGGCTTATGGGCAAGTGGCGTTATCGCGAAATATCTCAACGCACATAACGGCTTTTCGATTGATACTGCTCTATTTTCTCCAGACCGCTATCGTTATGAGGTATATGAAAAATGGTTTTTAGGTTCTGTTGGTCGCAAAGTAACGCTGATAAACGCGGAACCGGAAGACTGCACTTTTATATATCCCAAAGAAGAAACGGATTTATCTTTTCAGATATTGTCGCGGAATATCGACACTCGCGGCGCGTTTGACGTTATTTATGATTACCGGCAAGTAGAAATGAAGGATTATTATACCCACGTTCCTTACAGCGCCTACACTTACGCTGATAATGCGCTTATTACGATGCAGAATCATAAACGGTTTGACGGTAAAAGAGTTCTTTTTATAAAGGACTCTTTTGTGAATGTAGTCGCCCCGTTTTTTGCGCTCGGTGTGGAATATGTTGATGTACTTGATCTGCGGCAATTTAACGGCAGTGTAAAAAACTATATTGAGCAAACAAAACCGGATACAGTCATCGTGATGTACAATCCAAGCGCCATGACCAACGAGACTCACAATATGTTTGATTTCCGTTAGCCGCTGTGGTATTCAAAAGGCTTAATCCTGCCACAGCTGTCACTTCGCTTCTATCCAGACGGCAAAACGCCATCCATAATTCCTCATAGCCTTAATAAATAACTCCTTTTATCCGATATTATTATGTTCTGGCACCAATGAAGGCTGGGCTTTCCTGTTCCGGCCTATCTGTCGATAATCCAAAGGTGAGAAAGATAGGATTGATCTGCCTTTGCTTGTTATGGGTCTCATGTTCCCATTCAAGAGAGGCTCGGACAGCGCCTGAACTCGTACCCGCGCCGCCTGTAGCCGAACTGCAACAGGGAGACCAGCCGGATGCCGCAAACCAGACTTCACAAACAACAGAGCCTGCGCCTGAGCAAGCGGTGGCTGAACAAGCGCCGGTAAGTCAAGCAGATGCCGCAAACCAGACTACGCCTCCACAAACAGCAGAGCCTGCGCCTGAGCAAGCGGTGGCTGAACAAGCGCCGGTAAGTCAAGCAGATGCCGCAAACCAGACTATGCCTCCACAAACAGCAGAGCCTGCAACGATAGCTTTTGCGTCTGTAGACCAGACGCAAAAGTCGACAAATGGCGATGTTCCGGCAGAACAAAGCGCTGCCAAAACATTGAGTCCGGCAAACCTTGTTGAAGACCACGCGCAAAATAATATCAGCCTTCCCAGAATCGCCGTGTTACCGTTTACCGGATTGAGCGGAAACAATGGCGAAAACATCGCACTCCTGCTCTCAAACGATCGTGAAATCCAGACCGCATTCACCGTGGTTCCCAGAACCAGTTCAATAAACAGCCTCGTAAATGGCCAGCGCTTCCAGACTTCAGGGCTGACCGACAGCGATACCATCTCGGCCATCGGCGAGGAGCTGAACGCAGATTTCGTGATAACCGGTCATATACGGAAGCTGGGGAAACGGAACCTGGTCATTGTCAACATTGTACAGGTCGATAACTTCAGACAAGTCTCTGGCGCTTACCGCGAATTTTCAGAAATTGGGGAACTGCGGAACCTTTTGCCGGATATCGCCAAACGTATGGTAGAGGCCACGCGGATTGATACTAGCAAAATGCCCGGACTTGCAATACTCCCTTTTTCAGTACCGCCAGACGTCAGCGTTCAGGATGCCGAAGTGCTTGCCCAGTTACTTGCTGTGGAGATAGCCAACACTGGACGCTATATGCTCCTTCCGAGGACAACCGCGATTACGACCGTTTTAACTGAAACGCAGTCCGAGCAGGCTGCCCAGTTCAGTGTCAAGGCTGGCCTAGCGGATATCAATAGTGTCAGAGCCATTGGTAAGGCAGTGAACGCCCAGTATGTACTTGCCGGAAACGTGATACGGCTGGGAGAAAACGTAAACCTGTTTCTTGCCCAGATACTCAACATTGAGACAGCAGCTCTGCTTGTGGGAAGCGATATTGAATACCGCACGATTACCGATGGCTTGCACCTCATGCCGGAACTTTCATTCCAGCTCACTGGTATTCGTTCCGAGAGAGAAGATTATTCTGTTCCCACGAATATGGTACGGGTTGCGGGTAGTTCGTTCAGAATGGGCAATACGATTGGTGAAGATGATGAATGGCCGGTGCATACAGCGTATATCAACAGCTTTTTCATGGGGAAAACCGAAGTTACCCAAGGGGAGTACCGAGCTATTATCGGAACCAATCCAAGCGGGGTGTTCGGTGACACGCTTCCTGTTGAGAACGTAAGTTGGTATGACGCGGTGGAGTATTGCAACAAATTGAGCCTGAAAGAAGGCTTGATCCCAGCCTACAGCGGAAGTAACGACAACATCACCTGTAACTTCACAGCCAATGGCTATCGTCTGCCGACGGAGGCTGAGTGGGAATACGCGGCTCGGGGCGGAAACCGCGATTCGCTGGCCTTTTCCTACGCTGGTGGTAACAGCGTAGGCGTTTTGGGCTGGTATAACAATAACAGCGAAAAGCGTATCCGGCAGGTAGGCACTAAAAGCCCCAACAGCTTAGGCTTGTATGACATGAGCGGCAATGTGTGGGAGTGGTGCTGGGACTGGTACGGTGTCTACTCTTCCTCTGAACAGAGCGATCCCGAAGGCGCACAGCGTGGCTCATACCGTGTAACCCGAGGCGGAAGTTGGAACAGTAGTGAGGATCAGCTCCGCACCACCTACCGCAGCTATGGAGACCCTGCGGCTCACTATCACGATGTCGGATTCCGCATCATTCGCCCGATTTTCTAGTGCCAGACACCCAACCGATGCCACATACAAGCTGAGTACCAAACCTTGATACCAGACACACTAACTGGCAGACACCCACACCAACTTTGGTAACCTCAGTGTCAGACATACTCAGATACCCAGCCTGCACACTTTAGTGCCAGACACTCACACAACATTAGGGTGTGTTAAACTATATAGATGAGAATTCCAAGAAGGCTGGCTTGGTTGTACGGGTGGAAGACTGGGAGTTTGGTGGCTTATATCACCACCGGCACGGAAGGATAGATGTAGTAGATATGCCTTGGAGAGCTATTCTGTTGCCTCTTCGGGAGATGTGCCAGATGGGTGATACTTTGAATTTTCTAATCTGCGCCTATTAACGCCTATTGATTTTTTTGTCCATTCAGGCTAAATTAGAATATCTCTTAGCGACACTAGCTCATCAGGATAGAGCAACTGCCTTCTAAGCAGTAGGTAGGGGGTTCGAGTCCCTCGTGTCGCGGAACGCGGCTCCCTGTTTTATAGAGAGCCGCGTTTTTTCTACAGAGCAGGTATTGACTAGTTCGCCAGCGCGTCTATGCGGCGGCAAACCAGCAAGACCTTTTCAGCCTTCAAAGTAGCGCTGGGCGTTTCTGAACGAAATATCACGCGCCATGCCGCTTAACAAGGCAAAGTCATTGGGTATCTCGCCATCCTCAGCCCAGTTGCCAATCAGGTTGCAGAGAATACGCCGGAAATACTCGTGACGCGGGTAGGAAAGAAAACTGCGCGAGTCTGTGAGCATACCCACAAAGCGGGACAAAAGACCCACGCTAGCAAGTATCTTCATCTGCTCTTCCATACCATCACGGTGATCAAGGAACCACCACGCAGAACCAAGCTGCATCTTGCCCGGTATGCCCTCGCCCTGAAACGAACCCATAATGCTCGCCATAGGGTAAAAGTCCTTGTTGTTGAGGCTGTAGAGGATAGTCTTGGGTAAGGTACTTTGGGATTCCAATATATCCAGAAAACGGGCAAGGTTTGCCGCAACCGGGTGATCATGCACTGCGTCATAGCCAGAGTTTATGCCAATTGTTCTGAGCATCCGCGTGTTGGGGTTACGCAAGGCTGAAAGGTGAAGCTGCATGACCCAGCCACGCCGGTGATATTCCTCGCCAAAGAAACGCAGTAAAAAGGTCTGGTAGGAGTCAAAGGAACGCGGATCAGACGTCTGTCCCGCCAGCGCCTTTTTGAACGTTTCGCCCACTTCCTTTTCCCAGAACATGCCAGTCGTGCCATCACTAGCCACCGCAAAGGCCAGGGATTCCAACCCATGATCCGCAGCGCAACAGCCGTTCTTATCAAAAAAGTCAAGACGAGAACGGAGCGCGTCAAGAAGCTCGTCAAGATTAGTGATGGTTTTGCCTGAAGCCTTGCCAAGAGACGCTATGTATTCGGCAAAACCAGCCTTGTCAATAGCCACTACCAAATCAGGACGGAACGACGGCAGGACTTTGGTAGACAAGGCTTTGCTCGCGGCAAACTTGCTGTGCCATTCGAGACTGTCCACAGGATCATCAGTAGTTCCCAGAGCATAAACCTTAAAACGCTTAAAAATGCCATATACAGAAAGCTCAGGGTCTTTCGCCAGCTTCTCATTCGCAGCTTTCCAGATAGCTGGAGCACTTTCACTGTTAAGCGGTTCATGAATGTCAAAAAAACGCTGTAACTCAAGGTGAGTCCAATGATAGAGAGGATTCCCAATGAGGCGGGGAACTGTGTCGGCCCAGGCGAGGAATTTCTCGTAAGGCTCGGCGTTACCCGTGATGAAACGCTCATCAATGCCATTTGCCCGCAAAGTCCGCCATTTGTAGTGATCCCCGCCAAGCCAAACTGTCGCGAGGTCAGGGAAACGACAATCATCGGCGATTTCCTTAGGGATAAGATGACAGTGATAATCGAAGATCGGCTCCTCTGCAGCTACCTCATGGTAAAGCCGCTGCGCCGTTGGTGTGTTAAGCAAGAAGTCTTTATCAATGAAATTTTTCATACGCTACTCCTAGATATATTTTTACTAAGAATAACGTATGTTTCACATCAAGGCAAGTTAATTTGAGACGGCTCGAAGCGAGCTTCTACCGGAACTCGAAGCAAGTTGATGAACAGTCCCGGATACCGTGTCCTGAAATTGGCAAATGAAGTTTCAGCCGCGCTCTCAAAGACCGTAACCTGAAACTCGCCCATCTCTGTGAAGTGCGGCAGGAGTATCCCAAGGTGAAAGTATTGACGCAAATGCTGAGCGTTTGTCATCTCACGGCTTATCGTGGCAATGTACAGATTCCCCGGCTCGTCAATGGCAAGGGTGTAGAGGAGCGCTTGAATACCCTCAGACTGAAAGCCCACGTTAAGCTGGTAGTCAGGATAGGAGCGAATCACAGTTCCGCTACGGGTTCGCTCAAGAAGCGAGGCAAAAGGTGCGGCGCGTACCTCAATCTCCTCGATATTGCCAGAATCCGGCGTACGCAGAATCGTACCCGCAATAGAAGCCAGATTTCGACCCCAGTCAAGACCAAAAAACAGGTCATAAATCTCCTCATAAAATCTAGTATACGAGGAACCGCGCTCGCCAAAAGCTGTTTTCAGGGGGGGAATCGGCAGTGTTGTACCAGTATAAGGACGCAGAATGCCGTCAATCATCCACTTAGTAAAGCCAGAACAGTTAAGTCCAAACGCTCCGCTCTGTGGTTCAAGCGTTTCAATAAACACATAGCGCCCGTTTTCGTCAATAGCCCCGTCGTCCCGGTAACTAAGCAGAGGAAGAGCCTGCCTCACCTTGTCGATCAAAGCCCGCATATCACGGTATTCAGCAGGATTGGGATCAAAATAACGCCGGGGAAACTTGTTTCCGACAATGGAAAACACCTCCTCAAGCGGAATCACGATGAGCCGTTCAATCGAATAGGGCAGAGGCAGTGAACGCACGACATAAGCGTCGTAAACTACCACATCCATCACCGAGCGGTCCTTATCAAGAGGCCGAAACTGGACATAAGCCTGTGGGTCGCTTCTCAGGAAGACCCGAATCCGGCTCACCTCGCCAGTATCTCGCAAGCGAGTCAGTATCCATGAACCTTGCGCCCAGCCTGGATAGGCGCCGTCAAGTTCCCGCGCCAGAATAACCATGAACTCGCTCCTTCCAGCCTCAGCCCGCACCTGAATACGCTCGCCGTTGGGCAGCCGGTAATAGAAGTACGGCCTACCTAAGACCCGCTCCGACGTTTCGGTGAACCAGGTATCCCGCAACGCCACCCGTAACAAAGAATCATCCGCTATCTGACTCGTGGGCAGGTCAAGCCCATACAGAGAGGAAAACAGACTAAGAAGTATGAAACAGAAAAATCCACGCATACCTTATTATCGAATAACTTGAAAAATATGTTAATCACCGTTTTGCCAAGCAGTGGTCGCTTGCAAGTTGCAAGAATACTAACACTCATTTCCAAAAGTCATTCAGGACTCCAAAACTGTTTTACATAATAGAAAACTTTTTCGTATACTACGAAGGTTCTGTAGTATTCTTATAGCAGATTTGTAGTATACTAGGGCATGTTCACACAAGGCGCACTATGCTATACTAGATGCGGCACTGCGATATGTCTGGCACCAGCGGCATCGGCGGTGTGTCCGTCGTATGCTATACTTGATACCACCTTGATCCGCCCGATCGAGGTGTTAGTTCTGGGCGGAACGAGAGGTTAGTTCTGGACGGATCAGGGTGTTAGTTCTGGGCGGAACGAGGTGTTAGTTCTGGACGGAACGAGAGGTTAGTTCTAGACGGAACGAGAGGTTAGTTCTGGGCGGAACGAGGTGTTAGTTCTGGACGGAACGAGGTGTTAGTTCTGGACGGAACGAGGTGTTAGTTCTGGACGGATCAGGGTGTTAGTTCTGGACGGATCAGGGTGTTAGTTCTGGGCGGAACGAGGTGTTAGTTCTGGACGGAACGAGAGGTTAGTTCTGGACGGATCAGGGTGCTAGTTCTGGACGGATCAGGGTGTTAGTTCTGGGCGGAACGAGGTGTTAGTTCTGGACGGATCAGGGTGCTAGTTCTGGGCGGAACGAGAGGTTAGTTCTGGACGGATCAGGGTGTTAGTTCTGGGCGGAACGAGAGGTTAGTTCTGGACGGATCAGGGTGTTAGTTCTGGACGGATCAGGGTGTTCGTTCTGGGCGGAACGAGGTGTTAGTTCTGGACGGATCAGGGTGTTAGTTCTGGACGGAACGAGAGGTTAGTTCTGGGCGGAACGAGAGGTTAGTTCTGGACGGATCAGGGTGTTAGTTCTGGACGGAACGAGAGGTTAGTTCTGGGCGGATCAGGGTGTTAGTTCTGGGCGGATCAGGGTGTTAGTTCTGGACGGAACGAGAGGTTAGTTCTGGACGGAACGAGAGGTTAGTTCTGGGCGGAACGAGAGGTTAGTTCTGGGATCAGGGGTGTCTGATCCCAGAGCTTTACGTAACTGTACAGACCGACAGGCTATGGTAGTCTTTGACGGTTCGATGGCACTGTTACTCGCTCTGGGAGATGTCGCTGTATGCCAGACCACGGACTGGCTCGAAGACGAGGTCTATGTATACCGAGTCAATGGTGACCTGCATATCGGTCATGTCCGGCTAGTCAGAGGGCAGTACCTCATAACAGATGAGGCCAAGCCTGAGATAGAGGCTGCCTATAACGCTGAAGTCTTTGGGGCTATCAGACAGTACGGACAGTGGTCAGGGAGATCGGGTAATGTTGCATGATACCCAACGATAAGTAAGCGTATCTATTTATAGAAAGGCTTAATCGTCAAGACGATGGATAGACAGCTTATCGCTATGTGCGTCCAGCGCTTCATCATGCACGTGAAGCACTGCTTAGGGTTTAAGCACATATTCCCGTAAGGCGCGATAGTCTGTGAACACAAAGTCAGCGTTCCCGGGATTCTGTTTGGGGTTGAACCAGGGATTGATCAACGCGGCCTTCATGCCGGCCCTTTTCGCACCAAGGATATCGTAGCGCGCACTGTTTCCTACATAGAGTAGGTGGCTTGCCGGAACGTTAAGCTGTCTTTCCAGCTCAATAAAGGGCTGGGGACTTGGTTTGAGGTGGCCGATTTCCTCAGAACACAGTACTGCGTCCCAGAGACCCTCAAGTTTGAGGTTACGCAGTTTGTTTGGTAATGGAAAATCTGAGAGTATGCCCAGCTTCAAATGAGCGTCTCTGAAGGCGTTCAGGGTTTCGTTAACAAAAGGGTAGAGTGCGATGTGTTTGAACAAAGGGTCCCATGCGCGGTAGATGAGACGCTCGGTTTGTTCTTTAACAGAACGCTGGTCTTGCTTGAGAATCTTTGCCATAAGTTCAGCCTGGAGCGCGTAAAAGTCCTGGTGGAACGGGTGATTCTCCGCATGCAACACTTTTCGCGCATTGGTGAACGCGAGAAACAGTTGCCCATGCAACAGGGCGAATGGCATAACGCGGCAGTAAAACCGGTAGTTTGGATAGAGAGTCCCATCGAGATCAAAAGCGACGCCATCGAATTTCACGTTATCCCCTTACGCATACCGCACCTGCGCAACTCCTGCGCAACGCCCGATGGCTTCAAGCGTTGCAGCAGAAGAGCCAAGTCGCACAGCTGTTCTGACAACCTGTTCCCCACTCGCAAGCGGCACGTGGATAAAGACAATACAGTCGTTGTGAGCTTGGCTTGCGCCATGAGCCTCACGTGAGGCGATGGCTTGACTCACGCCGTGAGTACTATTCGCGCTGTCGATGCGTGGCTGTTGCAGCAATTCGCGCAGGGGATAGAGCGCCTCATCTGTTTCTGAGGCTTGTTGGTCTAGTGTGATGTGTAATTCTTTATACTCTTTATGTTGCATACTCCGTTCTCTTTGCACTGTTTGGGTGTGAGCCAATACCTTGAGGTTTTCTATGTCCAGTATGGCCTCCACAACGATGCTGGGGCGTTCCCGTTTCTTGGAAAGGTCAAGTTTACCCCGAAGAGCGACAACCTTCTCAAGCTCAAGTTTGTTTTTATATTTTTCCCATGTGTCCACGAAAAGCACAATGTCGATTTCGCCGTTGTAATCAGCAATGGAACTAAAGCCCATCTCTCCTTTAGTACTTTGGTAAGGTTTTAATGATTTGATAATGCCAACCAGTGTGTAAATGCCGCTCTTTGCCTTTGCTACATGGCCAAGGTCAAGATTGTTGTGTTGGTCCCACACCTGCTTATACTCGTCCATAGGGTGGCCGGAGAAGTAGAAACCCAAAAGTGCCTTTTCCATATTGAGCTTTTCCATATAGGTCCAGTCTGGCGCGTCGTGAAAGGTGAAGCTCTGGTAGGTTTCCGTGTCATTATCACCAAAGAGACTTTCCTGTCCGAACATTTTCTCGTCTTTCTGAACCTGGGCGAAATCAATGGCGCGTTCCAGATTCGTCATCATGGTAGCGCGGTTTTTGCCGAAGCAGTCAAAGGCGCCGGCTTGAATGAGCAGTTCTATCATTTTCTTGCCAACAACCCGTTTGTCCTCTCCCATCCCTTTGATCCTCACGCGCTCAAGAAAGTCCATCATGTTTTTGTACGGGTCGCTCTGCCGCTTGCGGATGATCTCTTCGACCGGGCCTTCGCCCAGGCCCTTAATGCCTAGAAACCCATACACCACACGGCCCTGAACAACAGTGAAATACTTCTCAGAATGGTTAATGTCTGGCGGGTCAATCACCACACCCATCTTCCGCGCTTCTTCGATGTATACTGGTAGAGAGTCAACACCGGAAATTTCGTTGGTAAGGTTAGCAGCCATGAATTCTGCTGGGAAGTTGGCTTTGAGGAAGGCGGTCTGATAAGCCACCACAGAATAGGCTGCGGCATGGCTCTTGTTAAAGCCGTAACCAGCAAAAGGAATAAGAATCTCAAAGATACGAGCAGCGCTTTCTTCTCTAAAGCCCTTTGCCTTTGCGTTTTCGACAAACCGTGCCTTCTCTTTAACCATAACCTCGACTTTCTTTTTACCCATAGCCTTGCGCAATATGTCGGCCTGACCAAGCGAGTAACCCGCGATGCGTTGAGCCACCTGCATGACTTGTTCCTGATACACAATGACGCCATACGTTTCTTTCAACACGCTTTCAAGGCAAGGGTCAGGGTACTCAATGGGCCTGCGTCCCTGTTTGCAATCAATGTACTGGGGGATAAAGTCAATGGGTCCGGGTCGATAGAGGGCGTTTAAGGCGATCAAGTCGGTGATCGATCCTGGTTGGGCTTCTTTTAGAATCTTCTGCATACCCTCAGATTCAAACTGGAACACGCCAGCGCTCTTACCTTCACACAGCATCTTGAATGTTGCCTTGTCATGTTCGTCAATCGTTTCAATGGTGAAGTTAGCATATTCGCCGCCGCGTTTTCTGATGAGCTTAACAGCATTGGTGATAACGTCCAGGGTTTTCAGTCCAAGAAAGTCCATCTTTACCAGTCCCTGATTCTCGATCAAGTCCATTGTGTACTGGCTGGCAACACCTTTGGTCTTAGGGTCATAGTACAGCGGCACATAGTCAGTGAGCGCGGTTTTGCCAATCACGACGCCCGCAGCGTGTAAACTGCTATTGCGGTTTTTGCCTTCGAGTTTGCGGGCAATCTCAAAGAGCTTTGGATACCTTTTTTCCATATCCGCAAGCTTTGCTTCTTTGAGCGTACCTTCCGCGATAAGTTTTGCTTCCTCTGCAAAGGCTTTTTTAAGGGTCATCTTGGGGTCTTTGGGGATGAGCTCAACGATCTGGTTGGATTCGGCGAGAGATATGCCCAAAGCTCGCGCCACATCCTTGAGTACCGCCCTTGCTTTCAAGGTTCCGAAGGTGATGATCTGCCCCACGCGGTCTGCACCATACTTTTGGGTAACGTACTGAATGACTTCTTCACGCCGCTCATTGCAAAAGTCAACATCAAAGTCTGGCATGGAGATACGTTCTGGATTAAGGAAGCGCTCAAAGAGCAGGTTGTACTTAAGTGGGTCAATGTCGGTGATACGGAGCGCGTAAGCCACGATGGAACTCGCGCCTGATCCGCGTCCGGGGCCTACTGGTATGTCATGCTCTTTTGCCCAGTTAATGAAATCCTGCACTATGAGAAAGTAGCCGGTGAAGCCCATTTTGATGATAACGCCCAATTCGTATTCAGCGCGTTCACGTATGTCTTCGATACGTCCCGGATAGCGCTTCTCAAGCCCGGTGTAGGTGAGGTGGCGTAGGTATTCATCGGCGTTTTCAAAACCTTGGGGGATGGCAAAGTCTGGTAAAAGCGGGCCTGGTGATGGAATTTCCGCATTACACATCTCCGCGATACGCACGGTATTACTGATCGCCTCTGGATATTCAGGAAACAGCGCCGCCATTTCGTCGCCAGTCTTGAAGTAGAACTCCGTGCCTTCAAATCGGAATGTCCGCTTAGGGTCATTCAGGGTTTTCTTTGAAGAGATGCACAGCAGTATGTCCTGAGCTTCAGCGTCCTCTTTTTCAACATAGTGAATATCATTGGTGGCAACGAGTGGAATGCCCAGGCGTTTTCCCATATCCGCGATAAGGGGGTTCAGCTTCTGCTGCGTCGCAATGCCGTGATCCTGTAGCTCAAGGTAGAACCTTCCGTCTCCAAGCAGGTTACGGAACCAAAGCGCCCGCTTTTCTGCCGCGTTTATATCACCGCGCAAAAGGAGCCGGGGGATTTCACCCGCAATACAAGCAGACAGGCCGATCAGCCCCTCGTGATACCGTTCGAGCAGCTCATTGTCAATACGCGGTTTATAGTAAAAGCCTTCGGTGTAGGCGTAGGAATCGAGCATGATGAGGTTCTGGTATCCCTGGGTATTCATGGCGAGAAGCACGAGGTGGTAGTATTTGTCATCATTGTCAGCCGAGCCGCTTTTCTCAAAGCGGGAGCTAGGGGCCATATAGAACTCACAGCCGATGATAGGCTTCACAGGCTTATGGTCAATGGGGTGGTCTTTACTGCCAGTGCATGCGTCGCGGAACTTCAGTACGCCGAACATATTGCCGTGGTCTGTGATGGCAAGGCTTTTCATACCCAGGGTGGCAGCCTTGCGGGAAAGGTTTTCCACTGACGCTGCCCCATCAAGCAGGGAATAGTCGGTGTGTACATGGAGATGAACGAAATCCGTCATAGTGGAGGCATTGTACTATGATGCGACTCTTGTATACAAGAGTCCGTAAATGGAGCGATGAGTATGAACGGTTTTGATAGCTCTTATCTATGCCTGTTTATGAGCTGTCTCTGGCGCACTGTTATTTCATCCCTTTACCGCGCCTGCGGTAAGCCCCTTGATGAACTGCTTACTTGCCACTAAATATAGGGCAATAACCGGAATGGCCGACAGGGTCAGGACAGCGAGTACCTTTGACCAGTCGGTTTGGTACTGGCCGAAGAGCCGAGTAACGCCGAGCAGCACTGTTTTAGCGCGGTCGTCACTGATAAAGATCAGCGGAAACCAGAGGTCGTTCCAGAAAGGGACAAGGTTGTAGATAGCGACGGTAGCCAGCGCGGGTCTCAGCAAAGGTGTGATGATACGCGCAAAAATACCAAAGCGACCTGCGCCGTCAATGATGGCTGCTTCGGTCAATTCGTGTGGCACAGCATGGATGAATTCGGTTAAGACAAAGACAGCGACCGGCACGCCCATAGCCACATAGATAGGGATGAGCGCCCAGACCGTGTTAAGCAGGCCAAGCAGCTTAACCAGTTCCAAAAGGCGTATAGAGGCGATCTTAATAGGCAGCATCATTCCCGCTATAAAGAAAAAGTACAGAGCGCGGGAGATTCTGCCCCGCCAGTTTGCCAACGCATAGCTTGCCAGCGCCCCCGTGAGGAGCAGGATAACAAGGGACAAAACCACAGCCATCAAACTGTTTTTGAAATAACCCAAAAAATCACCATCAGAAATGATTACCCCATAGTTGGAAATGTTCCATTGCTTCGGAAGTCCAAAGGGGTTTTGATAGATCGAAAGCCGGTCCTTAAATGAGTTGATGATCATCACCCAAAGAGGGAAAAGCACGATCAAAGACCAGATACCTAAAATGATATGCGAAGGAATGTGCAGATTTTGCCATTTCAGTGAAGCGCGTTTCATTTAGTCTCTCCCCTGTGTTACCCGCAGAGTCGGTACGACCCCCAGACAAAGCACGAAAAAGGTGATAGTGGCAATGGCCGCACCCATACCCGCATCAGGAATTCCCACTGGGTGTTGACCTGCGATCCCCACCCGGTAAAACAGAGTGCCGATCAAATCGGTCGCATAGTTTGGCGCGCCATTAACGTTCTCCATAGCGAAGACCACGTCAAAAGCATTGAAGTTATTCACAAAGGTAAGGATAGCGATCATGCCCGCTACTGGTTTAATCAGGGGAAGTTTGATATGCCAGAACAGCTGTGGAGGACTTGCCCCATCAATCGAAGCAGCCTCGAAGTAGTCATCGCTGATATTCCGCAGGGCAGCCACGAACATCATCGTTGGTATGCCCATCCACTGCCAGCAGGAAACCAGAGAAACACAGATCAGGGCAGTAATCCGGTCCCCCAGCCAGGGACGCACCAGAATGTCTAGGTGAAGCTGCTGGAGAAAAGGTCCGCTCCACACAGGGTTCAGGAGCAGCTTCCAGAGATAGCCAGTTACCAGAACAGCAAGCGTAACCGGAAGGAAGATCACGGTCTGGTAAAATTCACGGCCTTTAAGGTTTTTACCAGTCAGCAGGGTGGCAAAAAGAATACCCAGACCGTTCTGTACCACCAAATGGATGATGAAGAAGATAATGGTATGACCAAAAGCGCCCCAGTAACGTTCTGCGTACTGAGGCACGGTAAAGAGTTTGATGAAATTATCAAAGCCAACAAAGCTGCGGCCTGTCCCGGCAGAGCCAGTATACAGGCTCAACCATAGTGAATTGAGAAGCGGCCAGGCCATAAAGACCACGTAAAAAACCAACGCCGGCGCCAGATAGGGCAGCCATGTTGCGAGTGTTCCGGTTCCCACCGTTGGATTCTTTCGGGACTTTACAGCCACAGCGGACTCTCCTTAACGCATAGACGCGGCAGCAGCTTCCATATCATTGGCTGCCTGCTGTGGCGTCTGCTCACCCTTCAGAACCTTAATGACCGCCTGATTCATCGGCGCGTAAAGGTCAAGGAACTTGGGCCAGACAAAACGAGCGTCTGTTTCCCTGCCGTTGTTAAGGGCGAGGAATTCGTTGGCATGGGGATCGTCCAGGGTTATCGAAGCATTGATCATCGGGAAGAAGCCCACTGGCAGCGCCTTTGATGCAATCGAAGCGCCTGCGGGCGAGGCAAGCCAGGCAAGGAAATCTTGACATTCCTTGGGATACCGTGTCGCCTTGTTGTAGGTGATCGCCATGTCCGGGTGAAAGGTGATCAGCGTGGAGCGGCCAGCCGGCGCAGGAATGGCGAAAAGCCCCCACTCAAAAGACACATCCGCGTACACGCCGGCAGTCCATGAGCCGTCTGAGAACATCACAGCCTGCTGGGTGGGGAAAAGCACCTGAGAATCGTTGTACGTTACTGCTTCAAAGCCTGTGGGAAGATACTTGGCCACATCAGCCATGGCCTGGAAACTGGCAACAAAAGCAGCATCATTCAGTTTCTTTTCACCGGATTCATACTTGACGCGCTCAGCTCCGCCGCCCACAAAATTGGGGAGCATTGCCAAATAGAACACCTCAAGGATGTCCCATTCATCGCCTACGCCATTAGCCAGAGGCGTATAGCCTTTGGCGGACAGAGTTGCACAGAGGGCAAGAAACTCATCCCATGTCTGCGGGATCGAAAGCCCTTCTCTCTGGAAGATGGTTTTGTTGTAGTACACCGCGTGGGAAACAGCGGCAAAGGGAACAGCGAACATCTTACCATCCGGCATCTGCCAGGGGGCAAGGTTTGCCGCACTGAAATTCTGCTTAACACCCGGAATGTCACTGCAATCGGCAAAGTACCCGGCGTTAAACAGTTCCTGACCCGGGGCATAGCTTCTGGCATACATCAGGTCTGGCCCCGTGCCGCCGTCAAGCTGCAGACGCAGGGTGGCGTTGTAATCCGGCGGATTGGTCGGCCGGAACTGAATGGTAACATTCGGCTTGACCTTTTTGTACTCAGCCAGGAGATTGTTCATCTGAGCCACATCGTCGGCCCGCCATGAACCCATCACCAAGGTTACCGCATCGGTACCAGTACCAGCGGCAGGGGAACTCTCTCTCCCTGCGCTTCCATACACGGGGGCGAGAATCCCCAGGGCAAGCAATAGCATACCCGCTGCCTTACGTATTTTCTTCACTCTATTCATCACGCTACTCTCCTAAAAAATAGTATAAATGAGTGTCTCATTATTGAGACACTCCTGTCAAGCACCTTTTGTTGTTTTGTGTAGCCTACTACCTTTAGCCGAAATAGGGGCGCTTGTTCAGAAACCAACATCCAGCCACAGGAACCTATTCCGCTTCCGTGCCTTATACCTTCTTTATATACGGGCTTTCCCGCCATCAAAGTATTTGATACGAGGCTATCAAGGTGTTTGATACGAGGCTATCAAGGTGTTTGATACGAGGCTATCAAGGTGTTTGATACGAGGCTATCAAGGTGTTTGATACGAGGCTATCAAGGTGTTTGATACGAGG
>JAIRYV010000086.1 GCA_031267685.1 Treponema sp.
TACACCCTTCCTAGAAAGTTCTACACCCTTCCTAGAAAGTTCTACACCCTTCCTAAAAACTTTTACACCCTTCCTAGAAAGTTCTACACCCTTCCTAAAAACTTTTACACCCTTCCTAAAAACTTTTACACCGAGCTGAATTGCGGCGCGGTGATTGCGGAAAACACGGTGGCAAGGAGCCTTTTGTCAAACCTCAAACCCATCCACAATATGGCTTATATGCCGTATGGCTGATTCACTGTTCTGCGCCAGCAGGGAAACCTGACTCGTGTTTTCGTTTATGTGGGTAATACGGGTAACTATAGCTTCCAGGCTATTGGCAACCTCTTCGGAATTCTCTCGCAGCTGCTGCACTTCTTTAAGGATGACCGCGTTTTTAAGGCTCATGTCTGCAGAACCGCTCTTAACCTGAAGACTCGTCTCGTTCATCTGCCTGAGCGCCTCCAGTACATGACCTGCGCCTTCCTGCTGTTCCTTGATAGCCCGATCTGCCTCAAAAACCAGCTGCTCGGTTTCCTTTACCCGCAGGGAGACTTGGTCAAAGGAATTTTCTGATACTTGAGAGCTTTGGACAATAGCCGCGATGGCTAGCATAAGGTGCTTCAGTTCCTCATATATCTTCCGGGATTCACGAGAGGCATCTTCCGCCAGTTTCCTGATTTCATCTGCCACCACTGCAAAGCCCTGACCTGCCCCGCCAGCATGAGCTGCCTCAATAGCAGCGTTCATAGCCAGCAAATTCGTTTGCGCGGCAATGGTGGTGATAATTTTATTTGCTTCCTGCAAGGATTTGGATTCTTCCGCAATAGCTTGCGCCTGGTCACTGTTTACCCTCTGGAGGGTTCCTCCCTGAGCAGCAGCCTCCTTGAGGATTTGGAAGTGTTCTCGCATTTTTCCTATCATGCCGCCTATGGACTGCACATTTTCTACCATTCCCTCTGTCTTGGATGAGGCCTCACTGATACTAGAAGCCTGCTTTACTATTGCTCCATCAAGGGCCTCTATGTTTTGGGCTATCTGCTGCACTGCCTCAGAGGAGTAACTGGTACTTTGCTTCTGGTTCAGGGCTTTTTCCTTGACCTGTTCAACTCCTGTAGAAACCTGAGAAATTGCTTTGGCCATGTTTATCGCGTTGTTTTGCAGCTTCGTTTCCGCGTCAGATAAGCTATGCTGCCCTGCTTTTATTTCCCCCATTCCCTGACCAATAGTTTCACAGAAGTCATTCATCATACCGGTAATGGTTCCAAGCTCATCCACCGAACAGATGAAGACTCGTTTTCTGAGGTCTTTCTGGTTAGAAGAAAGATTCTCAAGCTGTTCAATCACGGAATGGAACAAGGCTCCCAGATTTTTTTTAAGCATATACGCCAATAGCACAATGCATAAAAAGAAGAATACGAATATCCAGGCAGCATGGCGAAGTTGATATTGTATAGCTGCCATAGGCACTCCTGCTTGGTAAACCGAAAGGAGGGTTAGAGCAAAGACAAAAAGCATAGAAAGCACGGTAACTGCCAAGGGGACAATCAGGATTTTAAGGCCCTGGCGCTGTTCCCGCAGTTCACGCGGGTACGTTGTCAAGCTATGGGAAACCAGGGTTTTTGAAACCAAGCCGTCAGATAAGACGTATATGAAAATACTTGCAAACATTCCTGCGGATAGGCTTACCAAGAAAAGGGGCATCTTGATCTCTTCAGGTATCCCTGCGGACGTGCCTTGGATAAAGATCACTGCCAAAAGGACTAGTTCTAGGACGATACTCAGGCCAATGGAGAGAATGGGAACTGACCCTAGCTTTTTCAAGGTATGTGTGTATTCTTCCCCGCTTGTTTTGAAGGCTTCCTCTTCAAAGTACCGTGCATTACGATCAAGACACAGGTTAGCTAGAACAACATACCCCACAATGGGAATGCCCACTCTGAGTAGACTCTGGGTTTGTGAAACAGTGGCAAGGCGAAACATACCCAGTATAAACCAGTTAAGAGCAGCGCTTATGACGCTGCTAACTCCAATGATAAGGAGAAAGATAGAACGCTGATTAAACATGATAATTGAGTATATTGAAGTATAGGGATATTATCAAGTTGGTTCCATACCATGATTGCCGTTTTCCACTGAGCTAGAGGCGGCGCACTAGCAAAAGAGGGGATGGACAGGTGTTGACATGGCGATACAGATAGCATAGTATACCATCTTGTACCCGCGCAATGCGGGGCATCAAGGTCTGTGGACACGGAGGCGCTCGTGCTTGGCAGCAAGGGTGAAACTGCCGTGGAAATGCCGGCAACGGGAAGAAGCAGAAAACGTGCAGAGTAAGCCGAGTGATTGGCTCAAACTGCAAGCCCTGGCCTTTAGGCATGGGGTTACTGACAAAGCGAGGATTACATTTACATGATTCGAGGCGGAGATATTGTTAAAGGCACGTGTCTTTTGCAGAAAGGTCAACCGTATCTGGTGGTTGAGCGGGAGTTTCACAATCCGGGAAAGGGAACTGCTATAGCGCGGATAAAAATGAAGAGTATCAAAGACGGCACAGTGCTTAGCCTTACCATTCCTACCCAGCAGGAGATCGAGGACGCGACTGTGGATACCCACAACTGCCAGTATCAGTACGCTGATCAGGATATTTATCATTTCATGGATAACGAATCCTATGATCAGTATGAAGTGGCTATTTCAGACATGGCTGATAAAAAGGTGTACCTTCAGGAAAACGAGGTTTATGAACTTACTATCTGGGAAGGTAAGGTTATTGACATCAAGATTCCCTACAAGGTGGTGTTTACGGTTGCTGAAAGCGAGAACTATGTGAAAGGCGACACTGTTTCTGGTGCAACCAAGCCGATTACCACTGAGACTGGTCTTACGGTCAGGGTTCCGCTCTTCATCAAGCAGGGCGAGAAGATTCTGGTTAACACCGAAACCAACGAGTATGTTGAACGGGTCAACGACTAAGGCTGGCAATGTCGGCAATGCTTTTGCCGTTTATCAGGGCTTACCAGACCAACGAAGCTGAGTTTGCGTTCCGGGGCAGGGTTTTTACCTTTGCTCTGTCCCATGGTCTGTTTAGTTCAGCCCATATTGATACGGGAACCCGCTTTCTCCTTAAAGTCTTTTCCAAAAAGCTGGACGAGCTTGCCCATGCTGGAAAGCCAATGCCTCAGACGATTCTTGACGCAGGTTGCGGCGTTGGCGTCATTGGCATCTGTGCGGCAAGTGTCTTAGGTCCCAATGTCCATGTTCGTTGCCAGGATCGCGACGAGCTTGCCCGTGTTTTTACCTGTTTTAACGCTGAGAATAACCATATCCCGCGATCTCTCCTTTCGGCCCATACTGAATCGCTCTTAGCCGGGCCTGACAATGTGCGATGGGACATGATTCTCTCCAACATTCCTGCAAAAGCCGGCAAGTCGGTACTGGAAGACTTTGTTGATCGGTCAATAGCTCTGCTGGGGCCTGAAGGCCGAGTCTTGGTTGTGGTAGTGAACCCGCTGGCGAGCCTTTTCCGTATCTGCATTGCGCAGGTTGGGACACTGCTGTATGACGAGACTGGCGCGAGTCACACGGTTCTGATGTATGGTCAGTCTGCTGACAAGCCGCTTGTCAGTTGTCCGCCGTGCCGTGGCGATTTCTGGCAAAGCCACCCTGCGTATCGCCGGAACAGTAGTGTGTACTTTATGGAAGACCTGTCGTATACACTGGATACCATACATGGGGTTGCGGACTTTGACACGCCGAGTGAGGCAGTGCGGGTTGCGGCCAAACTCATGCGCCGTTTAAAGAAGCCTCCGTTGTTTTCAAGCCTGCTTATCCACGAGCCGCATCAGGGGCATTTTCCAGTGTGGCTAGTACGTTTTGAACAATGGTCTACTGCTGATGCGCCGCGAATAACGCTTTCAGGCCGCAATGTTTTGGCTCTGGAGGTAAGCCGTCACAACCTCAGTCCTTTTGCGGTGGACCTGGTTCCGGCGCTTGATATATCGCCACAAATCGTATCGTCTGATGGCTGCTCTGGCTTCAGCGCCATTATCGCTTTTCCTGAACTGGTTCCTCGCGCTGACACGCTGGCAGCGCTGTGGGAAGGCATTGCGGCCCTACTTGTCCCCGATGGTCTGGCGCTTATCACGCTCGATTCTTCTGGCGCGGAACGTTTTGATCGCCGAAAGCCAAAGCAATTTCGGCGCGTGGACGACCTCAAACGCAAAGGCTTCCGCACTTTGGCATATCAAAGATGAACTGCTGAAGGATGTCCGTGAATGGTAATAGGGACGAATGTGAATAGCGGACAATGGCAACGTGGTGAATCTGTTGCCCTTAGATTGAAATCATGGTCTCATTGTTGTATACTATAAAAGACACGCAAGAAGGATGAAACGAAATGGCTATACACAATCTGCACGATAACAGTTTCAAGGCTATCCTCAACGAACATGAGTT
>JAIRYV010000088.1 GCA_031267685.1 Treponema sp.
CTCAGAGGGCAGAGAGCGTGCGCTCAGAGGGCAGAGAGCGTGCGCTCTGAGGGCAGAGTGATTGCGCTCTAAGGGCAGAGTGATTGCGCTCTTAGGGCAGAGTGATTGCGCTCTAAGGGCAGAGTGATTGCGCTCAGAGGGCAGAGAGCGTGCCCTCTGAGCGCAGAGTGATTGCGCTCTAAGGGCAGAGTGATTGCGCTCTTAGGGCAGAGTGATTGCGCTCTGAGGGCAGAGTGATTGCGCTCTGAGGGCAGAGTGATTGCGCTCACCGTCTTCCGCTCATTTTGGTACACGTGTTCCATGCAGTCCACAGTATCCACATACGACATAGGAACAGCCCTCACACTGATGTTCAGTATACACCACCTTCTAGCACTGTCAAACAAACGGCAAAAACAGTCCACGCAGCTCGCAGTTCCTGAATATCCATCAGGGGCAGGTCTGCATCATACCTTTTCCCTGATGGACGCCCGGTGTCTGACCGGGCAGGAAAAATCAGTTGGGATACTTAGCCCTGCGTTCATCCAGCACGGCTTGAGCGCCAGCGGTAAGCCAGTCTTTAAGCCCTGCATCCCACTTCGCGTCGAACTGGGCGGAGGGGCACGTTTCAAGATCAACCAGGAACACGCCGCCTTTATCCACTAACGTCTGGTTCAATGGCCCTGCCACAGTTAATGGAGAGGAAGGCTTTACTACTGGCGGGGGTAATCCATCCTTCAGTGCGATCCTATACGCCCGCTCGATGAGTTCAGCTGGATACACATAACCCGCCGCTAAAGCGCGGATGCTCGCCTCCTCAGTTTCAAGGAAAAGGCCGTTCATGGGCATAGTATAGTCGATGTTCTGATTACTGTTCATAATCCATGTAGGATCAGGCCTAGCCGTGGCATCAACCTTCACTACACCGTCCGCACTGATGCTATGCGTAACGCCTTCAGGCCCTACCTGAAGGAAGTGGTAATTGTCATACTTGGCAAGCCAATTGAGATAGCGCATTGCCGCGTTATGATTCTTGCTGGCTGCGGGAATAAAGTAGGAAAGACCTGCCTGATCATAGATGGGTTTCACGGTTTGGCCATTGGAATTGGTGAAGCAGTCAACAGGAATGAGGTTTGCTGTGGGGATATTGGCTTTAAGCCCTGACAGCTTGCCATTAGGTTCACGGTAAATATCGTCCCACTCGTTGACATACGCGCCGACCTGC
This sequence comes from Treponema sp., assembly GCA_031267685.1. GTDB lineage: Bacteria > Spirochaetota > Spirochaetia > Treponematales > Breznakiellaceae > JAIRMT01. Next base: position 1,205 of record JAIRYV010000088.1, read on the forward strand.
CCGCTTTTCAGGAGATCGTCCGCACCAGTAGTCTGGGCGTACAGGGGGAAATCCTTGTCGAGTAGATTTTCGTTGTACAATGTGTTAATAAAACGGAGAGCTTCCTTAAAACCGGGGAGCAGCGTACTGGAGCCGATAACCGTGTTGATCCAACGGTCTTTTGCACTCAGGTTAGGATCAATAAAAGACTCGATGATTGGAGGCACAGCCCAGTCAATACGCGTGGTCCCGAGATTCGCGGGCACAATACGGGAGACTCCCGTGGCAGCCATGAGTTCGTTTGCCCGATCACGGAAAGCCAGCAGGGTCTTGTGGAACTCTTCAGTCGTGGTAGGAACAGGCAGCTTGAGGATGGTGAGCCAATCCTCCCGCATAAAGAGTACCTGCCTTGCCAATGCCATACGCTGGGCGGGTATACGATAAATCGCGCCGGTGCTTAGGTCGATTTCCCGCTCAATGAGCTGCTTACCCGGAATAGCCTTGTCTTTGTCCAAAAAGGCGTTCAGGTCTTTGAGCGTGGTGTTGATATAGGGCGAGACATCAAAGAGTCCGCCCTGGTTAGCCCAGCCTTGAATGTTATCGTTGTTGTAACTGTAACACACGTCCGGGGGCGTGCCAGCGGCGAAAAGGTTCACCAGAGCGGTTTCTTCGCTCCACCTGGGTACTGCGACAAAAGTTACGTCGATGTTCTCGTCCCTGAGCAGTTTATCGTGAATCCACTGTGTCCACTTGTTGTCCGCGGGGTTTGTCTTGCCGCCATCAGTGCCTCTGTCAAACACCTCGACCGATATCTTCACCGGTGCGCCACCCGCTGCACTCTGCTGTGTCTGCTGTCCGCCAGTGGCGAACACCGCTGTTCCTGCTGTTACGAGGATGAGCAGCGCCATAATGATACGTTTCATAAGTTCCTCCAAAATAATCATGTTTTCCATGACCATTTCATCTCAATACCCTTAAATCTTTGTTTTAAGAGTATTCCGTTAGCGGCGGTTCCTACAGCCGACAGCTGCTTTTACGGAACACCTTCCGCGTTTATACGCTGTTCATGCGCGTACCGCATATCCGTCATGCTGTTTGTTGTTCTATATGCCGCCTCCTTTTCTCTTATGATCCAGTTTAGCTAATGACTTGTTAGTTAGAACGGATGACCCGTCAGGTACACAGGCCGGGTCATCGGTGTGCCTATAGGAAAGCGGGGAATTAAGCGAGAGGTACTTGATACGCCGTGTTTTTAGCTGTCTTTTTAATAGAGTTGAGTCGTTGAGTCGTTGAGTCGTTGAGCCGGGAGCCGGGAGCCGGGAGCCGGGAGCCGGGAGGTAGATAAATTGTAAACAAGCAGATGTTCGGTGGACATCTGGCGTTTCCTCAAGTCCATAATTAAGATGATAGCGGGTTGCAAAAGAAATGTCAAGCGGTTGTAGAATTTTTTTGCAGCGCTGGCGCCAGAGACCGTGTCATATCGATTCGCGGTCTCTGTTATCCGATAAGTTAGAAGTGAGGAATATATGAAGTTATGTATAATACTTTTTGTCCTGTATCTCGCGAACTCAAGTGTGTTCGCGCAGACAGCAGCCAGTGTTTCGGGGTTTCAGCCGTATAGCGCCTTACAGAACTACCAGATTGGTCGGGAACTGGAAGGGAGGAACCAGATGAATGAAGCCATACCATACTATAACGAGGCGATACGGCGCTGTATGGACGAAATTTCCAGCGAGACTGCTACTTCCGAGTCTTATGTGATTCTCACATGGATACTGACGCGACAGGAACGTTACTCTGAAGTGATCCAGTGGGGAGAGCGTGGACTTCGCGCAAATACTGACTACCGGCTTATTGAAACCATGGGTGAGGCTTATTTCTATCTCAAAGACTATGAACGCGCCCTCAATTGCATGCAGCGCTATGTTAACGCGCTTCCGCAGGGCAGTACCACCGCGACCGCCTATTTCTTTGTTGGCGAGATATACCACCTGACCCAGCGTTTTTTCCACGCTGACATTGCCTATACAACCGCAGTCAAACTTAATCCAAACAATTCGTCATGGTGGTATCGTTTAGGCTTGAGTCGTGAAGCTGCTGGCGAACCTGTTCAAGCGATTAAGGCTTACGAGCAAGCGATCAAGCTCAACCCCCGCAACCAGCAGGCGCGAGATGCGCTCGATCGCGCTACTCGCGGCTAGGCGCTTGAGCGTTAGTCACCGACTTGGCTCACAGTGGTGAAGCCTATTGCACCTTTTTGATGACCATAATCCGCCGCATTTTCATGTACGGTACTTAAAGGTAGTTTATCCTCGCGTGTATTAGGGCTTGCTATGGAATGGGCGAATTTGCATAAAACGGAATTGCTGGAGAATTGGAACATGGTTCAAAAAGATGGCAATTTTTTTAAGATTGAACCTTTGACATGAGGTGGAAAGATGTTGGCTTATGTGATTAAAGCAGAGTTACGTGAGGATTATAGAATTTATATTGAATTTAATGATGGCCTTAATGGGATTATTGATTTCAAGGAAAAAATCACTACAGACCATCGAGAAATAATAAGGGAACTTGTTGACAAAAATAAGTTCAACAAAATTAAGGTTGAACGGCATACATTGTGTTGGGAAAATGGAGTGGATTTTGCTCCTGAATATTTATATGATCAAATAAAAATGCGGCAAAAAATCGCATAAAACATTTGACCTATTTTAGAGAGGGTGTGGTAAAATTGATTTTAGAATTAGAGCCGTATATGTTTGTGCCTTTGGCAAAAGCAACGCAACAGCGTATAACAGGTCTGTATATGCTTTGCCATCCAAGTACCATTCGTAAGAACTGTAGTCGCTATTACTAACTGGGAACACCACTTGCTTGTTCTTGAATAGCGAACTTGCAAGAAACAGGGGATCGCCCAGCACAGGCTTCAGTTCTATTGAAAAGCCTACTGAAGATTCCCATGTGCTACCCATTTCCGCGTTACTCAGGTCAACGTCATCTCCAGCCATGTTGTTGTGTATCTTAGCCGGTCTTGGATGCAACATAGGCCGCGTGGCCGTTAGTGTCGCCCCCAGCGGTATTTTTCAAGGTAGCAGCTGCGTCCGACCCTTAGAGGGCAGAATGATTGCCCTTAGAGGGCAAAACCATCGCTCTTCTCGTGTCAGATATCCGTGAAGCTCCCAGTCCCATGCCCTACTATGGCAGGGTTTCTTGTAACGTTAAACTGCTGTAAGCATATCTTTTTAGTTGACAGGTGTTCTCTTGTGGGATATATTAACATCATTGCTAAACCGTAAACACAAACATAAGGAGCGTTCAATGAAAACAAATAACACACAAAACAAGGCTCTCAATCTTATGAGAACAATGCGTTAATCCGGCTGGCACGCTTTTAACAATATAAATACCTGCCTCCGGTGTGCGCTTGTCTAAACACTAGCGGAGGAAATCTATGTCTCAATCGAGAAACCGAATTGAAAAATTCGTTTCATTTTATAAACCGTATGCCCTACTGTTTATTGCGGATATTACCTGCGCCCTTGTGGTGTCGGTAATTTCACTCATGCTGCCACTCTGCGTCCGGTATATTACCCATGACGCGCTTGATGGCGTTACGCCTGATTTTTCAAGAGGCGCTCTGGCGATGTTGGCACTGATAAGTGTCCAGACTGCCTGCGCCCTGTTCTATGATTATATGGGACACAATATGGGCGCAATGATGGAGCGGGATATGCGAAATGAGCTTTTCGCACACTGCCAGAAACTGCCTTTTAGTTTTTTCGACAAAAATAAGACTGGCGCGCTCATGTCCCGAATCACCCACGATCTGCTGAATCTCGCGGAACTCTATCATCATGGGCCGGAAGACCTGATGATTTATGGCTTGCGTTTTATCGGCGCATTGATCATTCTGATGAACATCAATCTCCAGCTTGCACTGGTGGTATGCGCTTTTTTACCCGTGATGGCAGCTTATTCTCTGCTCTTTCAGGGTAAGATGCGGGCCGCATATCGGAATAACCGTGAGCGCCTCGCGGAACTTAACGCTCAACTGGAGGACAGTATCGGGGGAATCCGCGTGGTAAAGTCATTCGCCAACGAAGAACGTGAACGGCAAAAGTTTGCGGGGGTTAATGAGCAATTCTTCCGAGGGCGGGCGTTTATTTACAAACGTGAGGCGTTTTACTTCACGGGCATGGAATATTTCTTTGCCCAGCTTATTACTGCGGCAGTAGTTGGCGCGGGCAGTCTCTGGATTAGCCGCGCATCGCTGGGTGTCTCTGACCTCATTACATTCCTGCTTTATGTGGGTTACCTTACTGCTCCTATTTCCCGGATTGCCTTTGTTGTTCAGCAATATCAGGATGGCTTTACGGGCTTCAATCGCTTCATGGAAATCATGGAGACAGCGCCTGAAACAGGCTATGGGACGAAATGTTTGACAAACAGTGAAGTGGTGGTTCAGGGACATGTACAATTTGTTAATGTCAGTTTTAAGTACGATGAGGGACGGGAAAACGTGCTTGAAAATATTTCGTTAGATATAAAAGCTGGCGAATCAGTAGCAATTGTTGGTCATTCCGGTGTTGGTAAGACAAGCCTCTGTGCGTTAATTCCCCATTTTTATGAGGTAACCGCTGGAATGATTCTGGTGGATGGCGTTGACATTCGCAGATTTGGTCTGCAAACCCTGCGACGGCATATCGGCGTAGTGCAGCAGGATGTGTATCTCTTTGCTGGAACGGTGTTCGACAACATTCGTTATGGGAAACCTGATGCGGATGACGCGGAAGTCATTATGGCGGCGAAAAAGGCCAATGCACATGATTTTATTATGGCTTTACCTAACGGCTATAACAGTGACATTGGTCAACGCGGCGTGAAACTTTCCGGTGGCCAGCGCCAGCGCCTCAGCATTGCCCGTGTGTTCCTCAAGGACCCGCCTATCCTGATTTTTGACGAGGCGACCAGTGCGCTGGATAACGAAAGCGAGCATATCGTACATGAGGCCCTAACAGACTTGGCTAAAAATCGCACTACATTCATCATTGCTCACCGGCTTTCGACAGTCAGGAACGCTGGACGCATCATCGTACTCACAAAACAGGGCATTGGAGAGCAGGGAACTCATGCGGAACTTATGCAACGTAATGGGATATACGCACGTTTGACCGGTGATCTGGGTTAAGCAGAGGCGTGGTGTAAGAAAAGGCTTGCTGATTGATTTCAGCAAGCCCTTATTTTAGGAGAATGGATTAAAGAGTAAGGTTGGCGAGATAGGTATTGTAACGGGTTTGCGCTGTTCTCTGCGTCTGTTCCGCGTTCTTAATCTGCTCACTGAGCGAGTCCAGGACGTTTTCGTAAGAAACCAGGCGTCTGAGGTATTCCTCTCCCTGAGGGCCTGTATTCCCCACGACGCTCAGTATCTCCCGGACACGCTGCTGTTCAGTAACGACCCGCTCGCGCTCTGTTCTCAGCGCAACAAGCGATGTATTCGCATTATCAAGCGCCTGCCGTAACTCCACAGCTCTTTGCAGGCTCGTGCGTGCTTCAGCAGGTATTTCACCGTTGGTAGAATAGCTCAACAAGGACTCAGGCTGAAGCCGTCCCAGAGTGATCCGCTCATACGCAGGTCGCTCCTCCTTAACTTCGTAAGAAAGTTCCTGTCCGGGTGTCAGAGTCAATGTAAAGCGATAGACTGTATCAGTACGCTCGGTGTAGGTGGGTGAGACGAGTCGTGCGCCTGAAGTAATCGGGTGTTCGATTACAAGGCGTTTAGATTCAGTGCTGGCATTTTTGAAGGTGTAGGTTTTAACAAAGTCTTGACTTCGGTTGATGGTCATAACACCCTGTCCTATGGTAACCGTGGTTATGGGGCTGCTGTTATTCACAGACACGCTGCCGCTTGTGGCGAGGTCTTCGCCGTAGGAGATGAGGCGCTTTTCATTGGATGGGAAGAAGTCAACGAGCGCATCGCCTGCATAGGTTCCAGCGTCATAGACGGTGATAGGCCCGGCGGGGAGCGTCAGTTTTGTTTTGTTGACAAGTTCTGCACCCACTAAGGGGTGGATGGTGCGGTTATGCAGTGCAGTGGCTGGGAAGATCAGGGTCTTTGTTACTTCAAGCCTTGTTTCCACGAGTGGAAGCATGGCGCTCTGCTGGCGAGGAATACTCACCGGATTGGGGAAGGTGTACTCGAACTGTTCGGCGACATCCTGTCCTTGTGGAGTGATTAGATCAATCGCGGCGTTGAGGGAAAGGGCTTCTGTTCTAACGCCGGGCGCTCGTGCTGCCTGTGGCTCTGGCGCTTGTTTAGCAGTATACCCCGCTCCTTCATCGTTCATCGAGATGACGGAACCTGACTCATAGGTAGCTGGTTCTGCGGTTCCTGCGATTGCGAGTGGGACAATGGGGCGGTTCACATGGTAAGGCGCGTAAAGTTCCTGAATGAACGAGACTGGACGGCCTGTAACCAGAGAAAGCTGGATATTGTTCCAGTCCATGTCGCTGTCATTATCAACAATGGCCCAGCCTTGGAACGCGGCGTTTGGCGTTTCAACCAGGTCCAGCCGGTAAGAGGCTTTCCATATTGCGGCAGGAATCACATAGCTAATCGCAATTTTGCGGGTGGTATTCCCCTTGAGCTGAATCGTAAGATTGCGTGTATTAGTGTTGCTTGACGCCATAATAAGGTCAAGCGCGCGATTTAAGTCATCGTTAATCGCCTGATTTCTGAACGCAAAACCCAATACTTCGGAGAGCCGAATCACTTTGATGCCGGCGTTTGTGTAGAGCGTTACTGCTGGTCCAATACCATAATTACCAGTGGTACCGGTGGCGTAGCGCAGGAGCAGGTCGTCCTCACCTTCGACAGCGATGATTCGTCCGCTGATGAGGTTTGGAGCGTATACGTCAACTTCCTCGCCTTTCAAGCCATTAAGTATACGTGCCACGCTGGGGTTGCCCGAAAGATCGATCTTGAGGCTTTGTAGGGCGCGGTCGAGCGGCTGATCCACTGGATAAACAATGGTTCGCTCTCTGGATCCCAGATCGCTCACTGCCAGCGACTTTAACACATCATTTATCGCATCCACACTGAATGCCAGAACTATTTCCGCATCATTGGCCATAATGCCGCTATGCTCAAAGAAGCCAACCCCAGAAGAAAACAGCGCAAGTTTATTCAACACGAAAGGGGACGTCTCAGATGTTGATGCTGCTGAGGCTGCTGGTGGCGGGGCAACCGCCGCTGGAGGGAGAGCTGAGACAGGAGTCGGATTAAGTTCTTCCTGAATTGGCTGGGCATAAAGCGAGACGCTGGTGATAAAGACCAGCAGCACCACGAGTTTTAAAAACGGTAGAGAATGTCTCAAATGTTTCATAGACGCATCCTTGCTAAAAAATTGTACGGAATCTTACGGTTCAACCGCAAGTCCGAATTGTTCTCAGAAATTCCGTTTCTAAAAACAATCTTTTATAAAAGTCGGCGTCTTTGAGACATAGCTTTACATTTATGCTATACTTCAAGGCAACAGTTACGCTTGTTCCATTCTGGTAAGAGAGATGTCGGCTCTTCTTTCATAATATGGAGCAGGACATCTGCGCAGGCTTCCAGTGTCTGTGTGAGTATAGCAGTTTCAGCAGCGGTGAAGTCCGAGAGTACCCAGAATTGGATGTCGCTGTGAGCGGGTCGGCCTATACCAATACGAAGCCGCCAGAAATCAGCGGTATTGAGGCACGCCTTAATTGAGCGCAGACCCTTATGCCCGCCAAGTCCGCCTGAAAACTTGAGCGAGGCTGTACCGAGCGGCAGTTCCAGCTCATCATGGACAACGAGGATTTGTTCCGGCGGAATCTTGAAGAACGCCGCTGCCGCGCCCATTGATTCACCCGACAGGTTCATAAAGGTTTCAGGCATGAGCAAATGCTTGCCGTCAAAGGCTGTGTATAGTCCCTTGTACTTGCGCCCCCAGTACAGGGATGAAGAAAATGGCAGGGACTCGGCCAAAAGGCGTCCTGCGTTGTGCCGGTTACGCGCATACTGAGCGCCCGGATTTCCCAGAAATACAATAAGTTCAATCATATTTAGGATTGTTATAGATACATCAAAAAAAGACTATATACTGATATGCAATGCTAGATTATGATTCTTATATATTCAAAGATAAGGAGAATAGATTTTATGGAAGAGTTTGACTTTACCATTGAAGAGCTGGGGAGACGGAACAACAGATCACCCATCGAGATGTCCCGCATAGAGGGCGACATGATGGCGAACTATGTTACGGATGACCAGTTTATCTGTTTGAGCCCAAGTGTGGAGCTTGGAGCGCAAAGCGCACTCAAGCGCAGTCATGTGCTTGAGTGCTCGGGACCGCGTGAGATGATCTACTTCATGCCAGCGCATGTTCATGCTGGTATTGTCAGTTGCGGCGGCCTTTGTCCGGGCATGAACGACGTGATCCGCGCTATAGTCCGCTGTCTCTGGTACCGCTACGGCGTTCATCGCGTCACCGGTATCCGCAACGGCTACAAAGGCTTTCTGCCGGAGTACCAGTACCCGCCGCGGGAACTGAATCCTGACAACGTTGATAACATACACAAGCTTGGAGGCACGTTCTTGGGAAGCTCACGTGGAGGCGGCAAAGAAGTGAGCAAAATCGTGGACGCCATGGAGCAGCTTAACCTTAATATGCTCTTCACCATTGGCGGAGACGGAACCCAGAGAGGCTCTCTGGATATTGCTGAGGAGATCGAGCGGCGCAAGCTCAAGATCGCTATGATCGGTATCCCCAAAACAGTTGATAACGACTTCGCCTTTATCCAGAAGTCCTTTGGCTTTGATACAGCAGTTGCTAAGGCGGTTGATGTTGTGGCTTCAGCGCACATGGAAGCCACTTCCCAAATGAACGGCATCGGGATGGTCAAGCTGATGGGGCGGGAATCCGGCTTTATCGCAGTGCATACTGCCCTTGCCAGCCACGAGGTCAACTTCGTGCTTATCCCAGAAGTGCCGTTCAACCTTGAGGGCGAAAACGGCTTCTTCCACCACCTCGAACATCGCCTGCGGAGGCGACGGCACGCTGTCGTCATCATCGCCGAGGGTATATTGCAGGAGCAGTTGCTGACCGAACATAAGGCCGATGCCAGCGGTAACCTCAAAATGGCGGATGCTGGCACGTACTTACGCGACCGCATCATCGAATACTTCGAGGAAAAGAAGATGGATATTACCCTGAAGTACATCGACCCCAGCTACATTGTTCGCTCCGCGCCCGCGTCACCAGTTGACTCGATCTACTGCGAGCGCCTGGGTAACGCGGCGGTTCACGCGGCAATGGCTGGTAAGACCAAGCTCATTGTAGGGCTGGTGAACAACGAGTTCGTGCATATTCCCATGAAAGCGGCGGTGTCGCACCGCAATCGCGTTGACCCGGAAGGCACCCTCTGGCGCGATACGCTTGATGCGACTCAGCAGCCAGCCCTCATGATTAATCAGTTCAGCGCGTAAATCGCGGTTGAGGCACGATAAAACCCTTGCTGGATGGGCGTGGTAAAAGTTGAGGCGCCATGCGTGCCTCAACTTTAGACCACGCCCTTTAGATCATCCTTTCACCGCGCCAAGCATCACGCCCTTCACGAAATAACGTTGCAAGAACGGGTACACAAACAGAATCGGCACAGTGGTAATGACGATAGCAGCATACTTGATGGACTCGGCAAACTGGTTGATCTGGTCGGTTTCCGTCGCAGCTGAGTTCAGTATGTTTGAGTTCGCTATCAGAATCGCCCGTAGCACATTCTGAATCGGCAGTTTGTAATTATCCTGCATATAGATCGAAGCGGGAAACCAGCTATTCCAATGTCCAATGCCATAATAGAGCAGTAACACAACAGTTGTTGGCTTGATCAGCGGAAAGATGATGCGGAACAGTATCGTTATGTCATTCGCGCCATCAATGCGCGCCGACTCCGAGAGGCTGTCAGGGATAGTTTCAATGGCCGTGCGATAAATAATGCAGTTGTACACACTGATCGCGCCCGGCAGTATCAGCGCCCAGAGCGTGTTGTACAGATGCAGACTCCTGATGTTGAGATAGTCAGGAATCATACCGCCGCGGAAAAACATAGTAAAGAGGATGATAAACAACACCGGTTTCTTGAAGAGCATGTTCTTAGAGGCGAGGAAGAAGGCTGTAAACAATGACAGAAAGATGTTAATGAACAGCGACGCAACCATAATAATGAGAATGTTCTTGTAACCGCTTATCAGCAAGGGATGGGTGAAGGCGAGCCGAAACGCGCCGAGTGTGAAGCCTTTGGGATACCACAGAAAACCGGGCGTCGCCAGCAATGCGATATTGTCCGTTACCGACGCAACCACCACATAGTACATTGGATAGAGCGTAACGAACACCAAAAAAAGCATAATGATCGTGTTAATGACATCAAACGCGATATCCTCTGGTGATTTTTTATACAGCATATTTTTGGCCTCCTAAAACAGACTTGACTCGGTGAATTTCTTACTGAGCGTATTCGCCGTAACCAGAAACACCACGTTCACCAGCGAGTTGAACAAGCCAACCGCTGAAGCATAGCTGAATGCCGCCTGAATAATGCCCCGCCGGTAGACATAGGTCGAAATGACATCAGCCACCTCGTAAATGCCCTCGTTGTACAGCAGGATGATCTTCTCAAAGCCCACGTTGAGTATGCCACCCATACGCAGAATGAACAGAACCATGATGGTGGGCAGAAGGTTTGGCAGGGTAACACTGAATATACGCCGGATACGCCCCGCGCCATCAATACGCGCCGCCTCGTACTGCTCCTGATCAATGCTGGTGAGCGCCGCAAGGTAAATGATGGAATTCCAGCCAATGCCCTGCCAGATGTCGGATATAACGTAGATGGGGTAGAAATACTGATTGTGCATAAGGTAGTTCCTCCCCTCTCCTCCAAACAGGATCGCAATCTGCGCAAAGATACCGTTACTGGCACTGTAGGTACGAATCAGCGATGCCACCACGACCATTGAGATGAAGTACGGCATATAGGTTATGGTCTGCACAGTCTTTTTGAAGCTGACGTTCTGGATTTCATTGAGCAGGAGCGCCAGCAGTATGGGGGCAGGGAAGCCAAACAATATGCTTAAAAGGCTGATCGATAGTGTATTTCTCAGCAAACGGAAAAAATACACATCATTAAAGAAGTCGATGAAGTGTTTAAGCCCAACCCAACGACTGCGATCAAAGCCCAGATTCGGGCGATAGTCCTTGAACGCGATGATAAGACCATACATCGGCTTGTATACAAACAGCGCGAAGTACACCAGCACTGGCAGGATAAGCAGGTACTTCCACTTGTTCAACGCGAAATCCCTTGCCAGCACAGTCTTTAACGGCACATGGAATGTTGAGACATTTGCTTTAACCATAGTTCCTCCTTAAAACGGAGTAAGTCGTGTTGAAACAACTTACTCCTAATCGCTTAATCCACGCCTTAGCGAGCGAGATACCTATCGTAAGCAGTCTGGTTAATGTTCAGTAGTTCCGGCAGGCCCATCTGGTTAACCCGTGCGACGAAGCTATTGAAGTTACTGAACGGCTCCTGGCCAGTGATGAACTTGATCGCCATTTCGTTGGAGTAGGTGCTGATGGTATTTTGCAGTTCAGCGGCACGACTACTCTCATCCGGCGTCAGTGTAACGCCCGGAGGCACGGTCCACTTGGCGCTTACCGCCTCATTCGGGTAGAACCACAGGTCGTTGGCATCAATGGCTTGCTGAGTGTTCTTGAGGTACAGCAACAGCGTCGCCTGAATGCAGTTACCGCTCCATGTTGAGCCGCCAAACTTGTCGATGGCGTTGTTTAACCCATCAGGATCATTCGTAACGAGTGGCAGATACGCGGGCTGTCCATTCGCGTCATACTCCCACGACACACCCTGCTTACCAAAGTTCCAGTACAGATTGCCTTCGTCGCTGTAGGCGTAGTCGAGCGCCCTCATCACAAGTTCCAGCTTCTCTTGAGGACAACTTGTGGTAATGACCGCAGCGTTGGTTCCAATACCATACCCACCCGGAATCATGCTCAGTGTACCATCCACACCATGGGGATACTGAAGCCCGATCCACTGAGCGCCATTACGAGAGTTCTCGGCATCCATCACCCAGTTGGAGAGCTGCCCCATTGAGGTAATCGATATGCCCATCTTGCCGTTCAAGGCATTGGTCCGTGTCATTGTGTCATCGTTGGTCATAAAGTCCTGATCCAGCAGACCATCACGCCACCACTCATTCAGCTTGACCAGGTAATCCCTCCACTGAGGCTGCGATGTTGCTGACTGAATTTTGTGGTTATCGTCAACATAAAGCCTGAAGGTAAGCATGGTATACGCCCCAAACGCGCCTGCAATGCCGCTTCCATAGTCAGCCACGCGGGTGCGCGCAAAACTCAGCACTGCGCCATAGCGGTCCTTGAATGCCCTCAGCGTCCTGTCCCAGTCCGCAATGGTTTCTGGTATGGGCAAACCACATTCGTCGAGCCAGTCTTGCCGTACTACCGGACCCAGATAGCTGTCGTTCCAGCCCCCGGCCTCGCGGAAAAAGCCAAAACCATAGTATTTGCCCTCGTCAGTTTTGAATGTACGGTCGTATTCAGGGTTAGTCTGGAGCCATTTGTAGTAGTTTGGCGCCCACTGCTGGATGTACGAGGTCAGATCATAGATAGTACCTTCATCCATGTATCGTTGCGCATCTTTCATAAGACCATGAAAGACGATATCCGGCAGTTTCTCATTCGCCATGACAAGATTGAACGCTTGATTGGTATCAGTACCAGTAACCGGGAACTGCCAATCGATATTCACGCCGAGCATCTCCTGCAAACCAGTGTGAAATGGCGATTCTCTGGCCGATCCATACGCTGTATTCGGCAAATAGCCGTTACTGGCGAACCAAGTAATGGTCTGATTCGTTGCATTCATAGGGTAACCAGTAAAGTTTAGCCCGCTTTGTGCCGTAGTGGCACTTGAGCTACCGCCCCCCCCCCCCCCTGTAACAGAATTTTGCGCAGTCTGATTGCTTTTGTTACTACAACCCACCAATATGCAGACCGCTAACGTGAGTAGGGTAACTTCCAATTTCTTCATAAAAGAACCTCCAAAAATTTTGATAGAACAAGGTTAATCTGTTATAATATGGGTTGTCAACAAAATTTGGAGAGATTGTGTTATACTATGCAAGTATCCATAGGAGGTTCTATGACTTATGTTGCTAAAGGCGGCCCCGCGTTAGACCTGTCTGACGGGGAGATCGACGAGTTGTTTTCAGAGGCGCTGGCAAAGGCGCTTGAGGCTGGGGCAAAAACCGGACCCGTGCTGGTTCTGCCGCCGGATATTACACGCTTTCATTCACGGGCTGGCTTTTTGACGGACATCGCAGCGCGAAACCTGGGTGAGCGCCTGGGCGCGGTTCTACCAGCACTGGGTACGCACATGCCGATGACCGAGACGGAACTGCGCCGTATGTTTCCGCAGACACCCCTTGAAAAGATTCTTGTCCACGACTGGCGCAATGACGTGGTGGAGCTTGGACGCCTGCCGGCCGAGTGGGTGGAACAGGCGTCTGAAGGCGCAGCGCGTTATGACTGGCCGGTACAGGTGAACAAACTGCTCAGGGACGGTGGTTTTTCGCTCATTGTTTCCGCTGGACAGGTAGTGCCACATGAGGTAGTGGGTATGGCAAACCATGCCAAGAACATCTTCGTGGGTACTGGCGGCAAAGAGGCAATCGACAAAAGCCACTTTGTAGGCGCGTCTTATGGCATGGAACGCATGATGGGCAGAACCGATACGCCGGTCAGGGCCATGTTCGACGAAGGCTTCAAGCGTTTCAGCAGTAATCTGGCGCCCATACTCTGGGCATTGACTGTAGTGAGCGCCCGCAGCCACGCGGAAGTCGCTGCCACTGGCAAACCGCGTGGCTCACTGGCAGTGCGCGGCCTGTTTGTAGGCTTTGGCCGCGAATGTTTCGAGCAGGCAGCAGCGCTGGCACGTGAGGTCAACGTGGATATTCTGGATGAGCCGGTGAAAAAGGCAGTGGTCTACCTTGAAAGCGATGAGTTCCGTACAACATGGCTGGGCAACAAGGCAATCTACCGCACTCGTATGGCAATGGCAGACGGCGGTGAACTACTCATTCTCGCGCCCGGGCTTGAGCGCTTTGGCGAAGACAAAGGCATTGACGCGCTTATCCGTAAACATGGCTACCGGCCAGCTAAGGTGATACAGGACAAGGTGCTGCACGACACTGAGCTTGCCGGCAGTCTCAGTGCAGCAGCTCACCTGATTCACGGCTCAAGCGAAGGCCGGTTCACTGTACGCTATTGCCCAGGGCCTGGCCTGAGCCGCGCTGAGGTCGAAAGCGTCGGCTTTGAGTGGGGCGACCTTAACGCCGCTCTTACCCGTTATGACATCAATACTCTCAGCTATGGCTGGAATACCCTGCCTGATGGGGAGCGCATATTTTTTGTTCCCAACCCCGCACTCGGACTCTGGGCTGAGAAGACCCGCTGGTAGCTGTTGACGGCGCATATCAGGGTAAGATGAAAGACCCTGGACGCGCTCTATATAAACGTATTGCTTCCAGCAATGTAACAGTACGCAAAATGATGACATAATGGCATGAGACTTGGTGGTGAAGTACATGTTACATTGCTGGAAGCTATTTACCGTATTGAAATCATGGTCTCATTGTTGTATACTATAAAAGACACGCAAGAAGGATGAAACGAAATGGCTATACACAATCTGCACGATAACAGTTTCAAGGCTATCCTCAACGAACATGAGTT